>JBILBZ010000092.1:0-5860 GCA_044353425.1 Ilumatobacteraceae bacterium | reverse complement strand
GATGCACCCGTTCCCATCATTTCAATGGCACAACACGCAAGACCAAATGATGCAGCCCAACTGGAACGCGAACGTGCCCACTTGACCAAGTCTTCAACACGCGCGGTAACGAAGTTGTGGTCGAGGCCGCCAAGACCATCATCGAGAACATTCTGAGCAAGACCCATTACGCGGCCTTTCCATTATTTGTAGCGCGACCTTCAGAACCAACAACACGCACACTGCCAAGTGGGGTGAGGGCTGGAGCATCGGAAATCTCGCTGCTTCCATTTGCGCGCTTCATAGGACCCCAATCAAGCGCACCGCGTGCAATCACGTAGACAAATGCAACAAAGAAAACCGCACTGAACGACGCCATTTCGAAGAAACCAAATGTTCCTAGGAACTCTCGATCAATCGCGTAGGGGTAAGCAAAAATGATCTCAATGTCGAACATGATGAACAACATGGCGATGACATAGAAACTGACAGGAAAACGCTCCGGTGGTTCACGACCAGGAACAATTCCACATTCGTATGGTGCTTCTTTTGCAGAGTTCGGACGATTCGGAGCCAGCAAACGTGACGCAATGAGGCTGAGTAGCCCGAATAAAACGGCCAGCACCATCAATACGACGATGGGAAGGTACTGACCCATGAACTATGCCGCCGCTGACTTCAAGGCAAGGTTGTCGCGAAGAAGCGTCTCGCGACGATGCAACATCCACACCATCAGGAAGAAGATCAAGGCTGAACCAAAACCGATGAGGAAACCTGGACGACGCTTTGCACCGAGGTCACGAATCATCACGACATACCGGTGAGGCTTGGTGGTATCAATCTGAACACGAGCAGGCGCACGACCTGGCTCAGTGCGCTGTTGTACAACAGGTGCAACCTGAACAATTGAGTAACGAGGCTTGTGCCAGAAGGCGAGGAAGTCGAGGGACTCACCAATCTTCGGGTAACGCTCTCCGCCCTTGTCAAAGACAGCAACGGAGACATATTCGCCTGCGGCGAACTCTTCAGCTTCAATCTGCAAAATTTCGTCAGATGCGGCAACTGCCTTACCGCGCGCAGAGTCGGAATCATCAAGCAATCTCCAACCATCTTCAACGAGTGTGTCTGAGACTTTCTTGGCAGCAGCTGTTGGGTCAAGCCCATCAATGTTGATTGATGATTCAATAACTTCAGCACGATCGAAAAGTGCACCATCACGAACGATGGCAATGGGCTCATTAGGAACCCACTTCGGCTCTGGTCCCTTCAGACCAATGCCGTAAATAACCCACACGATGCACATCAGCATCATCCAGCCAGCAAGAGTTGCCCCTACCACCAGGAAACCAAGACGTGCACCGAGATTGGTGCCAACAAGCAGATAAGTGCCGCCCACTAGGAACACAAACATCACAAGCGTGACAAGGATGCCGCGAATGCCCGGATTGAAATCAATGGAAAGAAGAGCAGACAACATCAGAGACCTCGCACGTACTGGACGATCAACTTCAACTGTTCATCGGTGTACAGCTGTCCGAATGCTGGCATTCGTCCACTGCCCTGACCTTGTTCGCCATAACGCTTTCCAAGTTCAGAACCATTCTTGATGAAGTTGATCATGTCGGACTGGTTGGGGAATTGACGTACTGACGAGCCACCAGTGAGGTTCGGACCAAATGCACCGCCACCGGTTGCCTGAGGATCGCCGTACGACCAACCCTTTGTATGGCACCGCGCGCAAGAGTAGGCGCCACCACCGAGATCGAGATTAAACAACGCTTCGCCCACTGAGCCATAGATCTTGTCTTCGTAAAGTTCAGTAGCCTTCGCCATGATCTCATCATTGTTCTTCTTTGGAAGAGAACCTTCATCACATGTGGGGTCATAATAAGCGCGCGTCTTGATGCAACCTGCTTGAGGAATCTGAATGGACTTCATGTAGTCCACCAATGTCTCAATTGATTGTTCATTCAACGGACCGCCACCAATTGTTCCCCACGCCGACATTGGTGAGAATGGGCGACCGTAGTTCAAAATGAAAGTGATCTCTTCTTCGCTAAAGCGATACAACACCGTGTTCAATGCTGGCGCTTTCCAAGAAACAGATTTGACTTCACCAGTCTTTGGGTCGGTGACTGCATACGCAGCGACACCGCCAGTGCCCGTCATACCCCCGTGACAACCTGCGCAGTTGTATCCACCATCTGCTGTCGGTGCGAATAACTGCGAGCCCCACTTAACAAAACGCTTTTCGAAACCGAAGTTTGCTCCGGCTTGGCGCTGTGGCTCGAGGATCCAATACAGCGGCAATGCAACTGTGATGATTGCAAGACATACCAAACCAAGAAGTTGCACACGTTCGAGGCGAGGACCTTCAAGGGTCTCGTCGTCGTAGTACGGCTTACGGTTGGCTGCAAGAGTTTGTTCTGAACCAATTTCAGAACGGCCCTTGCGGAAGTTGAAAATTCCATAGAGAACCCAACCGCCTATCGAAATAAGCAGGATGAGTAATCCAATGGATCTGCTCGTTGCGGCAATCATGATGATTAGTGTCCTCCTGCACCGACGCAGTGCGGTCCTTCGGCTTCTTGACCTGTTGTGTTGATACCGACGGCGGGACCAGCAAAAACTGATCCGGTGTCAATAGTGAGATTTCCGTTCGAGACTGACACTGCAAAGCGATCCATTCCGCGAGGAGCTGGGCCACCACGTACTTCGCCAACACGGTTGTACTGCGAACCATGGCACTGGCATTCAAACCACTGAGAGCTTGAACACTCTGGAACACGACAACCGAGATGCGGGCATTTCTGGTAGAGCGCAACAACGCCAGCTTCCATGCCTGCATAGACAGGAGCTTGCGCACCGTAAACAGTCTTTGCTTTGCTGAGAGAACCCTTTGGATACTCAGTCACCCATGCACGAGCTTCTGCGAGGTACAAGAAGCCCTTGTTCGAGCGAATGCCTGAGATGATGTCGTCAACTTTGCCGGCGTTGATCTTCGAACCAAAGCCGCCTTCTGCGCCCTTCCACAAGAAGGCAACGCATGATGCGCCAAATGCGCCGATGCTCGCAGCCATCAGTGTGACTGCTGTGCGGTTGAAGAACTGACGACGAGATACACCAATTGCTTCTACGTCGGGAGCAATGAACGGAGCAACCTCAACGGGTGCAACCTTCACAATGTCAGTGGAACGTGCAGCTGCTTCGACCTCACGGCCAGTTGACGCATCTGCGCCAATAATTGTCTTGCGATCACGTGAACGTGTTTCGCGAGACAATGAACCTGCGCCACGAACTTCTGTGGATCGTGATGTTGTTAATACAACGATCGCGCCAAACACGACCGCCGCGATAACCACGATGGTAATTATCAATCCGGTACTCATATCTTTGCGTTCCTTAATCCTTTGTCTGTACGTCGAATGTCATTGTGTGATGGAAAGTTCGATCACAACTCGAAGAAAATTCCGTCTCGCCATGGGAAGGTGAAGTTGAAACCTGGACCACGGAAGAACGAACCGATAATGGTGAGCACTGCCCAGAAGATAAGGAACATTGTCATCATCGAAGTCATGAACTTGCGATCTTCTGGTTTGTTCGATGGGTTGCGGTCGAGGTACGGAGCAAGGATGAGGGCAAGGATGCCAACACCTGGAAGCGTCACACCAGCGATCATCGGGTGGAACATTGTGAGAAGTTCCTGCAAACCGAGGAAGTACCACGGTGCCTTTGATGGGTTCGGCGTCTTGTTGAAGTCAGCAGCTTTCAACAGTGGCGCATTCACGACCCACGAGAAAACAAAGAGTGCCGCAAGCATCGCCAACGATGCAACGAACTCGACTGCAAGAAGGTGAGGCCACGTGTGGACTTTGTCAACTGGCGCAGCTTTTGCTTCTTGAATAGAACCTGACTTCACCACTGTGAGCAAACGCTGCGTGTGCCCACCAGGACCAGCGCCAACAGGCAAGCCTGCAGCAGGTGCCGTGGCAACAACAGCAGCAGCGCCTGAGCCAGCAGATTTTGTGCGGTCTAGAAGAGCGTCGGGGATGCGGTCACCAGCAGGTGCCGCATCTGCGCCAGTTGCTCCGGCTGCCTTTTCGCGAGCAGCTTGTGCTCGCTTCAGGAGGTGTTCGGGGATTTCGGTCATTGTTCTTCTCCCTCAGATCAGAGCGGTCCGGAAATTCCGCCGTCCTTGCGGACGCGCCAGAAGTGAATAGCCATGAAGATGACGATGACGAACGGAAGCATGATCACGTGCAACACGTACCAGCGCAACAACGTTTCCGATCCGATTTCAACACCACCCAAAAGAACGAAGCGAACTTGTGATCCCATCACGGGGGTGTAACCCATCATGTTGGTACCCACCGTTACAGCCCACAGCGCTAATTGGTCCCATGGAAGCAAGTAACCGGTGAAGGAAAGAAGCAATGTGAGCGTGAGCAACACAACGCCAATCACCCAGTTGAATTCACGTGGTGGCTTGTATGCACCGTGGTAAAAAACTCGTGCCATGTGAAGAAACACGCTGAGCACCATGAGGTGAGCTGCCCATCTGTGCATGTTTCGAATCAGCAATCCAAACGTCACTGATGTCTGCAACGTCTGGATGTCCTGCCATGCATTCGCACCTGTTGGTCGATAGAAGAACATCAAGAAGATGCCAGTCACGGTCAACAAAATGAACAAAAAGAAACTCAGTCCACCAAGGCAGAGCGTGTAGCTCACCTTGACTGCGTGACGCTTCACCTTCACTGGGTGCAAGTGATACAGCACCGAGTTCATGATCACATACGAACGGTTACGCGGACTGTCCGTGTACCCCTTACGGAAGATTGATCCCGGACGGAAAATTGAATTCCACACCTGGCTTCCCTGAACTTGCTGTCCAGCTTTTGCTGCACGCTCTTTCAGAGTTGGGCGGGGGTTATCTAATACTTTTGCCATATTCATTCACCTCAGAGGCGCATTCCATAGCCGTAGCCGTGGTTGTTTGTTCGGGTATGACTGTCACCTTCTGGATCAGGCGCGCCGGCCTTCCCCAAAATGATGACGCCGGTAGGACAGCGATCAACGCAGAGTGCACAACGCGTGCACACATCGTCATCGATGATGAAGATCACATGATCGGAAGGATCATCGCCTGGTTTGTCAACAGCTTCGGCTTCTGCCACTGCTTCTGGTGACACCATGTGAATGCATTTCCACGGGCAAATATCCACACAGCCTTCGCACATAATGCATTCACTTTGGTCAATGTGAATGAATTGCTTTGGCTTGACAGCCCTGCCCAAATAGTCGGCATCCACCTCAACGAGTTGATACTCCGTCGACCACTCCGGCATGGGTGGGTTGGCGTCAGTGCGTGCCATGAGAAATCAGCCTTTTCGAACCAATGGACGGCCATACGAAGAAGTGACAACTTCTTTACTTGTCTTCTCGCCACGCTTCTGCCACCACACGAAGAGATAGATCATGAGCGCAATGAAATACACATGAATCACAATTGCAATCACGTCTCGAACTGCTTCATAACTCAATGTGAATGGGAAATTTCCCCCATTTGCCTGTGCCTTCAAGATGTCGAAGGGGCCGTTGAGAAACTTGTCTTTGCGCCAGCCGAGTTCGTTGTCCGCATGAACGATGAACTGGTGGGGAACAACACCGAAGGCGAGGAACATCGTGAAAAACACGTACGTGCTGCCCAAAATGGCCTCACCCCATGTGGTCTGCTTGTCGGTGGGACGCCGCTTTCCGAAAGGAATTACAACAAGAGACATCGCTGTGGTGAGCAGCAATGAAAACAAGAAAGCCTGGTTAACTCCGGGCCATTTGAGGATGTCAATCGCGAGCATGGACTCTTCTTCTTCTCCGGTCC
>JBILBZ010000091.1:0-5942 GCA_044353425.1 Ilumatobacteraceae bacterium | reverse complement strand
TCTGGCTTAAACGATGAGCTCATGAAAGTCGAGCAACTGCGAGAGCGAGCTCGTGGACTCGTTGCAGTCATTGCGGAACGCCGCCGTTCGATGGAGCGCGATCAAGGCCAACTCATCGCCGAAGATGTGGTCGCAGCCTTGGAAGCAGATGCTGCAGAAATGCGCGAAGACCTTGCCGAAGTGGAGCGTGGACTCACGATCGCAATGGGCGAGAGCGATTCTCTCCAGGTCGAAGAAGATGCTTTTGAACGTGAACGCAATGAACAGGGTCTCTTCCATACAGTGCAGGGCAACGAAGCTTCGACCGCGGCCGCTGAGGTACGCGGTGAGTTGCGCACGCTGCGCAACACCGTGGAACAAGGTGCGGGCGAGATTCAAAAATTGCAAGCCCGTATCGAGCAGATCGAGAATCGGGACAATGCTTTTGTCGGAACAATCGACGGCTTGCAAGCTGAACTCACACAGGCGGAGTCTGCTGTCGGAATTCTTCGGTCCGAACTTGCAGCGGCAGAGCAAGAGCGAGATGTTGCCGAGAATGCTGGCGATGTCGCACAGCAAGGCCGCGCTACTGCCGAGCGTCGTGCTGCTCGTGCAGTTGCTCGTTTAGAAGCGTTGGAAGCCGCAATGGCTTCCACTCGTGCTCGCACTGGTGCAGAACATTTGGCTCAGATCGAAGGCGTGGTGGGCGCGCTTGTAGACCTTCTTGACATTGATCAAGGTTGGGATGCAGCAGTCAAGGCCGCGCTGGGTGACACCTTGGCCTCCATTGTCGTCTCTGACCCAGCATCAGCACGTCGCGCCATCGACCAATTGCGCAATGTGGATCACAACGGTGCAGTCATCGCACTCGGCTTGAATCGCGGAGCATCAGGATTACTTCCGCAAGGTATTGAATCGGTTCGTTCACATGTCCGTCCGGCCAATGGTGCACCAGCGCAACTTGGTGCATTGCTCGACTCATTGTTGTCGCAAGTGGGTTGCTCCACAGACATCGCGGGCGCAATCGACATTGTTGAAGCAAATTCTTCAGCGGTTGTCGTTACTCGCCGTGGTGACAAGTTGGCTCCATCTGGCTGGCGTCTTGGCGCTGCCGATGAGGTTGGTTCCATCGAAGTCATTGAAGAAACTCGTACTGAAGTTGCAACTGCCACAGCAGAACTGCAAGCGCTTGATGCAGAGGTGGAGAATCAGCGCAGGTTGCTTGTTGCTGCTCGTACGCGCATCAATGAAACACAAACGAAGCTTGATCGCCAAGTACGTGCGGTGGAAGCGGCAAACGAGCGCCTTGCAAAGACGACCAACGATCGTCGCTCGAATGGTGCCGAACGTGAAATGACATTGGGCTCCCTCGATGACATCCGCGGACGTGTTGATGGCTATCAGCAGCGCGTCTCAGAGCTTGAAGGTCTTCTTCCAGCCCTTGAAGAGTCAGAGGCGGCAGAAATTGCAGCGGCCAAAGCTCAAGGCGAAGCTCGTGCAGCGATTGATTCAAAGGCCACACACATGGCAATGCGCCGAAAGGACCTTGAAGTTCGTCTTGCTGGGTTGCGTGAGCGCGATCAATTCCTGAAGCAGCGCTTGGAAGAAACTGATCGTCGTTTGGAAGTTGATACCGCTGCTCGTGCAGAAGCGGGTGTGCGTCGTCAGCGCATTGAGGCATCACTTCTTGCAATCACGCGTCTTGGTGATTTAGTAGATGGCCATCGCGTTGCCGCGGAATCACGTCTTGCAGAGTTGTATGAGATGCGTCGCCGTCAAAGTGATGAAGTGCGTGAGATCACCACTCGTCTTGACGTTGCGCGTCGTGGCCGCACAGAAGCAGAACAGCAACTCGAAGCTCTTCGCGAACGTGGACGCCGTGTCGATGTTGAAGAGGCCGAGACTCGTATGCGTCTTGAGGCCGCAGTCGAACTGATTCGTCGTGAACTTGAAGTAGAACCAGAAGTGGCAGAGGCTTCTCCGATGCCCGAGGTTGCAGAAGGTGTCGACCATGCTGATCGCGCCCGTGCGCTAGAGCGCGATATTCGTTTGATGGGCCCGATTAACCCATTGGCATTGCAAGAGTTCACAGAATTGCAAGAGCGCCACACGTTCTTGGAAGAGCAACTCAATGACGTGCGTAATTCTCGTCGTGAACTCGCACAGGTCATTGCAGCGATTGACGAAGAGATTCAGTCAGTCTTTGCAACCGCATTTGAAGATGTGAGCAAGAACTTCACCGATTTGTTCCAGCTTCTGTTCCCTGGCGGCAAGGGCAAGCTTGCTCTCACCAGCCCTGGAGACATGCTGAACACTGGTATCGAAGTAGAAGCAACACCGCCTGGAAAGACATTTAAGAAGTTGTCTCTTCTGTCTGGTGGTGAGCGTTCATTGACTGCGCTGGCATACCTGTTTGCTGTGTTCCGCAGCCGACCATCTCCGTTCTATGTCATGGACGAAGTCGAAGCTGCTCTTGACGATGTGAACCTGCATCGATTCCTCGGACTCGTGCAAGAGTTCCGTCGCGATGCACAGCTCATCATCGTGAGTCACCAAAAGCGCACCATGGAAGCAGCCGACTGCTTGCTCGGAGTCTCGATGCAGCCGGGTGGATCATCCAAGGTTGTGTCTGAGCGCGCTAGCAACACTGCTGGGAACTAGCCGTGTTCGAGTCATCGACGATCAACATCGTCTTTCTCATCGCCGTCCTCGCACTGCTCTCGGGCGGCATCGTCGTTGTTCGTGCCCGCCGCAGTAAGACACCGAAAGCGGCTGTACAGCCGACCTCCTCTGCGCCTGTTTCGCCTCTGACGACGACCACTCCATCGTCGACTGCACCTGATCGCTATGTCGACGACGAAGGGTCGTCGTCCGGCAGAACAGATTCCGCGGCCGCGACTGCTGCTACTGACTCGGCAATGGGGACGACAGGTTCGGCGTGGGCCGGACCTGATTCGGAAACGTTAGAGCCTGCGAAAAGTGACGAATTAGGTGCCGGCCCTACAGCCGAACCAGACGAACTGACGGTGAAGGAGAAGGCGGGGCGCACACGCAGTTTGTTCGCATCAGCTTTTCAATCCATACGCGGCCGTGGTTCCATTGATGCCGGTACGTGGGAAGAACTCGAAGAGACTCTTTTGCGTGCTGATATCGGGATTGGATTAACAACTCGATTGCTTGACCCATTGCGTACTGCTGCAAAAGCAGGAACAATTCGCACGCCCGATGATGCGATTAGTGCCTTGCGTGAGGCGATGACTGCACAGCTGGCAACAACAGATCGTGGCCTGCATCTTGATGCTGAAAAGAAGCCAAATGTCTGGCTCTTTGTTGGAGTGAACGGTGTTGGTAAGACGACCACTATCGGAAAGATTGGAACAGCGCAGACTGCACGTGGCACAACGGTTCTCATGGCAGCGGGGGATACGTTCCGCGCAGCAGCGGCAGAGCAATTGCTTGTTTGGGCAGATCGGTGTGGTGCTGCATATGTTCGCGGTGCTGAAGGCGGAGATCCAGCCTCTGTCATCTTTGATGGAATTCAGAGTGCTTCTGCAAAGGGAATTGACCTTGTGCTTGGCGACACCGCAGGACGTTTGCAGAACAAATCAAACCTCATGGAAGAACTGAAGAAAGTCCGCCGTGTTGCTGACAAAGCAGAGGGAACTGTCAATGAAGTTCTTCTCGTCATTGATGCGACGACTGGCCAGAACGGGCTATCGCAGGCTCGTGAGTTTGCGGCGGCAACAGACGTCACCGGGGTTGTCTTGACGAAACTGGACGGATCTGCAAAAGGTGGCATCGTTTTCGCAATTGAGACCGATCTGGGGATTCCAGTGAAGTTGGTAGGTCTTGGTGAAGGCGCTCATGATTTGGTTGTGTTTGACCCGGCGGAATACATCACCGCCCTCTTCGAATAGTTCTACGCTTCTCTTGACATGAAGCGCACATCTTTTCTTTTAGTTCTTCTGGCCTGCACGGTTGGTGTGACTGGGTGCACCAACGATGGTCCTGTGACGCTGCTGCTCGCCTCGTCACAGAGTCAATCGGGACAAGTTCGTATGGCGCTTGAACAGGCGGAAGGTCCCGTAGATACTGTTCCCAATACCTTGACATTCGATGTGCGAGGTCCTTTGCCTGATTTAGGAGACCGCCTTCTTGCGTGGTCAGTTGGCCGTCGCCGAAAGCCCGCTGGTGAACTAGGCAAGATTGCATTCGCATTGAACATCAAAGGTGTCGTGGACAGAGTTGATGACAATTCTTTTGTTGTGAAGGATGAGTCGAATGCTGATCGCTTTGCCAATTTGTTTGTAGATGAAGCTGGCGGCTGGTGGACATACAGCAATGGCGCACAACAGACAGAGCCAGGATGTCCTGCGCCAAGCGATGGGTGCGAGAGGCAGGAACCATCACTCTCGCCGGATCAAGCAATCCGTCGCACCAATCAAATTCTCTCTCGTGCCGACATGGTCCCGACCAACTATCCACTGGCTGCAGTGCAATCGAATGGATCTACAACTGTCACTGGTTATCTGACCTTGGGTGGCGTTCAGACAAACCTCGCAACACAATTTATTTTCGATGCGAATGGCGATGTTGTTTCCGCTTCAGGTCCGATGATTGCAATTGCAATGGCTGGTCGGTTTCCAATTCTCACCCCTGCCGAAGCAGTCAAGCGTCTCAATAATCCAACATATGCGACGATCGGTGCCGTGACTCGTCTTGCAGCCGACTCCGTGACGTCCTCACCGTCATCCTCGGGTTCATCCTCGTCAGAAACGATTGTTCCGATCACCGGGGTTCGTTTCACATTGATGGAAACAAAACTTGCAAACCTCACACATATGCTCCTGCCGGCGTATACCTATTTCAATGTTGATGGTGATGTCGGAACAGTGTTGGCGATTGCAGATGAGTATCTGGCTTTCCGAAAGAATGTTGTGGTGAGTACGGACACGGTGCCTGTGCGCGGGGGAGAGGTACCGCCTGCTCAGATGCAGCCGCTTGATGAAAATAGTGCCCAGCAACTTCTTGGCTTGCCAGAGGCGGAAGCCACAAGGGTGGCAATGGTCAACGGGTGGCAGGTGAGAATTGCTGCTCGTGATGGTGAATTCTTCATGTTGACGCAGGATTACTCCTCAAATCGAGTGAATCTCAACGTGGAAAACAGAATCGTTATTGCCATAACTGTGGGTTAATCGGGCTCAACCTTCAGTCGGTAACCTTCATCACGATGTTTGATTCACTCGGCGACCGTCTACAAGGAATAGTCAAGCGACTAAAGGGCAAAGGCCGCCTCACTGAGGATGATGTCGATGAGGTAATGGGCGAAATTCGTACCGCTCTCTTGGAAGCCGACGTAAACATTGGCGTAGTTCGTGATGTCGTCGCACGAATTCGTGAACAGGCCATCGGTGCAACTGTTTCTGCAGCGTTGGACCCCAGCCAGCAGATCATCAAGATCGTTAATGCCGAACTCGTTGCGATGTTGGGTGGAGAAACACTCAAGATCACATATGCAAGTCAACCACCCACGGTTGTGCTCATGGCTGGTTTGCAAGGTTCAGGTAAAACCACTAGCGCGGCAAAACTTGCACGATGGTTTAAGTCGCAAGGTCGTCAGCCGATCCTGATTGGTGCAGACCTTCAGCGTCCTGCTGCTGTCGAGCAATTGCGCACATTGGGTAATCAGATCAGCGTTCCGGTGTTTTCAGAGCCAGGTGATCCTGTTGCAACGGCACGTCGAGGTCTTGAAGAAGCAAAGCGTTTAGGGAAAGACGTTGTCATTGTTGACACCGCCGGTCGTCTGGCCATTGACGAAGAGATGATGCGTCAGGTCGCAAACATCTCGACGACAGTGAAGCCGAACTACACATTCCTTGTTGTCGATGCGATGACAGGTCAAGACGCAGTCAGTGTCGCCGATGCATTCCATCAGCGTCTCTCTATTGATGGCGTGATTCTGT
>JBILBZ010000090.1:0-5944 GCA_044353425.1 Ilumatobacteraceae bacterium | reverse complement strand
CCCCCTGTAAATACAGGGGGATTTTCGTTACTGGCGCGCTCGGCAGGACTTGAACCTACAACCTTCTGATCCGTAGTCAGATGCTCTATCCATTAAGCTACGAGCGCAAATATGTGGACTTCTGATGATATCGGGTCCGATGAAATCCACGCACCTGACTGGCCGAAACCCTTTACTCCCAAGGGCCCCAGCCATTTGAACGCCTGTATAGCTGCAAAGCAGCCCGCGCATTTACGTATGGGTCGAGCAGTTCTTGGGCCGATCCAATTCCCATGGCATTGAGCCACTTCTTGTGTGGATTCCAATTCAATTGGAAGAGCCCCGCACAGCACCATGAAAAAGCCGCCGGATTCAGCCTGCTCTCCCTCTTGGCAATGGCCACAGCCCTGACCTCAAGGTTGTCAGGGAAGATCTCTCGAATAATGGCAGCTGCTTGCTTGGTGGAATACCGCTCAGCTGGGGGTTGCAGTTGAAGGTTTCTCGGCGGTGCCGAAGAAGTCACTGCCGCCCGAGGCAGACAGATGACGTCACCAATCAAAATCATCGTATTTGCATTGGCTCTATTGACTTGTAAAAGCAATCTCATTGAAACACTTACCTTGTCGGCAATCTTGCTCCACGAATCGTTTCGTTTCACGGTGTATGTCTTGACGCAACCGGTCGCCACTTTGGCCCCTGCCGGGGAGGGCGCGATGAAGGTCAGGGCGCCAACAGTCAGAGCGACTGTGAGAAGTCTGCGAGACAAACTCATGGCGGAGAGGGTGGGATTTGAACCCACGGTCCGCTTTAAGACGGACAACGCCTTAGCAGGGCGCCCCATTCGGCCACTCTGGCACCTCTCCTGGGAGAAATTGAGTGTACCCCCGACCATGGGCTCCTACCCTTCGGGGGCCCAAAAGTGCCTGTGCAAAAGCCTTTTCACCATTGTTGATTTTCTGTTAACGCCTTGTTCTCCATGATTAGGGACTCATTTTTGCGAACTAAGGTTTTCCCTATTCGGTACCGACGGCGGTGCCGACGATCATTGGGAGATCAACATATGAAGAAGTTCTGGAAGCTTGCCGCTACGGCAGCAGCCGCTTCACTCATCGTCGCAGCATGCGGCGGAAGTGAATCAGGCTCAGACACCACAGATGCAAAGAGCGACCTCAAAGTTGCCGTTGTTTACATCGGGCCAAAGGAAGACAAAGGCTGGACATACCAACATGACCAGGGCATCCTTCAACTTGAGGAAGAACTTGGTGTTGAAGTCAAGCGAATTGAAAGCATCCCTGACAATGAAACTTCAGAAGCAACATTTGAACAGCTTGCAGAAGAAGGTTACGACCTAATTTTTGCAACATCATTCGGATATGGCAAGCCACTCTCCCGCGTTGCAGCCAAGAACCCAGGAGTATGTTTCCAATGGGCAACAGGAGCAGATTTCCTTTTGACGAAAGCTGAAGGCGGAGCATTTGAAGACGTTGCTTCGGTGCCAGCAAACATTGGTTACTACTTTGGAGCCGCAGAAGAAGCTCGTTACCTCTCCGGTATTGCTGCAGGTAATGCGACTAAGAACGGCAAGATTGGCTACGTCGCTGCGTACTCGATTCCAGAAGTTATTCGTGGAATCAATGCATTCACACTTGGCGTTCGCTCCGTTAAACCAGAGGCAACTGTTCAGGTCACATGGACAAGAACATGGTTCGACCCAACTCTCGAGAAGCAGGCCGCAGAGTCACTTCTTGACGCAGGCGTTGATGTTCTCGCAATGCACCAAGACACCACAGCAACTGGCGTTGCTGCTCAGGCAAAGGGTGCGAAGTGGGTTGGTTACAACTCCGATGTGAAGGAAGCAGCACCAGAGGCCTGGCTCACCGCACCAACATGGGACTGGGGTCCGTTCTACGTGAAGACCGCGAAAGCAGTTCAAGCAGCGAAGGCATCTGATCCAGATTCATGCCCACCATCTGAATCAACCTATGGAAACATGAGTGACGGAATGGTCACTCTCGGTTCTTTCGGTGATTCAGTTACTGCAGAGACACAGGAACTGATTACTCAGAAGAAGGACGCAATCATTGCTGGAACCTTCGCTCCATTCACCGGCCCCATCAACAAGCAAGATGGTTCCGCATGGTTGGCCGATGGCGAAAAGGCTGACCTTGGATTCCTCTTGGGACAAATGACATTCTTCGTTGAAGGTGTCAAGGGTTCCGATAAAGACGAATGATTAATTCCTCTCACGAGGTCGTGAAGGGGCCGCATCACTCAGGTGATGCGGCCCCTATCGCACTCTCAGCACATTCAATTTCAAAACGCTTTCCTGGTGTACTCGCAAACGACTCTGTTGATTTCGACGTGCGCGCAGGTGAAGTGCACACTCTCCTCGGAGAAAACGGTGCGGGGAAAAGCACCTTGGCCGCCATGTTGTGTGGCCTCTACCAACCCGACAGCGGATACATGCTGCGCAACGGTGAACCAATTTCGTTGTCATCGCCGCGCGCTGGTCTGCAGCACGGAATCGCAATGGTGCATCAGCACTTCCGTCTTGTCGAACGCTTTACTGTCGCAGAGAATGTTGTCCTCGGCAGTCGCAATCTTTCGTTCACACTCAATCGCACATCAATCAGTGAGAAAGTTGCAGCAGTAGCGGAGTCCTACGGACTTCCTATTGATCCTTCCGCAATCGTTGGAGATCTTTCCGTTGGACAACGCCAACGTGTTGAGATTGTGAAGGCTCTGTACCAAGGTGCCGAGATTCTTCTTCTCGACGAACCCACCGCTGTTCTTGTTCCCGCAGAAGTAGAAAAGTTGTTTGAAAATGTTCATGCAATGACTGCAGCAGGAAAATCCATCGTCTTTATCAGCCACAAACTGGGTGAGGTTGTCGAAATTTCCGATCGCGTCACTGTGTTGCGCGGCGGTCGCGTCACCGGACATGTTTCAGGTCGCGGCACAACCGATACCAAAGAACTCGCTCGCCTCATGGTGGGTCGTGACATTAATTTGTCGACGCAACGCGCTTCGCACCCCACTGGTCACGAGGTTCTTCAGATTCGTGAATTGTCACTTGAATCCGAAGGCGTCAATCTTCTCTCCAACATTTCATTCAATGTGCATGAGGGCGAGATGGTGGGTATCGCCGGTGTTGCTGGCAATGGTCAGCGTGAACTTGCCGACACCATTGCAGGGCTTCTCTCCCCCACCGCAGGAACTATTTCTATCGGTGGCGCGATGACAACAGATCGTGGACCAATTGCGGCACGCGAACTTGGTCTTGCGTATGTTCCCGAGGATCGTTTGGGAATGGGTCTTGTGCCTTCCATGTCAATTCTTGACAACTTGCTACTCACGCGCGACCGTCAGATTGTAGTTGACCGTGCATCGGTTCGCCCCGAAGCAAACCGCCTTATCGAACAGTTCGAAATCAAGGCAAACGACGCTGATCACCTTGCACGCAAGCTGTCGGGTGGTAACGCACAGAAAGTTCTACTCGCACGCGAACTTTCTGGTGGTCGTGCGGCAACGAAACTGCTCGTAGTGTGCTCACCCACCCGCGGCCTTGATGTGGGTGCTATCGAAACTGTGCGGCGCCTTCTTGATGATGCACGCAGTGCTGGACAAGCAATTCTTCTCATCTCTGAAGACCTTGACGAGATCATGTCGCTTGCGGATCGTATCCTTGTGCTCTATCGCGGAGCAATAGTCCATGAAACACGTGGTGATGCTGCACAGCTTGCCACCGTCGGAGCAGCAATGGCCGGCCTCAGTACGGAAGGCAGCATCTAATGCGAGCACCCTTCAGAATCGTTTTTGAACAACGCAGTGAGTCGCCGAAATACCTGTCTGCCCTAGTTCCAGTCGTGTCAGTATTCACCGCACTCTTAGCCGGCGCCATCTTCCTGATCGTTACTGGTTATTCAGTGTCCGAAACATATAGCAACATGCTTCAACAGGGGTTCTTCTCCTCACGAGGGCTAACCGACACACTTGGCCTATCAACGGCACTCATCTGTACAGGAGTCTGTGCTGCATTTGCATTTCAGATGAACCTCTACAACATTGGAGGAGAAGGCCAGCTCTACATGGGAATGATCGGTGGCGTGTGGGCTGGTATTGCACTTGGGCCACACTTTCCTTCGATCATTATGATTCCTGCAGTACTTCTCATCGGTGCGGCATCTGGTTCAGCATGGATTTTTCTACCAGCATTTGTTCGTGCACGTTTAGGCACAAGTGAGATTGTGACCACATTGTTGTTGACATACATCGCAGCCAGTTTGGCGAATTACTTCATCTACACACCAGGCAGTTATTTCCGTCCTCCCAATTCCACATTTCCTGTCGGAAGAACTGTTGCTGACTCCGCAAGGTTGAGTGGCATCAACGACTCCCGTACTTATCCAACGTTCTTCGTCGTTATTGGGTTGGCACTATTTCTTTACTGGCTGGTGAAGCGCACGGAGTTCGGCTATCGCATCCAGGTGATTGCAGATTCACCACGAGCCGCACAGTACGCGGGCATCAATCCCCGTCGTACCACTATGCAAGTCATGTTAATTTCTGGTGCGTTGGCTGGATTCGGTGGTGCAACACTTGTTGTAGGCCAATTTGGCAGATTGGATCCAGGTATCACCATGCTTGGGTATGGCTATGCAGGCATCGTGATTGCTGCTCTTGCTCGAAACAATTTTTCCCTCATCATCGTCAGCGGAATTCTCTTCTCTGGCCTTCGCATTGGTGGTGAAAAACTACAAGTCACCACAGACACACCAGTTCATATTGGAGTGATGCTGCAAGGAGCAATTCTTTTGTTTGCACTTGGTGGTGAGGCATTCCGCCGATACAAAATCAGGGCCGTACGAATTCAGGCAGTCACACAATGAACGAAAATATTTGGATTCTCACAAGTGCCAACGCGGTCACACTTGCGACCACACTGATCCTCGCCGCTCTCGGTGCGTTGTTTACCGAACGCTCTGGAGTTCTCAATCTCGGTGTTGAAGGCATCCTTCTTACGTCAGCAATCTCTTCATTCCTTGCTGCAGATGCCACTGGCAGTATCTGGATAGGTCTTGCCGTCGGAACGATGGTCGGTTCTTTGCTCTCCAGCATCCATGCCGCCCTGGCCGTGATTCTCCGTGCGAATCAAATTGTGTCAGGTCTTGCACTTGTCATTTTTGGAACAGGACTCGCAAACTTCTTAGGCAAACCCGCCGAAGGTCGCACCGTCACAACAATCATTCAACCGATGACTCTTGGACCATTGTCAGATATCCCCGTTCTTGGACCAATCTTATTTACTCACGACATCATCACATTCGGAACAATTGCCTTTGCAGTTACCTCCGCGTGGTTTTTGTTCCGCACACGTCCCGGTTTGGAACTACGTGCAACCGGAGATGACCCTGCAACAGTCGATGCTCAAGGTTTGTCTGTCTCGAACATCCGCATTAGATACACATTGTTCGGTGGAGCGCTCATCGGGCTTGGCGGT
This sequence comes from Ilumatobacteraceae bacterium, assembly GCA_044353425.1. Classification (GTDB taxonomy): domain Bacteria; phylum Actinomycetota; class Acidimicrobiia; order Acidimicrobiales; family Ilumatobacteraceae; genus UBA2093. Next base: position 465 of record JBILBZ010000090.1, on the reverse strand, counting down.
TCGTGGCACATGCTCGCGCAAAGCGCGGCGTGGCACCAAGCTGCCACCACCAACGGCATCGGTTGGATTGCTCTTGCTCTCGTCGTATTTGCAGGTTGGCATCCGGTGCGGCTCATCTTCGGGGCTGTTTTGTTCGGCTTTTGTTTACGCTTGCCCTTCACCTTGCAGGCTGAAGAGATCAGGTTTATTCCCTCAGCCTTCATGCAGATGCTTCCCTACCTTGCAACGCTGATTGCGCTCATCGCATTCAGCCGCCCGGGTAGCAAGAACTTGCGTGGCGCGCCCAAGGCACTGGGTAATCCGTTCGTACGCGACGAACGCTAAAACTCTCCGCCGCCACCCCCATAAACGTCGGCCCATCACATATGTGGGTATAAAAAAGGAGAGTTGGCCGAAGCCAACTCTCCTGGCGGAACGGAAGGGATTTGAACCCCCGGGGCTTTTACACCCTCTCGCTTTCAAGGC
>JBILBZ010000089.1:0-5955 GCA_044353425.1 Ilumatobacteraceae bacterium | reverse complement strand
CCAAGTCCCAGCTCTGTGTGGGAACGCCAACGAAGTTCGTGATGCGCTCTTGCTCGATGATGGGCAATGCCTTACCGGCATCCCACTTGTACATGATGACGAGCTTGAGGCCAGCCATAAAACAGCTGAGCATCACAGGCACGCAACCAGTCACGTGGAAAAGAGGCACGATGAGGATGAACGATGTATCGAATACGGGATCGTTCGGGTCAACTGGCTCTGGATCAGATGCAAGTGCAAGAACACCGTTACGTCCAGCGAACGCCATGAGCGAGCTCACCACTGCGCGGTGTGTGCTGACAGCACCCTTCGGGCGACCAGTGGTGCCCGAGGTGTACAAGATGGTGCAGTCGTCATCAGGATCAATGTCGACCATGAGCATTCCAAGACCGCTCTTAACTTCCTTTGACCACTCATCAATGTCAGGACCAACTTCGGTCTCTGGACGAACTGCCAACATCTTGATGCCGAGTGTGCGGCATGAATGATGAGCAGTATCGATGCGCTGCTGGTCGGCAATGAGAACCTTTGCTCCACAATCCTTGAGTGCGAAGTCCATCTCGTCTTCGGTCCACCACGCGTTGAACGACACGTTGATGGCGCCTACAGAAATGATTGCTGCGAAAGAGATAATCCACTCGGGGAAGTTACGCATTGCGACGGCAACGCGATCACCCTTCTTGATTCCGTACTTGTTCACCAACAAGTGAGCCAAGCCATCGACTTCATCCATGACGCGAGCAAATGTGTAGCGCTCGCCTTCGTAGAGAAGGAATGTCTTGTCGCCATGAGCGCGTGCACCTTGCAGGATCAGCGCCAGGTTCTTTGGAGCATGCTTGAAGACTTCCATCTCAACGCCGAGAACATTGGCGGTCTCCAGTTCGAACATGGTTCCGGAACCTGGGTTCAAGATTGTGTTTTGCGCTTCGGTCCAAGACTGTGGCATGGGGATTCCTCTTCGGTGATGTGAGTACCGAAATCATAGGAGAGGGGTTGCCATCCGTCACAGTCGCCTCCAATGAGGCCCTCAAGCGTCAAGAAGGTGAGCTGGGTCAGGCGGCGCGCTGGCCGTAGTAACGGCGCAGGTATTCCTGGTTGCGTATCTGCACCAGGATGTAGCAGTAGGCACCAAGACCAAGGAACGCCACTGTGAAGAAGTACACCATTGCGGTGCTTCCGGTGGTGAGACCAAGGAACAAGGACACTGCATTGGCAGCAACAAGGCCGTAGAGAACATTCACGCGACGACGACGAACCACTTCACGAGGGTTCATGAACTGGGTCTCGGCGGCGTAGTGCGCACGAGGAAGTTCAGCGGTGTGATGAGAACGACGGTGGCGCTGCTCGGTGGGCTCCAACATTTCGTCAGAAGCAATGAGACGTGGGCGCTGTGGCATCGGGGCTTGACGCTGTTGCGGACGACCTGGTGCATACGGTGCGCGAGGAGATGGTGCCAACGGACGAGCCATCGCACGCATTGCGTGAGGAGTACCGACAGGGTTCTGGGTGCGCTGCAGTGTTCGTAACTGACGGCTGAAGTCGGAGACGGAAGAAACGGCTCCACCGTCGAAACGGGAGCGCAAAAGAGGGGGAAGGAGGACTGCCATCCACATGGCGCCAACTATGAGTAGAACGAGCTTGCTCATGACTTGGGAAAGCCTAGTAACGATTCCGGGCTCTGGGGTCAGAAACGGACCATTCCATACCTCAGATTGCCTTCAAACCCTTATGAAATAAGGAAACTCTCTGGGGTGGGTCAATGTTCACATGCCTTGACAAAACTCCGGAATCGGCCTCAGAGGCTCTTTTTGTACTCCCCGGAGCGACCGCCGGATTTCTCCCATAGGGCAATCTCGCCAATGACCATGTCCTTGTCGGCCGACTTACACATGTCGTAGAGGGTGAGAGCTGCGATGGAGCATGCCGTAAGGGCTTCCATCTCGACTCCGGTCTGTCCTGTTGTCTCGACGACAGCTTCGATGTTCACGACGCCCTCGCCCACCGTTAACTCGACCGCAACTTTGGTGAGCATGAGCGGGTGGCATAACGGAATGAGATCGGACGTGCGCTTGGCTGCCTGGATACCGGCGATTCGGGCGGTGGCGAGAACGTCACCCTTCGGAAGTGTGCCCGCGGTGATCGCAGTTGATGTTTCGGGCGCCATCGTGATGGAACCACGTGCGACGGCACGACGACGAGTGATGGCTTTGTCTCCGACGTCGACCATGTGGGCGTTGCCCTTGTCGTCGAGATGGCTAAAGGTGGGCTCAGTCACGGCCACAACCTAACTGCGCTTCCACGGCCAGCGAACCGGACGCTTAGCAAGGAACGCTGCGACACCTTCGCGGACTTCGCCGCTCTTGTTCATCTCGTCTTCCCAATGACGCGTGGTCGCTGGCTTCACTTTGCCGTCACGAATGACTTCATCGATCATCGCCTTGCTCGCCACCTGCGTGAGAGATGAACGGTCAATGATGGTGGCGACGAGTTCATTCACTCGGGCCTCCAATGCATCCACCGAGAGACATTCGTCGATGAGCCCGATGCGCAGCGCACGCTCGGCATCAATCAGTTCACCGGTGTACATAAGGTGCTTTGTTGCGGAGGCGCCAAGGATGCGTACTGCACGCTCGAGTGCGTTCGTGGGGTACACAATGCCCAACTTGCTCGGAGTGATTCCGAAGATGGCGTCGTCGGCCGAAATGCGAATATCGCATGCGCTGGCGATTGATACTCCGCCGCCCACACAGTTGCCGCGGATCATTGCGATTGTTGGGCACGGGAAGTTAGCGAGTGCTTCTTCTGCCGCCCAGTTGATGCGCGCATACTCACCGCTCGGGCCGTTTGTGAGTTCTGAGATATCAGCACCGGCACAGAAGTGTTCGCCTGCACCGCGCACAACGAGCACTTGCACATCGGGATTCGCTGCGAGAGCGGTGACATGAGCATCGATGCTTGCCCACATTGCCATCTGCACGGCATTGCGTTTTGTCGGACGATTGAGCGTGAGAGTGGCAACGGGGCCATCAATCTCGACCAGCACATTGAGATTGGCGAGTTCGCCCGTGACATCAGCAGACATGGTCATCCGCCGATTTGGCTCATCGAACGATTCGGACGAATGAAGTTCACCTGATTGATTTGATGACCTGCCCACTTTGTTCCGACAGCATGAACAATGAGATCAGCGATCTCGTCGTCACTTCCGCCGTTACGCAGGAGATTGCGCAGGTCGAACTCATCGGTCGCAAAAAGACACGTCCGGAACTGACCGTCGCTCGTGAGGCGAACACGATCACAGTCGGCACAGAATGGTTTCGACACGCTCGGGATCACACCAACGGTGCCCTTGCCATCGAGATAGCGCCATCTGTCTGCCGGAGCAGCACCGCGCGCAGGAACAATTTCCAGCGGGAACTCTGAAGAGATGACCGACACGATTTCTTCTTGAGTCACGACTTTGTTGCGTTCCCAGATGTTCGACGCATCGAGCGGCATGAATTCAATGAAGCGCACTTGTACACCGTTGTCACGTCCGAAGCGAGCCATGTCAAGAATCTCGTCATCGTTCGCACCACGTTCCACCACTGTGTTCACCTTGACGATGTCGAAGCCAGCCTTACTAGCTTCGGCAATGCCAGCAAGAACGTTGTCAAGTTCATCACGACGAGTCATCGCGAGGAAACGATCGGCACGCAAACTATCGAGGCTGACGTTGATGCGGTCAAGACCTGCGGCACGTAGCTCGCCGGCGATGTTGCGCAAAGTGGCACCATTTGTTGTGAGTGCAATGTTGGGCTTAGTGCCGTCTTCCAAACGCAAGGCTGCGAGTTGGGCAATCAGGCGAGGCAAGTGAGCACGAACTGTGGGTTCACCACCCGTGAGGCGCAGGCTGTTGATGCCGAAACGCTCAACAAGAACGCGAGAGACACGCTCGATCTCCTCAAACGACAACACTTCTGCTTTGTCGAGCCACTTCAAGCCCTCTTCTGGCATGCAATACGTGCAGCGAAAATTGCATCGGTCAGTCACCGAGATACGCAGGTCGCGCACAGTACGCCCGTGCTTGTCAATGAGGTCCACGTGGCAATCCTACGCAGTCGTCAAGTTTTGACTACTTCGGTCTTATCCCGCAACGGGACCAGCGTCTGGACCAAGGAAAGTGACTGTCACTTCATCGCCAGCCGTGACTCCGGTGCCGTCAGGGACAGCCATGATGGCGTTTGCCACGGCAGTCGAGGCCAGTTGGTGACTGCCTTGCGGTCCGGTTCTGCGCACATGCACTCGCCCATCGCTACTCCACGACGCATGCACACGATCAAAGTGCGTTTTGCCGTCAACGCCTCGCTTGACGTCTTCATCAACGATTGCAGTCACCCGCGGACGGAACGCATGAGGCATTCCCAACATCGTGCGGATTGCGGGGCGTGCGATTAGTTCAAAACTCATCAGCGAGCTCACTGGGTTACCTGGCAATCCGAAGATGGGCACCATTGTTTCGCCCACGCCAGGCATCGTGCCGAATGCGAAAGGTTTTGCAGGCTTCATCGCGATTTGGAACCAATGCATCTCGGCAATGCGACCGAGAACTGCTTTCACCACGTCGTAATCACCCATGCTCACACCGCCACTTGTGATGAGTGCATCAACCATGCCTCGGCTTGTTGCTTTGCGCAGCGTGTCTTCAAGATCTTCTTCATTGTCGCGAATGATGCCCAGGTCAATCGGTTCAGCTCCGGCTTCCTCGACAAGTCGCAACAACATCTTGCGATTCGACTCGCGAATCTGACCCTTCTGCAGCGGAGAGCCATCATCAACCAATTCATCGCCAGTAGAAATCACGCCAACACGTGGGCGCCAGACCACCGACACTGTGCGAGCGTTGATACTTGAGAGAACTCCCTCGACCATCGGTGTCACAATGACGCCTGGTTCGAACACAACGGCACCTGCTTGTACGTCAGAACCTGCATCACGAATTCCACTAGTAACTGAGACGCTCCTCAAGATTCGAACACCATCGTCACCCAAGCGTTCGGTGTCTTCCACCATGACAATCGCATCGCATCCATCTGGGATGGGCGCACCCGTCATGATCCGAATTGCAGTGCCTTCTGAAACGGGCAATTGTGCAACTGCACCAGCTGCCACTTCACCGATCACACGAAGTTCAACAGGTACCTGAGCAACATCAGACGCACGCACTGCATAGCCATCAACAGCAGTGTTAGCGAATGGAGGTACTTGCTCTGCCGACACAACAGGTTCTGCAAGAACCAAACCGCGAGCATCAACTAACGGCAGCGACACCACGGAGCCTCGTACGCAATGCGACAGCACTAATGCGCGAACCTCGTCTAATGGCGTCATGGCGAAAACCGTAGCCGTTCTGTACGCCCCCACCACCGTGAGCTATTTCGTCCGATAGAACAATGGTTATGGCCAACTATCTTCCACCTTCTGCATCGGGTTATTCCGCTGCATGGGACCTTTGGGATGGCTCGCCTGGCAGCAATGTGAACCTGCGCTGGGAAAACGAGGGATGGACAGCGGAAGTCAATTTGTTGGCCGATGAAGCAACAGCAGTGATTCGACTGTCAGCGCAATGGATGGTGCAACAGATGTTGTTGTTTCGTGACTTGCCAGAACCAGATTTGTGGCTTGCTACAGATGGTCATGGTCGATGGGGCGAAATGAATGGTGCGCACCGCACAGAGTTCGACGGCTGCGTCGACATTGACTTTGCAAATACACCGTTCACAAACAGCATCCTCACGCATCGACTTCCGTTGCATATCGGACATACCGCCGACATCAAAGTGATCACCATTGATGTCGAAACGTTGGGCGTTGTGAGCGCACCACATCGTTACACCCGCCACGATGAGCACTCGTGGGAGTACACCTCGCTTCTCACGGGCAAACAACATGCTGCGCGCGTGGATGAGTTTGGGT
>JBILBZ010000088.1:0-6040 GCA_044353425.1 Ilumatobacteraceae bacterium | reverse complement strand
GCATCACGCACACGTTTACTCAAGTCGAGGTCGCGACCGAGTTGGTCGTAGTAACCCACTTTGACAGTGCGGCCAATGTCGATTGTTCCGGCTGTTGGCGTGAGACGACCCGCCACCATGTCGAGCAGCGTGCTCTTGCCCGCACCGTTTGGCCCGACGATTCCTAAACGATCACCGGGTTCCAATGCGTGTTCAAACGGACGCAATACCAATGTGCCATCAGGCCACGAGAAGCCCACGTTATGAAACTCAATACCCTTCGAACCAAGACGCTTGCTACCAAGGTCGAGACCGAGTTCGCCTTGGCGAGCAGGACCATCGGCTTTCTGCGCGATGAGGGCTTCGGCAGCAGCAATGCGCGCTTTTGGTTTTGCAGTTCGTGCTGGTGCACCGCGGCGCAACCATGCGAGCTCTTTCTTCGCAGCGTTCTTACGCACTTGCTCTGCTGTTGCTGCATTGTCTTCGCGTTCTGCACGCGCAGTGAGGTAGGCGGCGTAACCAGAACCAGCATTGATGCCTTGTGGGATGTGGACGTATCCATTTCCACGATCAAGTTCCAGCACGCGGTTGGTGACTTTGTCCAACACGTGACGGTCGTGCGTGACCATGACAAGTCCGCCGTTGTATTTCGCTAACCACTCTTCAAGAAACGCGATGGCATCGAGGTCGAGGTGGTTCGTGGGTTCGTCGAGAATGAGGCAATCCCATTCACCCGACAACAATTGTGCGAGAGCAACACGCTTTTGCTGGCCGCCCGAGAGTTCGCTGGTATCAGCTTCACCCATTGCGCCCATGCCGAGTTTGTCGAGCATTGCATCGCCCTGCCATGTACCGCCGACAGCGTCGCGTACTGTTCCTGCTGGCAGTTTGGGAATCTGCGGCAACACGCCAATGCGAGCATTACGCCCGCGACGCACGACGCCCGCTTCAGGGTCATCTTCGCCCGACAGCAAACGCAACAACGTGCTCTTACCGCAACCATTCAGGCCAACAACACCAAGGCGATCGCCTGTGCTCACGGTGACCGAGACATCGTTAAATAACGCGCGCCCCGGACGCGAGGCTCGGAGGCCTTCTGCGTCAATCAGAATCATGTCAGTCCCTGCTGCCCGCGATGATCGGGGTGAGTGTTAGTGATGGCTCATCTGCCTCGAGGCGTTGCAATCGATAACGGCTTTGGAAGAGCGCAACAAGTGCATCATCGCTACGGCGAAGAATACGAATGCCACCAATTTCGCGCAGACGCGGTGCAGTTTCTTTGTCGGTGATGCGAATGGCTTGGTAGTCAGCAGTCAGAATCTCGGTGGGTGCATTGAACTCATGTGCAAGGCGATGTGCGAGAACTTCAAACTGCAATTGACCAACAGCAGCAAGGATGGGGTCGGCGTCGCCCATATCGGGATCGCGCAGTACTTGCACAACACCTTCTTCGTCGAGTTGTTGTAAACCGCGGCGGAACTGCTTGAACTTTGAAGAATCAAGTGGGCGAGCCGTTGCAAACACTTCAGGTGCGAAACGGGGGAGAGCGGGGAACTGAATGCTCTTACCCGCGTGCAATGTGTCGCCAATCTGCAAGCCCGATGTGTTGACTAGACCAATCACGTCGCCGGGGTAGGCCTCTTCGATTGTTTCGCGTTCGGAACCGAAGGCAGTTGTTGCGTACTTTGTGCCGACTGCTTTTTCGGTGCGCGCACAATCAACATCCATGCCGCGTTCAAACTTGCCGCTGCAGATACGAGCGAATGCAATGCGGTCACGATGGTTCGGGTCCATGTTTGCCTGAATCTTGAAGATGAATGCAGCGAAATCATTTTCCAATGGGCGAGGGTCACCGTTGATGTCATTTCGTGGTGCAGGTGCAGGCGCAAGGTCAACAATCGCATCAAGAATCATCTGCACACCAAAGTTGGTGAGCGCCGACCCGACAAATACGGGTGTGCTTTCCCCAGCGAGGAAACTTTCAAGATCAACGTCGGCACCAATTGCATCAAGCAGGCCGATGCCATCAAGTGCGGTCTGCCACGCAGCACCTTCTTCTTGTGCAGCAATTTCAGGGCTCACAATTTCTTCAGGTGCGATTGATGCACCACGTGCAACACGCGTGAAACGAACAAAGTCGCCAGTGCGACGATCGATTACGCCGCGAAAGTCACCTGATTGACCAACGGGCCATGTTGCAGGTGTGGGACGCAAACCAATTTGTTGTTCCACTTCATCGAGAAGTTCCAATGGGTCGCGTCCTGGGCGGTCGTACTTGTTGAAGAAGGTGATGACGGGAAGATTTTGTGAGCGGCAGACTTCAAACAATTTGAGGGTCTGTGGCTCGATACCTTTTGCAACGTCGAGCACCATGATGACGGCGTCAACTGCAGAGAGCACGCGGTAGGTGTCTTCGGAGAAGTCGCGGTGACCTGGGGTGTCGAGAAGATTGAAGATGCAATCGCGATAGGGGAACTGCAAGACAGTGGATGAAATCGAGATGCCGCGCTGGCGTTCCATCTCCATCCAGTCAGAGGTGGCGGCGCGACGATCACCGCGGGCTTTGACGGCACCGCCTGTTTGGATTGCCCCCGCATAGAGAAGGAACTTCTCGGTGAGGGTGGTCTTGCCCGCATCAGGGTGGGAAATGATGGCAAAAGTGCGCCGGGAGGCTGCTTCACTCAGGATTTCCGCGCTTTCGGACATTCAACAAGCCTACGGCTGGTCCTGGCTCATCGCTTGAAAGTGCCCCAACAGATGGTGACTAATGTTTCGTCATGCCATCAACGTCGCGGTCCTCCAGAGTTGAGGCCCTTCTCGACCAAATGACTCTCGAGGAGCAGGTCTCGTTGTTGGCCGGGTCCAACATGTGGAACACAGTTCCGAATGAGCGCCTCGGAATTCCCAAGCTGCGCGTCAGTGACGGACCTGCGGGTGTACGCGGTAGTCGTTTTGATGGCCCCGCTTCAATGAACATTCCCTGTAGCACTGCAATCGCAGCTTCATGGGACATGTCTCTCGTACGCGAAGTGGGCGAGTTGCTCGGTAGAGAGTTGGAAGCTAAGGGCGCACGTGTTCACCTTGCACCAACAGTAAACCTGCATCGCACGCCCGTTGGTGGACGCAACTTCGAATGCATGAGCGAAGACCCGTTGCTGACTGCGGCAACCGCACTTGAGTATGTAAAGGGTGTGCAATCAAATGGTGTTGCAAGCTGCATCAAACATCTAGTGGGTAACGACACTGAGTTCGAGCGCATGACGATTGATTCGCAGATCGACGAGCGCACGTTGCGCGAGATCTATCTTTTCCCCTTTGAGCGCGCGGTAATTGATGCAGAAGTCATGTCCATCATGACGAGCTACAACCGCATCAATGGTCCGTATGCAGCAGACTCTGAGTGGTTGTTGCAGAACGTTGTTCGTGACGAGTGGGGCTTTGATGGTGCGTTCATCAGTGACTGGTATGGCTTGCATTCCACAGCCGAGGGCGTAAATGCTGGACTTGATCTCGAAATGCCAGGACCAGCATTACATCGCGGTCAAAAACTGATTGATGCCGTCAACAACGGCGAAGTATCGGCTGATGTCATTCGTGAGCGTGCACGCACTGTGCTGAACCTGATGGAACGCACGGGTGCACTCGATTCTCCTCCGGGACTCGAAGGTACGCGTGATGATGCACAAGATCTCGCAACATTGCGTCGCGCATCATCTGCCGGCATGGTGTTGTTGCAGAACAAAGACAACACGTTGCCGTTAGTCGCGGGTGGGTTGAAGAGCGTTGCGGTTCTTGGGCCAAATGCTGCTACAGCCACTGTGATGGGTGGTGGAAGTGCTCATGTCACCCCCACTCGTGTCTCACATCCGCTTGATGCGTTGATGAATCGTTTGCAGCCATTAGGGGTTGATGTTCAGCACTCCCCTGGATGCAACATCAATAAGAAGTTGCCAGAACTTGATATCCGCAATCTTCGTGATGTCCGCATGGACTACTTCAATGACGTAGCGCAGATGGATAACCCAACTGCTGTACCCGACCTGTCTGGGACCACTGGCGTCTTTCGTCTGTTGTGGACAGGTGACCCGTTGGGACGACGCGAGCCAAACATCAGTTTTGGTGCTCGCATGTCGGCGGTTTTTACACCGCATGTGGCAGGTGAATGGTCTTTCAGTCTTGAGTCGGTTGCGGCATCGCGCATCCTTGTTGACGATGTCATTGTTCTTGATAACGCTGATGTCCCTGCCGGCGGTTCCTTCTTCGGAATGGGTAAGCCAGAGACCATCATCAAGATTGCCCTAGAAGCAGAACGCGAATACTCATTTGTTGTCGAGGTCCGTCACACACCGATTGGTAGCGGACTCAGTGGTTTGACTATTGGCGCTATGGGTCCGATTGATCACGATCAATTGGGAGAAGCGATTGACCTTGCCGCGAAGTGTGATGTCAGCGTGGTTGTTGTTGGTACCAATGACGACTGGGAGAGTGAGGGCTGGGATCGCGAAGACATTGATCTTCCAGGGAAGCAAGACGTTCTCATTCACGAAGTTGCCAAGGTGAGTAAGCGCACGATTGTGGTGATCAATGCAGGTTCACCTGTTGCGATGCCTTGGCTGAACGATGTAGATGCTGTGGTGTACACGTGGTTCGCTGGTCAAGAGATGGGCGATGCACTCGTCGACCTATTGATGGGCGACGTTGAGCCTTCGGGTCGTTTGCCAGTGACCATGCCTCGTCGCATGGAAGACACCCCAGCTGCAGAACATCATCCCGGTCGCAATGGTGCAGCAAAGTACATCGAAGGTCGGCTCATTGGTTATCGCTGGTACGACACCATCGGTCGTGAACCACAGTTCCCATTTGGTTTCGGCTTGGGTTATGCCAACGTTGTTGTTTCTGATGCCGCTACAAGCGGCTCATATATGGTCAACACCACTTTGACGAATGCATCGGATCGCGATGGCGTGCAGGTGGTGCAGGTGTATGCACACCTCGTGAATCGTGACGGACTTGCCAATGATGAACCGTTCCAGCGCCTTGTGGGTTGGACCCGTGTAGTTGTGCCCGCTGGCACTTCCGTGAATGCAGTGGTGAAACTAGACCGTGATGCGTATCGCACGTGGGACATTGAAGCCAATCAGTGGACCCAGTGGACTGGCGATGTTGAACTTCGTGTGGGCACCAGCTCGCGTCACATGACGCATTTCTTGCCGATCAGTGTTTGAGGTGAAAGCTCTTTGGCCTCACGTACGGTGAGAAGCCGAGGCTGCTGAGGGCAATACCTGACCCTGTGTCTTTCACGCCTGTCCACACAAGTGTCGGGTCGACGTAATCGCAGCGATTCATGAACACGGTGCCAGTCTCTAATTGATTTCCAATGTGTTCAGCAGCGGTGATGTCGCTAGTCCAGACAGAACATGTGAGTCCATACGGCGAGTCATTCATCAAGCGAATTGCTTCGGCATCGTCACGAACACGCATGATGCCGATAACGGGACCAAACGATTCTTCTCGCATGATGTCCATGGAGTGATTCACATCGACGAGCACTGTGGGTCCCATATATGCGGTGCCAGCAGTAGCTGCTGCAAAATGAGATTCATCAACAAGAGCACGTGCCCCACCGGAAATCGCAGATGAAACTTGGCCGCGCACAAACTCGGCTGCTGCTGCATTCACCATCGGCCCAATGGTTGTTGCTGCATCCATTGGATTGCCCAACACGTATTGCTTCGTCAAGTCCACAAAGCCTTCGACGAACTGGTCGTACACAGAATCATGAACGTATATGCGCTCAATACCACAACATGACTGACCACTGTTGAAAAAAGCGCCATCAACGTTCTCACCAATCGCGTATGCAATATCTGCATCAGCGCGCACATAAGAAGGGTCCTTGCCGCCGAGTTCGGTACCCACGCCAATGAAGCGACCAGCAGCTGCACGTTCCATTGCCGCACCGCCATTGACACTTCCTGTAAACACCACGAAGTTGATGCGCGCATCGCTGATCATTCGTTCGACATGTGAATGTGAGGCGTGAATGTGTTGGAACACGCCA
>JBILBZ010000087.1:0-6063 GCA_044353425.1 Ilumatobacteraceae bacterium | reverse complement strand
CTGATCTCACCGGCCGCGAGTCTCTGTCTGCCTGGGCTGCTGACATTCTGGACACCGGTGAATACGACCCGGAAGACGTTGATTTCATCGTTGCCACATTTGTTCGGCAGTTTCTTGATGAAAATCGTCAAGGCACAGTTGATGGGCGAACATTTAGCTCGTGGCTCGCGACATCTGCTGATGTTTCAGAATCAGATGGCGTGGAAGTTCTGACATTCCACGCCGCAAAAGGTCGAGAGTGGTCCTATGTCATTGTCGCTAGTGCAGAAAAAGGAATGCTCCCCCACCGAGGAGCTCGCAGCTCCATGGCCCGTAGCGAAGAAGCCCGTTTGGCATACGTTGCGCTGACACGTGCTGCAGATGAACTCGTTGTTTCCTGGACTGATTCTCGTAATGGAAAGCCCTCGGGACCCTCGCCATTTCTTCCTTCAGTCTCAACAGAAATACAGACCTTTGATCCTCCACCTGCTGAATTACGTCGCCGAGCTCGTGCATCCCGAATTGGCAACCCCATCCAGAATGCAATTGAAGACTGGCGCAAAGACACAGCTCGTCTTGCACGAGTGGAACCCCATGCCGTGCTGTCGACTCGATGTATCCGCATGATGGTCCGAGAAGTACCTACGACGATTGAGGACATCGCACGAATGTCTGACCCAGTTTTTGCTCGCCGTCATGGCGCAGAGTTACTCGAGATAATTACTGAGGCGGCGGCGCACTGAGGTCACGGCCTTTGCGCAACATGTCCATCATCTCTGGTGGCATGGACAAGAACAAGACCTCTGCTTCGGCACACAACGTGTCGCCATTGTGTGCAGTTCCCTTAGTGAAGATCTTGCGACCGTCGACGCGCTCCACCCAACCACGGAATGCAATGGTGGTGTGCAAAGGCGTTGGAGAACGATAAGTAATTGACAGTTTGCCTGTCATACCCGGGCGACCAGTTAGTGACTGCGCCATCCCGAGAACTTCATCGAAGGCTGCAGCAATGAATCCGCCATGACAGTGGCCCGGCGGACCCTCGTAGGGCTCTGTGAAAACAACATCTCCTGTGATGGCGCCGAACTCACCAACTGATTCATCGCGACCCATCTCCATTGGCATAGATAATGGGTTCATCAATCCGTAGAACGGGCTGCGATCAGAAAAATGAGACTCTGCTGCTGCACTGCCAGGAACATCATCAGCGGATAGCAAGTCAATCGCACGCTCTACTTCCGCGATTGCTGCATCGACTGCGGAATCTTCGGCAGTCGACATAAAAGATGTATAGATCAGTTCACGCATTCTTTCGGCAAGTCGAATACGGACATGGTCAGAAGCACTGAGATCCTTTGCCCGTTCATGGAACGAAGGAAACGAAACCGATTCATTACTCATTAGTCATCCACCCTGATGAGAACTGGCGCATGATCGCTCGGCGATTCACCTTTGCGTGCGTTGCGATCGATTGCTGTCCACGTTGTGCGTTCATCAACGGACTTCGACACCAGGTGATAGTCGATGCGCATGCCATGGCCCTTGTGGAAACTTCCACCGCGATAGTCCCACCATGAATACAACCCAGCGTCGTCGTAGAAACGACGAAAGGAGTCTGTTAATCCAAAGTCACGAACATGTGCAAGGGCTTGACGCTCAGGAACACTGACGTGTGTTGCATTCTCAAATTGCTTGACGTCCCACACGTCTCGATCTTCAGGCGCAATGTTGAAATCACCGCATACAACAACATCGTCGGCGGGCGTACAGACGGAATCGAGGTGCTGTCGAAGTCGCCCGAGCCAAGACAACTTGTACTTGTAGTGATCATGATCAAGTTCACGACCATTGGGGACATAACACGAGCTGATTTGAATTCCGCCACAGATAGCAGTGATGATGCGTGCTTCTTCATCTTGCTCAATTCCTGGAGCAAAGTTCTGCATGACGTTCTCAAGACCGACCTTAGAAATGATGGCGACGCCATTCCACTGGCCTTGCCCGAAATGCGCACTCTCATAGCCGAGTGCTGCAATTGCGTCTGTCGGGAAGAGATCTTGCTTCAGCTTCGTCTCTTGCATGCACAACACATCTGGTTGCACTTCTTGCAACCACGCTTCAACGCGCGGCAATCGAGCCTTGAGAGAGTTGACATTCCACGTCGCGATGAGCACGCTATGACGGTAGTCCCCACCACATCCTCATCAGAACTCGGCGCTATTTCTTCTTTGAGACAGCCTTTTTTACAGCGACTTTCTTGACAGGTGCGAATTTGGCGACAAGCTTCTTCATAGGCGCCGCTTTCTTTACAGGAGCCTTGGCAGCAACCTTCTTCGCTGGGGCAGGCTTAGCAGCAACAACTTTCTTCACAACAGTCTTCTTCGCTGGCACTGCCTTCTTTGTCGCCACCTTCTTGGAAGAACTCTTCTCAACGACTGCCTTCTTCGCGGGAGCTGTTTTCTCGGGTGCAACTTTTGCAGAGGACTTCTTGGCGCTCTTCTTAGGTGCAGGGCTCTTAATCAGTTCTGCGACAACTTCAGGGACACCGAGGTCAACACTGCGTCGCGCGGGCGTGTAACCGGACACCATCAATGTCACAACGTCACCGATCTTGAAAACATCACGAGCGCTTCTTGGCATTGGGCTGGCCATATTGCGAAGAGGCACGTACCCGGCGATATCTCCCATTCGTACAGTCACACCATTGGCTGCGTACGACTGCACTTCGGCTTTCACTTTTGTTCCTGCAGGATGCTTTTCTACAAATTCCAGATACGGAACAATGTCATTTGCCATTGCGACCGGGGCTTTTGCGGCTGTTTGCGGCCGTGCAGCCTTCATCGGCTTTGCGCTCTTTTGTGGAACAGCGTTCTTCGCTGCGCGAGGATTCCGAGCATTCGGTGGTGGCGACTTTGGTATCGGCATCGGCTTGCTGGCTTCTGGACTCGCTGTCGGCAATTCCTTTTTCACCACAGCGCCGGTGCGTACAGAACGACGACTAGTGGGGCCACGAACAGGCAGTCGTTCAACAAATACCCAGCCCACAAGCGGAACTGGCTTGCCACCAATCAGGCGACCTTCATCAAAGAGCCACTTGTATTTCCCATGAAATTCCTGATAGCTGTCATTCGAAAGAATGCTTGCATTGGCTTTATCGGCAATGGCAAGAATGAATGCATCACCACGGCCAACGGCCCCAGCGGGGGGCGCCACAAGTTCGTTGTTTGCAATCGCAGTCTCAAACTCGGCCCGTTCTTTCTTCGCGATGCGATGCCCAAAGGTTGCGTCGACGATGACTGAAATCTTGGCTCCCTTGAACTCATCCATGAGGGCCTGAACGGCTTCATCTAACTGAGCAAGGCTGGGCTCGGTCCGACCCTCGGTGGCGATGTTTGAGCCGTCAACAATGATGTGCTTAGTCACCCATTCATTGAACCACCCCCTGCCTGCTGGAACGGGGCAATCCGACCACAGAGCCGCAGGTTCGCCCGCCTAGCCTGCAATCCGTGACAAATCAGCCAATTCGCGCCGTTCTTTGGGACTTTGGTGGGGTCATCCTCTCCAGCCCATTTGAGGCCTTCAATCAATACGAGGCCGACCGTGGGTTCCCCATCGACATCATTCGTACCGTCAACTCCAAGAACCCCCATGGCAACGCCTGGGCGCTTCTGGAACGCAATGACATCACACCCATTGAATTTGATGCTCTGTTTGCAACTGAGAGCGAAGCACTCGGACATCGAATCCCGGGGGCCGACGTGCTGGCTCTGCTCTCTGGCGATGTTCGACCCGCGATGGTTCGCGCACTTGATGCAGTCAAAGAGGCCGGCTTTCTCATGGCATGCCTCACCAATAACGTTGTCACTACCTCGCCTGATCCAACACCGCGACAAGTCGAAGTTGCTGAGATCATGCAGAAGTTTCACCATGTTGTGGAGAGCAGCAAGGTCGGTTGTCGAAAGCCAGAACCTCGTTTCTATGAAATTGCGTGCGAGCTCCTCAACGTCCAACCCACAGAATGCGTGTTCCTCGATGACCTTGGCATCAACCTGAAGCCAGCGGCTGCGATGGGTATGCGCACGATCAAGGTCGGTGACCCCGTGATTGCTTTGAATGAACTGTCAGCCCACATCGGACTGCAGTTCTAACCTTCTGTCAATTACTCGCTGGCTTATAAGCCGGCGAAGGTCTCATCCATGAGGTCGGCAAGTTCCTGATCGTGAATTGCCTTCGAACCTGTTGCAGGACTACCTGATTCGACACGAGCGACATGACGCAGGTCGAATCCGCGTTGCTTGACGCGCCAAATGAGGTGCTCCACGAAATGCCATGGACCCATATTCTCTGGTTCTTCTTGTAGCCAGACGATTTCCTTTGCATTTGGATACCGCCCAATGACTTCATGAATCTGATCAAGTGGGAATGGATACAACTGTTCAACTCGGACGACGGCCACTGCCGCATTGCGCTTGTCACGCTCTGCCATCGCATCGTGTGCAACTTTTCCACTGCACAAGATAATGCGCTTCACAGATGCCTTATCGGTCACGCGAGGATCATCCAGAACTTCTTGGAAAGATCCTGATGTGAACTCACTGACGTGCGAACGGCTCTCCTTCATGCGCAAAGGTGCCTTCGGCGTGAAGATCACTAGTGGCTTACGAATTTCGCGGTGCAGTTGGCGACGCAGGACGTGGAAGTACTGGGCAGAAGTGGTGGCGTTTACAACTTGGATGTTGTCTTCGGCACACATCTGCAAGAAACGCTCAATACGTGCACTCGAGTGTTCAGGGCCTTGACCTTCAAAGCCATGCGGGAGCAATAGAACAAGTCCATTTTCTTGCTTCCACTTGTCTTCAGCAGCCACGAGGTATTGGTCGATCACGATCTGAGCGCCATTGACAAAGTCGCCGAACTGGCCTTCCCACATCACAAGCGCATTGCGATTCGCATAGGAATAGCCGTACTCAAAACCGAGTGCCGCATACTCCGACAACAGCGAGTCGTAGACCCAGAAACGACCGGTTGCACCCGGAACATGCTTCAACGGAAGGAACGTTGCTTCATTCTCAACATCAACAAGTGATGCATGACGATGACTGAATGTTCCACGGCGTGAGTCTTCTCCAGCAAGACGAACATCGAATCCTTCAGAGAGCAAAGATCCGATGGCCAATGCTTCACCAACACCCCACTCAAAATCTCCGTCGGCTTGATATGCCTTTTCACGTGCTTCAAACTGGCGAACAAGCTTGGGGTGTGGATGAAACCCTTCGGGATAATTCGTGAGCTGGAAGAAAATACGTTCCAACAGGTCTTTACTGATCGCTGTATTTGCCGGAGGCAACACACCAATCGGCGCGGGAGGCTTTGGAACTTTGACTTTTTCTGGTGCGTGTGAACGTGTGTCGTCAAGCGCTACTTGCAACTTGCCCTGATAGTCCTGCAATGTCTGCTCAGCAACTTCGAGACTGATGTCTCCGCGCTTCACGAGATGTTCGACATACAACTTGCGGACACTGCGCTTCTCGGCGATTGCCTTGTACATCAGTGGCTGGGTGTAGCTCGGATCATCACCTTCGTTATGTCCGTGCAAGCGGTAACACACCATGTCGATCACGACGTCCTTGTGGAACTTCTGGCGATACTCGTATGCAAGACGTGCAACTCGAACACATGCTTCAGGGTCATCACCATTCACGTGGAAGATTGGTGCCTGCACTGTCTTGGCAACATCTGTTGCATAGATAGAGGAACGTGCAAACTGTGGCGACGTTGTAAAACCAATCTGGTTATTCACGACAAGGTGAATAGTGCCGCCGACGCGATATCCGTTGATGTCGCTCATTGCGAGACCTTCGTACACAATGCCTTGACCAGCGAAAGCTGCGTCACCGTGCATCAGGACGGGGATAACGCTGTATGCCATCGCAGGCTGAATGCTGTCCTGCTTTGCACGGACCATGCCCAACACGATTCCGTTCACGGTTTCGAGGTGACTCGGGTTTGCCGCAAGTTCGATGTCAATGGAGTTTCCGTTAGCCGAGACATAGGAACCATGAGCACCCAGGTGATACTTCACGT
>JBILBZ010000085.1:0-6096 GCA_044353425.1 Ilumatobacteraceae bacterium | reverse complement strand
TTCCAAACGGGGTGGTCCCATTGTTCGAACGTTTTACAGACCGAGCCCGCAGGGTTGTTGTTCTCGCCCAAGAAGAGGCGCGTCTCCTCAACCATTCATACATCGGCACCGAGCACATCCTGCTCGGCCTCATTCATGAAGGCGAAGGCGTTGCCGCAAAGGCACTCGAGTCTCTCTCTATCTCTCTTGAGGCAGTGCGCGCTCAGGTAGAAGAGATCATTGGTCAGGGTGGGTCTTCCCCATCAGGCCACATCCCCTTTACACCACGTGCGAAGAAAGTGCTTGAGCTGTCTCTGCGCGAAGCGCTGCAATTGGGTCACAACTACATCGGCACCGAACACATCTTGTTAGGTCTTCTTCGCGAAGGCGAAGGCGTAGCCACACAGGTTCTCGTGAAGTTGGGTGCCGACCTCGGCAAAGTTCGCCAACAAGTCATTCAGTTGTTGTCTGGCTATCAGGGTCCCGCTGCAAAGGGTGATGCTCCTGCCGGCGGCGCACCAGCAGGTGGCGCAAAGGAAGAATCGGGCGACAAGGGCGGAAGCCAAGTTCTTGATCAGTTCGGCCGCAATCTCACGCAACTTGCTCGCGACAAAAAGCTTGACCCCGTCATTGGTCGTACTCGTGAACTCGAGCGCGTCATGCAGATTCTTTCTCGTCGCACCAAGAACAACCCTGTTCTCATCGGTGAGCCTGGCGTTGGTAAGACAGCAGTCGTTGAAGGTCTCGCACAAAAGATTGTCTCGGGCGACATTCCTGAAACATTGAAGGACAAGCAGCTCTACACGCTTGACCTCGGTGCATTGGTTGCTGGTTCTCGTTACCGCGGTGATTTCGAAGAGCGCTTGAAAAAAGTTCTCAAAGAGATCAAGACACGCGGCGACATCATTCTCTTCATCGACGAAATCCATACACTCGTGGGTGCCGGTGCAGCAGAAGGCGCAATTGATGCCGCAAGTATCTTGAAGCCAATGCTTGCTCGTGGTGAATTGCAGACAATCGGCGCAACAACAACCGACGAATACCGCAAGCATCTTGAAAAGGATCCTGCACTTGAGCGTCGCTTCCAACCTGTGAAGGTGGAAGAGCCAACTGTTGCACACACGATCGAAATCTTGAAGGGTGTGCGCGACAAGTACGAAACACACCACCGCGTCACCATCACAGATCAAGCAATCGTTGCTGCTGCAAACCTTGCAGACCGTTACATCGCTGATCGTCATCTTCCCGACAAAGCAATTGACCTCATCGACGAAGCTGGTTCACGTTTGCGCATCAAGCGCATGCAAACACCGCCAGACCTCAAGGAACTTGAAGGCAAGATTTCTGAAGTGCAGAATGCAAAGAAGAAGGCCATCGAAGAGCAACTCTTTGAAGAAGCTGGTCGCTTGCGTGATCAAGAGCGTCAACTGCTTGAAGAAAAGACCACAAAAGAGACTGAAATCAAAGCCTCTGGCGTCAACTTGTTTGACGAAGTCGACGAAGAAGCAATTGCGGAAGTGCTCAGCATTTGGACAGGTATTCCCGTCTACAAGCTCACAGAAGCAGAGACACAGAAGCTGCTCAACATGGAAGGTGAACTGCGTAAGCGCTACATCGGTCAGCCCGATGCAGTAAAGGCAGTGTCACAAAGCATTCGCCGTACACGCGCCGGATTGAAAGATCCACGTCGTCCAAGTGGTTCATTCATCTTCCTCGGACCAACAGGTGTTGGTAAGACAGAACTTGCAAAGACTCTTGCTGAGTTCTTGTTCGGTGACGAGCAAGCTCTCATCACACTCGACATGTCTGAGTACCAAGAGAAGCACACTGTCAGCCGTCTCGTTGGTTCACCTCCGGGATACGTCGGATACGAAGAAGGTGGCCAGCTCACTGAAGCAGTTCGTCGCAAGCCATTCTCTGTTGTGTTGTTCGACGAAATCGAAAAAGCACACCCCGACGTGTTCAACACGTTGCTTCAAATTCTTGAAGAAGGTCGTCTCACCGACAGCCAGGGTCGCAGCGTTGACTTCCGCAACACGGTTCTCATCATGACCTCCAACCTTGGTACACAAGACTTGCGTAAGGGAAGCCTCGGCTTCACCAAGGGTGACTCTGCACTGTCGTATTCACGCATGAAGGACAAGGTCACTGATGCACTCAAGGCGCACTTCCGTCCTGAGTTCTTGAACCGCGTTGACGACATCATCGTGTTCCACGAACACGGCAAGGAAGAGATTCTCCAGATGGTTGATCTCATGATGAAGCGCACTGCATCTCAGCTTGAGTCACAAGGCTTGGGCATTGAGCTCACACAGGGCGCAAAAGATTTCCTCGCTGAAGTCGGATACGACCCACAGTTGGGCGCACGTCCATTGCGTCGCGCCATTCAGCGCAACATCGAAGATGAACTGTCTGAGAAAATCCTGTACAAGGAATTCACTGCCGGTCAGATCATCGTTGTTGACGCGGAAGATGATCCTGAGAACGAAGGCAAGAAGCACCTCGTGTTCCGTGCCGTCGAAGGTTTTGTTGCACCAAGCGAGCCACCACTCGTGGGTGACGGCGACACTGCCGACTAAACAATCCTCGTGACTTTTCTCAAGGGGCGATTCGCACGACTCGGTGTCGTGGCATGTGCAGCACTGTTGTTGTCTTCATGTCGTGTTGATCAAACCGTGTCTCTTGCCGTGGAACCAAATGGTTCTGGCAAAGTCACGGTCGTCATCACGGCGGACAAAGCCATCGTTGCCAAAGCTCCCAAACTTGCTGAGGATCTTCGAACAGATGATCTTGTTGAAGCAGGTTGGAAAGTCACAAAGCCCGTCAAGACAAAAACTGGCGGACTCACCGTCACACTTGTCCGACCCTTTCGTAATCCTGCAGAAGCGAACATTGCTCTCTCGCAAGTCAACGGGCCCAAAGGTCCATTGCACGAGATGGTCGTGACCCGAACGGGCAAGGACACCAATAGTCAATGGTCATTAGCGGGTCGCCTCGAAGTCACCGGTGGGTTGGAAGCATTTATCGACGATGCCGGTCTTGCCTTGGTCGGCGCAGCCCCCTACCTCGCCAATGTGCAAGAAGCGGGTCTTGATCTTGGAGACGCCGTAGGAATCACCTTCACTGCGACACTTCCTGGCGAGATTGACCAATCAACAGGTCTCAAAGGAGACGGCGTGGTCAGTTGGGCTGTCCCCATGGATGGCTCAAAAGTAGACATCGCAACAACATCAACAAATGTCGACGTTGTCTCCAGTATCTCTCGCGTGGGCAAAGCACTTCTTCTTGGTTTGCTCGTTCTGTGGATTGCAGCGACAATCGTTCTGCTTCTGCTGGTGGGCAATGCTCGTCAACGTCGTGCGAATAGAGCTTCACCCCCCTATTAGTGTCTGCACGTGGCCAAATTAAAGCTTGTGCATCGTTGTTCCGATTGCGGAACCTCTTTCCCTAAATGGTCAGGGCGGTGTCTGTCGTGCGGTGCATGGAACTCGCTCGTGGAAGATGTTGAAGGTCCCGATGAATCCCACGCAACCCTGGCTGCTGGTCTTGCACTCGTTCCCCCCGGCGAAGCAACACCTATCGGTGATGTCAATCCGAATGAAAGTGATCCAGTGCCCACTGGTATCGGCGAGCTTGATCGCGTACTCGGCGGTGGACTAGTTCCTGGTTCCGTTACGTTGCTCGGCGGAGAACCGGGTATCGGAAAGAGCACATTGTTATTGCAATTACTCGCCGGCGCTACAGGGCCCACTCTCTACGTCACCGCCGAAGAAAGTGCACAGCAAGTGCGTTTGCGTGCAGACCGTCTCGGCGCAGTCAGTCCTCAACTTTGGCTGTTGCCAGAAATGTCAATGCCCAACATCATTGCAGCTATCGACAAAATTTCTCCTGCGCTTGTTGTTATCGACTCCATTCAAACCGTTGTTGATCCCGAACTCGGTTCTGCGCCAGGTTCAGTTGTTCAAGTGCGTGGATGTGCGCATCGTCTTGTCCAAGAAGCAAAGCGACGCAATGTCAGCATCGTGATTGTTGGTCATGTCACAAAAGAAGGCGGCCTTGCTGGTCCACGCGTTCTTGAACACGTTGTTGACACTGTCCTGTCCTTTGAAGGTGAACGTCATCACGCATTGCGATTACTTCGTGCATCAAAGCATCGCTTTGGCCCCAATAATGAACTCGGTTTGTTCGAGATGACAGAAACAGGATTACAAGGCGTTCCCGATGCAAGTTCCCTGTTTCTTACTGATCGTCGTACTGGTGTGCCTGGTTCTGTTGTTGTTCCCACCATCGAAGGCCAACGCCCTTTGTTGGTCGAATTACAAACTCTGACCAACCCAGTGAACTCTGCTGTTCCTGCTCGACGCAGTGCGCAGGGTGTCGACCCTGGTCGTCTCTCAATGTTGCTTGCAGTGCTCGAACGTCGTGCACGCATCAGCCTTGCCGGACATGAGGTGTACGCATCAGTTGTTGGTGGTGTGAAATTGAGTGAACCCGCCGCAGACCTTGGTCTATGTCTTGCCTTGGTCTCTGCCATCACCAATGTGCCCTTGCCTGCAGATCTTGTTGTAATCGGCGAAGTGGGTCTTGCTGGTGAAGTTCGCCAAGTAGGCCACCTTGGTCAACGCCTCAATGAGGCAGCTCGTCTCGGCTTTGCGCAGGCAATTGTTCCAGCCAGTGCCCCCGACATCAATGTGGGGTGCACCATTCGAAGAGCCAGCACGCTCACTGAGGCACTCGCTCTCGCAGGGCTCACCACAAACGGTTAGTACCACTACCGACCCATCCTTGTTTGGCCCGAAAGGACCGCATCCCCATCGTTTTCAGGGGATTCCAATTGTTAGAGTGTCTAACTATGTTGACGCTGCAGGGCTCCGCCGCACAGGCTCGCATGCATTTCCCAGGGCTCGCTCTTGCTGGCGCTGCTGTCGCTACTGGCTTTGCTGTTAACTCACAGTTGTCCAACTTGTCTGCGCTCACGGTCTCCTTATTAATAGGAGCACTGCTCGGCAACCTTGGGCTGATCCCGTCCGTTGCCGATGCTGGGCTGAAGTTCGCTGCTCGCCATCTTCTACGCGCCGGCATAGTTCTTCTCGGATTACAACTATCGCTACGCGAAGTCGCTCATCTCGGTGGCAAAGGTTTTGTCGCCGTCATCGCTGTTGTCATCATCACGTTCTTTGGCACGCAGTTCATCGCGCAATGGCTTGGCGTCTCACCTGGTCTCGGGCTGCTCACCGCAACTGGTTACTCCATCTGTGGAGTCTCTGCCATCAGTGCAATGACAGGCGCAGTGGATGGCGACGAAGAAGATGCAACTTATGCGATTGCGTTAGTCACCATGTTCGGCAGCATCTGCATTTTTGCGCTACCTGTACTTGGCCACCTCTTCGACATGGGCAATGTTCGTTTTGGTCTCTGGGCCGGATCATCAGTTCATGATGTTGCACAAGTAGTCGCGACATCAACTGCATACTCCAGCGAATCGCTCAAGGGCGCTGTCGTCGTCAAGCTGTCACGCGTCATTCTTCTTGCACCATTGGTTGCATACTTTGCGTATCAACATCGCACCGCCAATAATCGTGCGAACAACAGCGGTGTAGCAGTTGTCAAAACTTCTCCCCTACCGATGTTCATCATTCTGTTCCTCGCAATGGTGTGCATCCGAACAACCGGATATCTCTCTGACGATGCCCTCTTGCAGTTCAAGAACTTCGAAAAAGTCTCGCTTGCGATGGCTCTCGTTGGTCTTGGTGCTGGAGTGAACATCAAACGACTTCGCGTTCTTGGATCGCGTCCACTTCTACTTGGTCTGCTCTCTTGGTTACTCGTGATGGGCACATCACTTGCAACCATTCGTCTTATTCCACTCGACTTCTAAACATCTATAACAAAGGAAAACACAATGATTGAAATGAACTGGTTCCTCCCAACAGGTGGAGATTCCCGCGACGTTCTTCCCGATGAGAACTCAATCAATCGTGCTCCCAGCCACGAATATCTGGCGCAAGTTGCACGCGCGTGTGAGGACTTGGGCTTTGAAGCACTTCTCACGCCATGCGGTACCGGTTGTGAAGATGCTTGGCTCGCAACATCTTCCATCATCCCGCTCACAAAGCG
>JBILBZ010000084.1:0-6124 GCA_044353425.1 Ilumatobacteraceae bacterium | reverse complement strand
GTGGGACTGGGAAGGCCCAGGCCTCACGCCTCACACAGAGTCGCTCATTGACGCGCTCGTGGAATGCGCCACCACTTGGCCCGACCTTCAGGACTAACTATTCCGCAATAGGAACTGCGGGGATGCTGTATGGCATTGGCCCAATGAATTGCTGAACGAATTCCGCATCAAGACCAATCGCTGCAATCTGATCAGGCGAACGTCGCCCGCCCAAAGAGCGAAACAGGTCAAAAGCTGACACGGTCGACTGATTAACAACTTCAACATCAATGCCATCACGTGAGTCAATCATTGTCTTCAAAAAGCCCAGTCCAACAGTGACAGCACCGCTGTCCCGGGCACCAGGCTGGCCGACTGCATGTCGCACATCATGCTCGTGAGAAGTCACATCAAAAACAAATTGTGACAACACCGGCTGAGGAATATTGGGAAGTATTCCCAGAAACTGTTCGCCTTGCGCTTCCCACGCATCTGCAAGATCCTTCAACGAATCATCGCGATGACGTTCCACCTGACGCTGGGTCCATTCTTCGCCAGCAACACCTTCCATGTCGCCCATCATGATGGCTTCAGGAACTCCCATCATGTGCGACACAGTTTCTTGCACAGTCCATTCGGGGCAATGCGGAACAATGATCTCTGCTGCATCTGCTGGCAGTTCGCGTAGCAATGCAATCATGCGTTCGCGCAATTCAACGTACGCCTTCACAACATCTTCAACATCAACGAGATACGACATATGGTCTCCTTATGGTGCAAGACGCTCAACGCGCCAGACAACTCCGTGACGGGTGTAACGGAAACGATCATGTAAACGGCTGGGTCGCCCCTGCCAGAACTCTGCACTGTCAATAGAAAGTACATACCCGCCCCAATGTGGAGGGCGTGGCACATCCATGCCATCAAACTTCTCAGTGAACTCTTCCACCAAGTCATCGAGTTGATCACGATTGCCAATCACTTCAGATTGCGGTGATGCCCACGCACCAATCTGTGACGAACGTGGCCGTGATGCAAAGTACGCATCACTTGCCTCTTCAGTAGCCAACGAAATAGACCCACGGATACGGGCTGAACGATGCAACTGCAGCCACGCAAATGTCGCCGATGCTTCCGGGTGCGCGGCAATCTGCAGGCCTTTGGCGCTCAGGCGATTCGTGAAAAACGTGATGCCTTCGGTGTTGATACTGCGAGCCAGCACCACACGGCCATCAGGAAAACCATCAGCAGCAATCGTGGACACCACCATGGCATTGGGCTCTGCGGCACCGGCTTCTTCAGCTTGGTGATACCACAGATTTAATTGGTCAATCGGACTTGCCAGTAGATCATCAATCTCAAGACCAGCGGTCTCATATTGAATGCGACGATCAGCAAGACCCACTGATTACGCCTTTGGATTGATGTGTGTTGCGCCACGCATGTATGGCAACAACACATCGGGAATCTTCACACTGCCATCTGCCTGACGGAAGTTCTCACAGATAGCTGCCCAGACGCGCGGAACTGCAAGAGCGGAACCGTTGAGAGTATTCGCAACCTCAGTTCCCTTCTGGCCTGTGCGCTTGAAACGAATATCGCCACGGCGTGCTTGATAATCGGAGAACCACGAGACACTGCTCACTTCAAGCCAGCTATCGCAACCGGGTGCATACACCTCAATGTCGAAACTGCGGTGATGACTTCCGCCCATGTCGCCTGTGCAAATTTCAATGATGCGGTATGGCAATCCAAGACCAGCAATTAAACGCTCGGCGCGATCACGTAATTCAATGAGTAATTCTGGCGATTGCTCTGGTGTTGCCAACGCAAGAATCTCTACCTTGTCGAATTCGTGTGCGCGCAACATGCCACGTGTATCACGACCTGCTGAACCTGCTTCACGACGGTAGCAACTGCTGTACGCCATGAAACGTGCGGGCAAATCTGCTTCGTCAACAACTTCACCTGCATATAACGATGTCAATGGAACTTCGGCAGTGGGAATTGCCCACAGATCATCACGCTCAATGGCATATGCATCATCAGCAAACTTTGGCAGTTGACCAGTTGCAGTCAATGTTGCTGTCGTCACCAATGAAGGTGGCCGAATCTCTTCGAATGCATCGGCGTTCATGTCAAGCGCGTACTGACACAGTGCTCGCGACAACGTGGCACCTAGTCCGCGTTGCATGGTGAACATCGCGCCAGAAATTTTCGTTGCGCGCTCGTTATCGAGAATGCCCAGTTCGCGAGCAGTGTCCCAGTGCGCTACTCGCTGGTGGTCTGCAAACGTCGCAGGCATATTGATCGGGCCCTTGATGATGGGGTTGTCTTCATCGCTCGAGCCATCTGGTGCATCAGGGTGCGGCAAGTTTGGAATGCGCAACATGACTTGCTGCAACGTTTCCTGCACGCCTTCGGTTTCGCCCTGCAAAACTCGTTCGCGCTCGCCCAGCGCACGGCTGCGCTCCATTAGTTCTTCGGCTTCATCGTTCTTTTTGTCGCGGCGCAGCATGCCTACTTGCTTGGACAGGTCATTGACCTCTGCGCGAATGGCATCGCGTTCGACTGTGATCTCACGAACTCGGGAATCAAGGGCGACAGCCTCGTCTATCTGGGCAAGGAGCTCAGGCTTGCCTCGGCGAGCCAGGGCTTCTCTCACAACGTCAACGTTGGTGCGCAGTAGGCGAACATCAATCACAGAAATGAGGCTACCTGCCCGCCCTTTACGGGGTCGGGGTGAATACATCAGGCGTATTGTGGAGGGGTGTCCGTTGTCGTTGAAAATCTCACTGTTCGTTACGGCAGTCTCACGGCCGTTGACAATGTGTCCTTTGAAGCCCCCACAGGGGCAGTCACTGTGGTTCTCGGGCCCAATGGCGCAGGAAAGACCAGCACCATCGAGGTATGTGAGGGCTTTCGCGAGCCCGCACAAGGAACCATTCGGGTACTCGGGCTAGACCCTCAGACCCAGCATCCTCAGCTCACCCAGCGCATGGGCGTCATGTTGCAAGGTGGCGGCGTGTACCCCAGCGCTCGTGTCGGAGATGTGATTCGCCACTTCTGCGCCCTGTACGGCAAGAAGGTTGATGCCTCTGCCCTCATTGAGCAAGTAGGTCTCACCCACCGGATGAAGAGCACCTGGCGTCGCCTCTCCGGCGGTGAACAACAACGAGTCTCGCTCGCTCTTGCCCTCGCTGCCGATCCTGAAGTGGTCTTCCTTGACGAGCCCACCTCGGGTGTCGACATTGATGGTCGTGACACCATTCGAGACATTATTGCGGGCCTCGCACAACGGGGCACGACCGTTGTTCTTGCTTCTCACGACATGGCCGAAGCCCAACGTGTCGCTACTCATGCTGTGCTCTTTCAGGAAGGTCGCGTGATTGCCCAAGGCGCGATTGCCGATCTCACGGGTGTTCGTAAGCGATTCCGATTTACATCGGTTGCCACCATCGACACCACAGAACTTGCGGGTGCAGCAGGCAGCCCGGCGCATCACATGGGTGAAGGCGTGTATGAAATCGCCGCAGAGTCATCCCCGCGTCTCGTGGGGCGTGTCACCCAGTGGCTCGCAGAACAAGGACTCCCGCTCATCAGTATCGATATGGGTCAAGAGTCTCTCGAGGATGCGTACCGACGGATGACAGGCGGTCGTCGATGAAGCGCATCTTCCTTCAACTGCGTGCAGAACTGATGTTGCTGGCTCGCAACGGCGAACAGTTACTTCTCACTCTGATAATCCCAGTCATTCTGCTGGCTTTTTTTGGTTCTGTTGATGTGTTGCCCAGTGGCGACACAGATCCGTTGAACTTCCTTGTTCCTGGTGTGCTTGCTGTTGCCATCATGAGTACATCTATGGTGAGTCTCGGAATCGCCACCGGCTTCGAGCGGTCCTATCTGGTGTTGAAGCGCTTGGGCGCCACACCGCTCTCACGTTCACAGTTGGTCATCGCAAAAATTCTTTCTGTGTTTGTTGTCGAGCTTTTCCAAGCAGCTGTTCTCTTACCAATTGGACTACTTCTCGACTGGAGTCCCGCAGGCAACACATGGCCATTAGCAATCGCGGCCGTGTTCCTCGGAACAGCATCGTTTGCTGGTGTCGGGCTCATCCTTGCGGGCCGCCTTCGTGCAGAGATCAACTTGGCAGCCCAAAACGGCCTGTATTTGTTGCTTCTTTTGCTCGGCGGAATGATCATCCCACGAGATTCATTGCCTGGCTTTCTCAGTAGGGCAGCATCTGTTCTGCCATCAACTGGCTTGGCAGATCTATTGAGGTCAACACTCAACGGAAGTGGACCGCTTATGCAACCATTCATCGTGCTTGCAGCATGGGGAATCATCGCCCCCGCTATCGCTGCCAAGCGCTTTCGCTGGAGTTAGCTACTTCGGCTCACTCGCTGGACGAGTTCGATCAAACGCTGCTTCAACCTCTGAATACATCAGCGGAGGGTCAGTACCAACCACTTCCGCATCCGGCATCTGATCACTGTGGTCATAGGACTGTTCTTGAAAGAACGAACCCATGAAACGTTTGAAGAAGATGTAGATGATGATTCCCCACATAAGGGATGATCCACCTAGCTTCATGATTCCGCCAGCTGCTTGCTGATCACTCAGAACACTGATTCCACCCACGCGCACCAATGTGTCGTAGTGCTTGTACACAGCGCCTTCGGCAAAGGTCAACCAACCTGCGGGAATTGTTGGAATCAAGGAGGTACCGAAGAGATAAATCATCTTCGCGCCATCAGACATTCGCCATTCACGAATTGGTCCACACACGGGAGTCCAGAACATCAACGATGTAAAGACCACAAGAACATGCAGTGAGTAATGCAGCGGGCCACCGTCGGCACTTCGGTTCACGATTTGTGGGATATGCGTGATCATCAGTGTGCAGTTGTAGACAACCACGCCAACAACAGGCCTCGTGAGAACCCTGACGACTTTGTAAGTCAGCCCCTTACCAATGAGCAATCGGAAGAGCCATTCCGGTGTTGCCAACAAGGCCAATGGCGGAATGATGTACGTGAGAATCATGTGCTGCACCATGTGCATGGAGTACAAGTACTCCTCCGCCAGGTCATGCATCGGCCAGTCACTGGCCAACCACAAAAGCACGATCATGACAATGAAGGTGGTCTTTTGTCGTCGACTGATGACCTTGCCTTCAGGTGCAACCTGTGGCCCAAGGACACGCACGGTGTACACAAACGCAGCGATAAGGCCGATGATCAATACCCAGACTTCTGGGTGGAATTGATACCGCCAAGGATTTGGATTTGTGGTGGGTTCTATAGCGGCGAAAAACACCGTCGACCCGACTCTCTACTAGGAGATGAAGAACTTAAACGTTGCGAGTGCCGTGATGTACACAAACAACGCAAGGCCCAAGCCCGTGTAAAACAAGAAGGTGAAAATCTTGCTATCAAACTTCAAGTGCATGAAGTAGGAGACAACCATTACAAACTTGACCACCATCATGATCATCAATGAAGGCATGAAGAGTGGTCCGAAGTCGACGTAATACGTGGAGACTTCAAGCGCTGTAATCGCTGCCAAGATGATTGCAATCTTGATATAGCCGGCATCTGTCATGCCGTGCTGGTGATCGCTCTGATGCTGTTCAGTAGATGTACTCATGACGTCCTTCGCTATCAGGATGGAATCAGGTAGACGAGGGTGAAGATAATGATCCACACCACGTCAACGAAGTGCCAGTAAAGACCAACAAGTTCAACAACCTCGGCCTTGTTGCCCGTGATTTTGTTCTTGCGAATGATGCCCACTGTGGAGAGCAGCATGAGCACACCAACCGACACGTGAATACCGTGGAAACCAGTGAGTGTGTAGAAGCTTGAGCCAAACAGGCTGGTGGAGAAACCAAGACCTTCGCGAACGAAAGCCGTGAACTCGTACACCTGGCCGCCAACAAAGGTTGCGCCCAAGACTGCTGTAATTGTGAGCCACAAGTTTGTGCGGCTGTCATCTCCGCGCTGTGCTGACGTCACTGCCAACACCATCGTGAGAGAAGACATCAACAGAACGAAGCTGCTGACAGAAGTGAACGGAATGTCGAAGATCGCCATTGGGTGTGGACCGTCGGAAACGCGTCCGCGGTACAACATGTAGGTGGAGA
>JBILBZ010000017.1:0-18471 GCA_044353425.1 Ilumatobacteraceae bacterium | reverse complement strand
CTAGGATGATGGGCACACATGCGGATGTGGCTCAGTTGGTAGAGCATCACCTTGCCAAGGTGAGGGTCGCGAGTTCGAATCTCGTCATCCGCTCCAAAGGACGCCCTTCGGGGCGTCCTTTTTCTTTACCCCAATTACGGAGAGAGCTCTGATGGCGGGGTGGGCTTGATGTGTGAATCTTCCACCACTTTGTCCTTCAGGCGAAGGTGGGCGACACCAATGCCAATGTTGAACTCAAGTGACACGTTGGCCAGGTGAGTCCAATGATCGGGGTGGTCGATGACTTCATGTGTGATTCGAACAATGCGGTACGTCGTATAAATCTCGCCGTCTTTGGTGACGTCAGTGAAGACCGGGTTGTCTACATAGTCCGAGATGCTCGTCGCCTCTGAGAGGAGAACGTATTGAGGAGAACTCATTGGGTTGCAATCAGACGAAGTCTGGAATTTGCCAGTTGGTGTTTTGTAGTAACGCCAACTGTGTTCTATTGGTTAATGAGTTAGCACGAATACTGTGGGCTACTCGATTGCGCACGTTTTGGATAGAGAGGTTCAATGCTTCAGCAATCTCGTGGTCCGACAATCCCACCCCGACTAGTTCGACAATGTGCTGGTCGTTTGGGTCGTCAAAAGAGATGGCATGTGTGAGGGCACCGGGTGTCAAATGCAGCGCTTTGACTGAAGGGTGGTCCTTAATTGATTCTTCTCCGTTCAATGTTCGCTTCAGGCTGAGAACAATTTGTTCTTCAGGCGTTGTGAGCGGGAGAACATTATGAAATCCATATTGATGTGCTTTCACAAAAAGCGGCACCGTTGGTGATTGTGTCGCCACAACTCGAGTCAGCGACTCAGCAACTGTTGGTGCAATGTGGCGCTGCAACATTCGATTGAAGTCAAGTCCGGTTCCTGATGAAATGGAGATGTCGATTGGGGACGAATGAAGTGCATCAAGTGTTTGTCTTCCTGTTGTCGCAACTTTGACGGATGTGACATCTTGATTGTTCTCGAGCATGTCGACAAGAGAATCAAGTGGCTCCGCGCGGTCATTGCAGATGAGTACGTTCACAATGGACTCCTTTAGGCATGGAAGTCCATGGCCTTCTGCTACTTTCCCATAAGGTTGTTCCTATTTATTGGATGCAATCATCATTTATTTCGCATTGGAGTGTTTAGGTATGTCGGTTCAATTCGGTGCTCATGTAGGAGCTCAAAACGCTACGGTGAAAGAACTGCGCACACTCTGGAAGTGGCTTGATGGTGCAGGTATTGATTGGATCTCTTTGTGGGATCACCTCTACGAGGCTCCACCGGCAGGTGGCACTCAGCCCCACTTTGAAGCATTCAGCATGTTGGGTGCTCTAGCTGTTGATACCAGTAACGCTCGTCTTGGTTGTTTGGTGTTCTGTTCGCAGTACAGAAACATTGGTTTATTGATGAAAGGTGCGGTCTCCGTTGATCATCTCAGTGGAGGTCGTTTTGAACTGGGAATGGGTAGCGGTTGGCACGAACAAGAAGCTGAAGCGTTTGGGTTTGACTTTCCCTCTCAAGGAGACCGGTTCAAGGTTCTCGAGGGCCAGATGCAAGCAGTGAATAAATGGCGAAACGGTGAGCGAGTCACACAGTCGTCACCCAGTGTGGAACTGAAGGACGCTTCGATGATTCCTGGGCCTCAAGGAAAGTTGCCATTATGGATTGGTGGGCTTGGGCCAAAGCAGACTTTACGAATGGCAGGCGCATATGCAGATGGCTGGAACGCGGCCTATGCGAGTCCGGCCCAGTTCAAGGAACTGAATGGAATTCTGGATGACTGGTGCGTTCAGGCAGGTCGTGAGCCATCTGCAGTCGAGCGAAGCATCAACCTGTCCTACGGCTTTAGTCGCGATGACGTCTCTGTCGTCAAGAAGCAGTTGGAAGTTCAGTGGGGAGCAGCCTCAGACCGCATCATTTCAGGTTCTCTTCTGGGTCGACCACAAGATGCCATGGAGCAGATTGCGCCGTTCGTTGAAGCTGGTGCGCAGATGGTCAATATCGCCATTCGGCCACCATGGGATCAAGAGCTGTTGGCCGAATATGTCGAAATGGTGATTCCTCAGATGCGCAAGGAATGGGGCTGAATCTCTAACGTCCACGTTCTAGCCCGCACAGTGGCAGCACTATGGTGCTGATATGCAAACAGCACAGGTAAACGGAATCACTCTCGCATTCGAAGACAATGGTGGCAGCGGCCCCGTTGTCATTTTGAGCCATGGCTTCCTCATGGATCATTCAATGTTCGACGCACAAGTTGCTGCATTGAAGGACAAGTACCGAGTCATCACGTGGGATGAGCGCGGCTTTGGTGGGACTGCATCAGTTGGTGAATTCACCTACTGGGACTCAGCGAATGATGTTCTTGCGCTCATGGATCACTTGGGTATTGACAAGGCAATCATCGGAGGAATGTCGCAAGGCGGTTTCCTTAGTTTGCGTGTGGCGCTGACGGCGCCCGAAAGAGTTCGTGCTCTGATTCTTCTTGACACGCAAGCTGGCACTGAAGCGCCAGAGACCGTTGAGCCATACAACGGCTTGCATGCCGCTTGGGTGGAGCATGGCGCCGTTGCCGTGCAAGACATTGTTGCCAGTCTCATTCTCGGACCTGGTGATTGGACCGAGTGGTTCAACAAGTGGGGAGCTATGCAGCCTGATCAGTTCACGAGCGCATTCCACTGCCTCATGCATCGTGACGATGTCACGCCACGCCTGGGCGAAATCACATGCCCTGCGCTAATTGTCCATGGAACTGCAGATGCATCGATTCCGATGGAGAAGGCTGAGATTCTTCGTGATGGTCTTGGTGGGGCTGCAACCCTTGTGGCAATTGAAGGTGGTCCTCATGCAGCGAATATGACTCATGCCGAGCCAGTCAATAAGGCCATCCTTCAGTTCTTATCTTCACTGAACTAACTGAAATACTTTCCACATCACGATTGAGGGGGACTCATGCCGTTAGAACTAGATCTCGGACCAGCAGCACAAGCATTTCGCGAGGAAGTCCGTACATGGCTTGCATCTAATGCTCCCAAGGAGCTCATCGGTGTTTCTGCCGATGCATTGCAACGCGGTCAAGTGAAGGGTGCTCGTGAATGGGCTGACACTCTTTCTGCAGCCGGCTACATGTGTGTGTCATGGCCGAAGGAGTACGGCGGTCGCGGACTCACCGGCATTGAAGTTGCTGTTCTGAATGAAGAATTCGCTCGCGCCAATGTTCCCCGCGTGACGCGCGGTATGGGCGAGTGGCTCGTCGGACCATCCATCATTGTGTGGGGTACCGATGAGCAAAAGAAGCGCTTTCTTCCTCGCATCATTGACGGCACAGACCGCTACTGCCAAGGGTTCTCCGAGCCTGATGCTGGTTCTGACCTTGCTGCATTGAAGACGCGCGGTGTCATCGACGGCGAAGAAGTCGTGATCAGTGGTCAAAAGGTGTGGACCTCTGGTGCTACCGAAGCAAACATGATGTTCTGCTTGTGCCGCACAGACCAAGACGCACCAAAACATGCAGGCATTTCATACGTACTGCTTCCGATGTTCGCAGAAGACGGAGCATCAAATGGAGTCGAGCTTCGTCCCATCATGCAGCCACATGGTGCATCACACTTCACCGAGACATTCATGACCGAGTCACGTGCTCCGGTCGCCAACATCATTGGTGGCATGAATAACGGTTGGCGAGTCACCATGACAACACTTGGCAACGAGCGTGGTGGACATGCAACGACACAGCACGTTGAGTACACCAAGCAGTTCTGGGAAGCTGTCGACATGTTAAAGAAGTCGGGGAAGACCGCTGATCCGATTACTCGCCAGCAGCTTGCCTGGGCATTTAGCCATGTCGAGATCATGCGATTCCAGGGCCTCAAGCTTCTTTCCGAAGTCTTGGCGCGCAAAGAACCTGGTCCAGCGGCTTCTATCAACAAGATGTTCTGGTCAGAGTACGCACAGAAGTTCACTGAGCGCATGATGAATGCTCGCGGGGCAGAAGCGATGTTGATTCTTGATGACAAGGATGGCAAGTATGTGGCCGATCGGTGGACATCAATGTTCTTCCAGCACCGTTCTTCCACCATCTGGGGCGGAACAGCTCAAGTGCAACGCAACATTGTGGGCGAGCGTGTCCTTGGGCTCCCGAAGGAGCCAGATCCAAGCAAGCCTCGTCCATAACCAGCCTCAGATTCAAGAGGGCTACCCGTTTGGGGGAAGTGCTGAAACTAGGGTCTACCCGTGGATTTCAACCGACTACGCCGTCTTGACTCACGTCTTCATATAGAGAGATCTTTTGAACCGTCGGCAGCCCAGTCTCGTTTCGCGCTGATTCTGGCAGGTTTGTGTGGGCTGTTCATGTTGTCGGTTGCGCTTCGTCAGTATGGACCCACCGTTCATCCTGACGAGTTTGGATTCCTTACAAATGGTCAGGTGCTCATTGGTCATGGCGAAGCAGCGATCCCAACTGGCAGTTTTTATCCCGCGGGTTATGGGATTGTTACAGGTCTAGGAGCGCTGTTCACCGGATCAATCAGCGGTGCGTACCGTTTTTCGTTGCTGACAAATGTTGTGTTTGCCGTTCTCACGGCTTGGTATGCGGGTCGGTTGGCGCAAAGAGGCTTTGGAGCATCGCGTCACATGGCGATGGTGATCACCGCTCTTGTCTTTGTGGTACCGGGCACCATCGTCTCGGCGATGTTTAGTTGGGCGGAAACAGCATCTCGACTTGCATTTGTATTATTCGTTGGCTTTGTCTTGCGCGCGTCCAAAGCTCGTTCAAATGGTCTAGTTGTTGGACTTGGACTCTTCACCGGCTTGATGCCCGCATTGCATGGGCGTTTCATTCTGTTGCTGCCCATTGTGTGTTTGTTGTTTGCATGGTGGTGGCTACGAAAAGAAATCACCTTCGTCACGGCTGGTCTTGCAGTGGCGGTGACGGCAATGGCCTATGCAGCAACTCATCTGCTGAACAAGTTTGTGAAAACGGCGGTGTATACGACCTCTTACGATCAAGAAAACAGGTTGTTGGAACGTCTTGTGAATCCGAATGTGTGGCCAGCCATGCTGCGAACCATGGTCGGGCAGAGCTGGTATCTCATCGCTAGTTCGTGCGGGCTGATTGGAATTGCAATCTTTTTCATCATCTCACGCGTTGTCGGAAATGGTGGACGAAAAACAATCGGTGGTGATGCAGAACGTGTGACTCTTCTCGTTGTCTTTGCAGCAGCTTTCGCCATAATTTTTACGGGTGGTTTGCAACTTTTATATGGCAATCGCGGTGACCACCTGATTTATGGGCGTTATGTCGAGATGATGGTTCCTGCGCTACTGGTAATTGCCTGTGTGGCATTAGAACGTTCTTCCCGTCTTGCCCAGCGTGCGTGGTTGTTGACTGGTCTTTCGATTTTTGGAGTAGCAGCGTTCTACGTTCTTATTGACTTTGGTGACGGCGTGAAGGGCAGTCATTACAGAGACAGCATCGTGTATCCCAACATCGTTGGTATTGACATTGCTCGTTACATTATTCGCCCTGGTCTTATCACCTTCGGTCTGCTCTTTACAGCCGTGGCATTGGTGTTGTGGGCTCTGGCGCGCAGGAATGGTGCAGTAGCAGTGTTGACTCTTGTCGCATTGTTCGCTGTTAGTTCCATGTATTCAGGTCAGAACAGCATTCTCACGAGAACATCGCGACTTGAAGCCACGAACAAGACCCTGCAGTTGGTGAGGGAGTCAGGGACAGCCCGGGTGGGCTTCGATATTGAGATTCGTAATGACCGGTCGTACTACTACATGCGCTACAAACTGCACCCGATTCGAGTCGTTCGGTTCAATACCTCAGGGCCCAATGCGACCATTCCTAAGATCTTCTCGTGCATTTACGGAGTCGAGTCTAAAAAGCCTTCTGATGGGGAATGGAGCATCGTCGCCAGGGAGAAGGCAGTCGAAAGAGTACTGTGGCAACGGGCTAATACTGCCCACTGCTGATCGAAGAAGCCAGGAATAGACATGACCGAGTACACCCCTGACCAGTGCGACGTGAGCGTCGTCCTTCCGATTTACAACGAGAAGGGCCATCTCCGCACGGAGATTGAGCGCATCCGAGAAGCTTTGGAAGCATCGAAGTACTCATTTGAACTCATAGTGGTGGACGATGGGAGCAATGACGGTTCTGAAGCAGAACTCGCGAACATTCCGGGAATCACATTGATTACTCATCGTCGCAACTCTGGCAGTGGCGCTGCTCGACGGACGGGAACCACGGCTGCGCGAGGTCGTGTTGTGGTGTGGACCGATGTCGACATGACATACCCCAACAATCTGATTCCCGAACTTGTTGATTCGATGGAAGGTGTTGACCATGTTGTTGGTTGGCGTCAGACTGAAGAGGGCACACACAAGTTGTTGCGCACCCCGGCGAAATGGATCATTCGAAAGCTGGCGAGTTATTTGTCGGAGACCGACATCAAGGATCTGAACTCTGGTCTTCGTGCTTTCCGTCGTGATGTGGCAATGCAGTATGTCCATGAGTTGCCTAAGGGCTTTTCGTGCGTAACGACGTTGACGATGTCTTTCCTGGGTAATGGATACTCCATTGGCTTTTTCCCCATTGAGTATTTCCCGCGTGCTGGTCGATCAAAGTTCCACTGGCTGAAGGACACCCGTCGTTACATTCTTCAGGTCATTCGCATGACATTGTCATATAACCCGCTCAAGGTGTTTTTGCCCATTGGGCTTTTGCTTCTTGCAGCAGGTTTCATCAAACTAGGTTTCGACTGGGCTGGTCGAGATTTCCGACTTGCGGCAAACACGCTTCTTGTCTTCTTTGCTGCTCTGCAAGTCATTACTGTCGGTTTGTTGGCTGATCTCGTTGTGCGAGCAACGAAGTCACCCGTTTCAGTACCGCCCGCCTGATTTCTCCCGTGAGTGCAACGCAACGTCAGGTATCAATAGTCGGAGCGGCGCTGTCTGCCAATAAGGGTGCGGCAGCAATGTTGGAGACCGTCATAGCCAAACTTCCCACAACAATGGGGGATTGTAGTTTCAATATTCTGACCACGTATCCAGAGGCTGATGCCCCCAAGATCCCCTCTGGTGCACCTGCACAAGTTATTGGTCTGCAGCCTTTGCGCTTGGCCGTGATCGAAATACCTGTTGCCTGTCTGGCACTGCTTGCGAGAACAATGCGATTGCCGCTCGGATGGGTGCGCACTCGCGCATGTCGTTCCATTCTTGATTCTTCGGTTGTGGTCGATGTTGCAGGTATCTCGTTTGTAGATGGACGTGGCATTCCCATCACCGTGTACAACTCACTGATGACGGGGCTCTCGCTTTTATTGGGTGTGCCTACTGTGAAAGCTGCCCAAGCACTTGGACCCTTTCAGACTCAACCAAATCGTCTTCTTGCCAAGCTGGTGTTGCCCCGTTTAGCTGCAGTGTGTGCCCGTGGTGCGCGCACAAGAGAGCATCTCGACACGTTGCAACTTTCCAATGTCACCAATGTGTCTGACTTAGCCTTCTCCTTGGATGAGTCAGAGAATCTTCCTGACTCGGTGAGGGCACTTCTTGCTCCATTGCATGAGAAGTTTGTTGTTGTGATGCCGAGTTCCGTTGTCCGCGGACTCTATGAGTCGACCGGATCTGACTATGTGTTCGCGGTCGCGGAATTGACTCGCAAAATCAGATCTGCCACAGGGCTTGCAGTGGTGATTGCACCTCACTCATACCGTGTGGGTCATCCTGAAGGTCGAATGAATGACGGCCCAGTGTGTCAACAAGTTGCGGCTGCACTGTCAGATGATGAGATGGTGATTGGCGTCGATGAGGATCTGTCTGCTGGGGAACTGCGACGACTGATCGGAATGGGTCAGGTGCTTGTGACATCTCGTTTCCACGCAATGATTTCTGGTCTCTCTACATGCACGCCCACGGTTGTGGTTGGATGGAGCCACAAGTATCGCGAAGTGTTGGATGATTTTGGATTGGCTGACTTCGGGATGGATTCGACCACTTTGTCGCATCCTGAAGAGATCGTCGAACAGGTACAGCGATGCATCATGAATAAATCTCAGATAGAAATGCAGATTCGTCAGGCGCTGCCAGCCGTGGAAGAACGTTCTGCCTTGAACTTCAGCATCATCGCAGGGGCAGCGAAGCAATGAATGTGTCATCTGATCTCTCTGGGGTGATCTCTTCGGGCATGTGTATCGGGTGTGGTGCATGCGAGATGGCCGACTCCTCGGTCAAGGTGTCTCTTAGCCCCAACCGTCTGATCTACGAACCAGAATCAGCTGGGTCTGCGGCAGCTGCCAGTGTGTGTCCTGCAGTCTCTGTTGATTACGAAGGCTTGCAGAACTACTTATTCCCTGGCGCTGAGATTGGCCCATTTGGTGTTGTGCGCTCTGTGCACCTGTCGCAGAGCACAAATAATGGTCGCAACATGAAAGCCAGTTCTGGTGGACTTATCAAGGAGTTGTTGCGCCATCTGTTGTCAAGTAATCAGATCGACGGTGTCATTGCTCTGGATCATGTCGACGGTATTGAATTTGCTGCACGGTTGGTCTCGAGTGCTGAAGATGTCGACACTTTGCCAGGATCGATCTATCACAACCTCAAACAGACTCCTGCGCTGGAATTGTTGCGTGATACTCCTGGTCGATTAGCTGTTGTTGCTATTCCGTGTCAGCTAGAAGGCCTCTATTCCTGGGTGAAGCTGATGGCTCCCGAGCTGCGCGAAAAGATCACGATCACGATTGGTCTTCTTTGCGGTTGGCAGTACTCGCATCACAGCATCAATGCGATGGGCGAGTACTTGGGCTACAACCCTGATGAGATTGCGGACATCTCCTATCGCGGTGGTGGACCTGTAGGAAAGCTCACGGTCACCACTCGCGATGAGAAAGTGTTTACTGCAAGTCGTCGTGTCGACTTTGGATACCAAGTTGCATTCGATCGCCACTTCAACACTTCGCGTTGTCACGTCTGCATTAATCACTCCAATTTTCTTGCCGACCTTGTCGTGGGTGACGCATGGTTGCCCAGCACTGTGTTTACGAAGACGGGTATCAGCCTTGTTGTCTGTCGAACAGAGTTTGCAGAAGCAGCTTTGCAGTCACTGGTTGATAGTGGAAGCTGTGTCTCTATCCAAGTGGGCGAAGACGAGATCCGTGAGTCTCAAACAGAACGTGTTGTATTCGGTGAGTTTGCGTACGCCTATGCTGCTTTTCTTCGCGAGATTGGTCTTCACACTCCGGAGTTACATGGGCCCAATGAGGGTTTCGGCACACTGAAGCCACGACGACAAGTGACCAAATTCCACCGCGAGCTGGTACGCAAGCAGGCTCTCATGGCCGCACGTCGCTACAGATACATGAAGGTTCGCAAAGCAACTCTTGAACTACGCGGTTACATAATGCGCTATGTACGTTGGTTCATGGTGCGAATTCTTCGCGTGAAAAGTTTGAGTGGGCAACGAAAAGAGATTTCGCGAGACCGCTTTTCAGGCTTTAGCTGAAGATGCAGTTCGTGCAACGATGTTGGCAACAAGCGCGCCAACAAGATCTACTGCGATAAACACAACTCGACTCGCAAGAGCTAGCGACACCGCTACGCCCGGGTTGATGGCGGTTCCGGCAAGGGCCGTAAACACAGATTCACGCACGCCAATGCCCCCGGGGACACCGACAACGACAAAGCCAGCAAGCCATGAAGCAGATGTAATGAAGAGCATGTGCACGATGCCGATGTCAGCTCCGAACGCAGAAGCAGTGACTGAGGTGGATAGCGACATGAGAACCCAAGCGGGAAGATGAATCACTGTGAGAAGAAGAAGCCGGCGTGGCTCTGTGAGAGCTGCCGCCCGTGGGCTGACACGATTGATCAGGACGAGAACTCTGCTGCGTAGGCCAGCGTTGCTGAAGATTGCAAAACCAATTCCCATGCACGTAAGTCCCAGGATTCCGGCGAGCGGATATGACCACGACAGAAGGGAACCGATGCAGATGGCAAGTGCTGCAGCGAGGTACGTCGTGACCATCGAAAGCCCTGTAGCGGCGTAGGCATCTGGGCGGGGTACTCCGCCTCTGGCGGCGAGCTCAGCGCGCCCGACAATGGGCCAGATTCCGCCGGGAACATATTTGCCGAGTTGGCCAGCGAAGTACCAGGCCATTGCTGAACGAGGCGGTGCGTGGTGACCTCGAGAGACCAGCATGCGTGTCCACACGTAACCAATGAGAGTCATGGCTGAGAGGCCCAACAGCAAGCTGGCAATGAGGGTGATGCCGTTTAACTCTGCGAATGCATCACCGACTTCTTCGCGTTTCGTGAGAATTGTTCTAACAACAAAAGTGACGCCCGCGAGACCAATCAGGACTCCGGCGAATGATGCGAGCTTCGCAAGGAGAGGGCGGCGTTTGATGTTGCTCACTAGATGAGATTACGGCGGTCTTGAAGGAAAGGAAACTTTCTGCGCACAGTGCTGACAATCTGTGGATCAATCTCGGCGTAGATGATGGTTTCGTCCGATGCTGCATCAGCAACGACTTTTCCAAGGGGATCGATAACTCGACTGTCACCGACATAGTTGAGTCCGCCGCCTGTGCCGACGCGATTGCATCCGATGACATACGCCTGGTTCTCGATTGCGCGAGATGTCAGCAGGGATATCCAGTGCTCTCGACGGGATTCCGGCCAGTTGGCAGGGATGACATAAGCATCTGTGTTTTCTGCGAGCGCCCAGAATTCATTAGCAAATCTGAGGTCGTAACAGACAAACAATGAGACACGAACTTGGTTCACGATGATGGTGACAAAGTAGTCGCCTGCGCGGAAGTGTTTGTCTTCGCCGCCGTACGTGAACGGATGAATCTTTGAATACCGGTCGAAGCTGCCATTGGGGTGAGCGACTACGAGCGAGTTAAACGGGCGAGGGTCGCCGTCCTGAATCTCGGGGCAACTTCCGCACACCGTGACGTTGTGGAGTTGAGCCATGCGGGACAAGAACTGGGAGGAAGGTCCTCCGATTGGTTCGCCAATATCGTCACGGTCGACAACGAAGCCAGTGGAGAACATCTCTGACAGCACAACGAACTGTGCGCCGTTGTCGGCCGCTTGAGCGATAATGGGCGTCAATGATGCGAAGTTGGCTTCGCGATTAGCCCATTCAATGTCGTGTTGTATGACTGCGATCTTCATGCCCATTCCGTCAACTTCTTAGCCGCTGCCTGCATGGTAGATGTCTGTTTGCAGAAGGCGAAACGAACAAGGTGTCTGCCCTCATCGGCATGCCGTTGGTCGTAGAGAACAGAGCCAGGTATCGCTACAACGCCGCAAGCTGCTGGTAACTCTCTGCAAAAGTCCATTGCGTCTCCATCGGGCCAACGATGACGAATATCGGCCGTGATGAAGTAAGTGCCCTCGGGGCGAATGGGGTTGAGCTCTGCTGTTTGCAGCGCATCCATCAAGATGTCCCTCTTCGACTGTAAGTCTTTTGCAAGCTGTTGAAAGTACGAATCCGGAAGACGTAAGCCTGCTGCAATTGCCGACTGGAAAGGAGTGCCACCTGCAAATGTGAACAACTGTTTCGCCATACGGGCTGCATGCAGGAGATGACCTGGGGCGCACGCCCAACCAATCTTCCAACCGGTGGTGTTAAAGGTTTTCCCGGCGGAAGAAATTGTGATGGTGCGTTCCCTCATTCCTGGCAGTGATGCAATGGGGATGTGCTGTGCATCGTCAAACAAGAGATGCTCGTAGACCTCGTCGGAGACAACGATGAGGTTGTGTTCCTGTGCAATGTCGGCAACGATCTGCAATTCATCTCTGTTGAAAACCATTCCTGTTGGATTGTGTGGTGAGTTCAACAGAATCATCCGTGTACGGCTTGTAATGGCGCGGCGTAATTCATCTACATCGAAGCCATAGCGTCCCGTTGATTGCGGGCGCAGAGTGACAGGGGAGAGAACAGCATCAGCGAGTGCGATACATCCTGCGTATGTGTCAAAGAGCGGTTCAAAGACAATGACTTCATCTCCGGCATTCAAGATGCCGAGTAGAGCACCGGCCAAAGCTTCGGTGGCACCCATCGTGACGAGTACTTCGGAGTCTGGATCATAGGAAAGGTTCCAGAAGCGTTTTTGGTGCTCACTGATTGCGGCGCGTAAGTCCTGCCGGCCAACTCCAGGTGGGTACTGATTATTGCCACGCGCAATTTCAGATTGAGCAACAGAAAGAACTTCGTCTGGCCCGTTGTAGTCAGGAAAACCTTGGCCCAGATTGATTGAGCCAGTCTGAAGAGCAAGAGCAGTCATCTCGGCAAACACAGACGCGCCAAATCCGGCGAGTCGTGATGTCAATGGCTGTTGTGGGCTCACCTCTTTAGCGTATTCCTCAGTGAGGAAGCGTCAGGCTGTCCAGCCTGAGAACGCGTCAATCATTGCCTTCACATCACCCAATGGATACAGAATTGGGCACGTGGCGCCATCTTTCATGTACTCACGGACTTTGGCACGAGCGTCGT
Organism: Ilumatobacteraceae bacterium; assembly: GCA_044353425.1. GTDB lineage: Bacteria > Actinomycetota > Acidimicrobiia > Acidimicrobiales > Ilumatobacteraceae > UBA2093. Next base: position 5,937 of record JBILBZ010000017.1, on the reverse strand, counting down.
CAGGAGTACCTGATGCAGTCAACATCTGAACAATCTCATCGGGCACCAGTTTCGATGCCGCGACCACTTGTTCATGGGTGGCTGGCCAGGTGAGTACTTCGCCCACCTTGTCGAGGAGGGACTGCGGAACGCCAGAAGCTTTCATGATGTGCGGCTGTTGACCGAGGTACTGCGTAACCATGAGTCGAGCCATATCAAAGGCAGTCTGACGATCTTCGTGCACGCTACACACCACAAGTTGCGGACGGTCGATGTCTTCCCACTTGCGACCGGCTTTGTCTGCGCCCTTGGCAAGAGCTTCGATGGCGGTCTTGTTGTAGTCGGGAGAGACGAGGTAGTTGAGAACGACACCATCGGCAATCTCGCCAGCAAGTTCCATCATCTGCATGCCTGTTGCGCCGAGATAGATAGGCACTTCTTTTGGTCGACGCTCCTGATACACGTAGTCGAGTTCCACGCCATCAAGATGAACAAACTCGCCATTCATCGTGACGGTTTCATTGGCAAGCAGTCCACGTACTGCTGTGATGATCTCTCTCATCGCACGTAGTGGCTTTGCGCGAGACACGCCCACCTTTTCTGCCAACGGATCCCACCAGGCGCCGATACCGAGGATGACACGACCGGGGGCCAAGTCGTCGAGCGTCGAGAAAGTTGCTGCAAGGCGAGCTGGGTTACGTGTCCAGCAGTCCACAACGCCCGAACCAATCTTGATGGTGTCGGTGACGGCTGCAAATGCAGACATAGGAACAATCGCATCGCGAACTAAGCGGCTGTCTGCTTGCCATACGGCTTCAAAGCCTTTTTCTTCTGCGTACTTTGTGTAGTCCATTCCTTCTTTGATGGGGTGTGCATCTTGAAGGTAGATCGCTGCTGGGCTTGTCATGATTTCTCCTGGTCTCGTGTGATTCTTAATCGTTGGAAGTGTCGTTCTTTGGTTTCATTGGCAAGCGTGTACGCCACACTCCGTCTGCATTGTGCAGCGCAGCTGCCACGGCAGGCGCTGTCGGAACAAGACCAATTTCACCTACACCCTTAATGCCATATGGACTCTTTGGCTGTGGGCATTCGACCAATGTGACTTCAATAGGCGGCACATCCTTAGCGCGCAAGATTCCCAATGAGCGCAATGTCATGTTGGTGGGGAATCCTGTGTCATCACTGGGGAAGTCTTCGGTCAATGCATATCCGAGCCCCATGTGTACTGCGCCTTCAATTTGACCTTCACACAGTGTGGGGTTCACCGCGCGGCCGACGTCATGCACTGCAACAACCTTTTCAATGTCCTGAGTTTCCGGATTCATCACAACAAGCTGTGCTGCGTAACCAAAAGCAGAGTGAATGGTTGGATTTTCTACGCCAGGCTCACCTAAGTGTTGTGTCCAGTCAACGACATACTCACCGATGTAATCGACGCCAATCTTGCGACCGTCTTTGTCCGCTTCCGCACATGCGTTCTTCACACTTGCTGCAGCCATAAGGGTTCCGCGACTGCCGGTGGTTTGACCGAAACCAAGTTGACGAGTGGTGTCAACAATGACGCGAATACTGGCGGCGTCGATGCCCAGCTCTTCCACTGCGACTTGCAATGCAACAGTGTGAACACCCTGGCCCATCTCAGTCCATCCGTGACGAACTTCGACAATGCCGTCAGCTCGGAAATGAACTGCCGCGCGTGCGATCTCTCGGAATCCATTTCCGAGACCCGAGTTCTTCAGACCTAATCCAAGACCAACAGCTTTTCCTGCGGCAACAGCTGCATCGAATTCATCTTTAATTGTGTCAAGACATGTCTCGGCTCCGAGGCAGCCATCGTCCATTATCTGACCAGGACCCCATACTTCGCCCGGGTGAATCACATTGCGCTTGCGAATCTCCCAACTGGAGATTCCTGCCTTTTCGGCAAGGCGGTCAAGGCACCCTTCCATTGCAAACTGTGCTTGGTTCGCACCGAAGCCTCTGAATGCACCACACACGGGGTTGTTAGTGCGAACGGCAACAGAGGAAACATCAACCGACGGTGTGTGATACGGCCCGGTTGCATGCCCTGCTGCGCGCTCGAGAACTTTCATCCCAACTGATGCATACGAACCAGAGTCACCAATCATGCGAGCACGCACTGCGGTGAGCTTGCCATTGGCATCGCAACCAACCGTGTACTCCATCTCAATGGGATGGCGCTTTGCATGCATCAACAGGCTCTCTTCGCGAGACAACGTGCACTTCACGGGCTGTTGCAAGAGCCATGCTGCCAACGCCGTTTGGCCTTGATTCGACATGTCCTCTTTGCCGCCGAAGGCACCGCCATTTGAAACGAGTTCAACAGTGACCTTGTCTGTGGGGATTCCAAGAAGAGAACAAATCTGATCACGGTCATCCCACACGCCCTGACCGCCGGAGTACACGTGCATGGTGCCATCATCAGAGTTCGGAACTGCAAGTGTTGACTCTGGTTCAAGGAAAGCGTGTTCAATACGTTGCGTATTGAACGTCTCTGTAACGACGAAAGCGCTCGAAGCGAGTTGAGCATCAACGTCACCTCTCGAGTACTCGCTGCGTGAGAGAACATTATTCTGCGTTCCCCACACGGCAATTTCTGTATCGGTAATTGCAGAGCGGGCATCCACGATGGGGCGAAGTGGTGTGTATTGCACTTCGATGAGTTCAGCAGCGGCACGCGCTTCACGACGTGAGTTGGCTACAACCACTGCGAGAACGTCTCCGGCATAGGACGTACGTTCACCGACTCCTACAAACACTGGCCAGTCCTTGTAGATGATCCCGACCTTGTTGTCACCGGGAACATCTGCACGAGTGAAGACAGCGACAACACCTGGAGCGTTCTTTGCGGCTGTTGTATCGATTGCAGTGATGTCGGCACGTACATGCTTGGTCAGGTGAAGAGCAGCGTGCAACATGCCAGGAACGCGAATGTCATCGACATATCCGCGATCACCGAGGGCCAGTTCGTTGGCCTCGTACTTGGTTCCACGTGAGCCGATACCGCCAGGCATGGAAGTGTCAACGGTTGTTCCCTTTGCGACAGATTCAATTGCATCAAGAACCTTGACGTATCCGGTGCAGCGACACAGGTGTGCACCCAGGTGACGGGCCATGTCTTCGCGCTTTAAGTCCGCGCCCTTTTTGTCGACTTGTGACTTCGCGCGCATCACAATGCCCGGGATGCAGAATCCGCATTGCAAACCTCCGCATGCAGCGAATGCATCGGAGTACAGAGTGCGCTCGGCTTCGTCGACGCCTTCAAGCGTGGTGATGTCTTTGCCATCGGCCTTTGTGACGGGGTACTGGCAGCTGACCTGAGCCTTGCCGTCGATCATGATGGTGCAACAGCCGCACTGGCCAGAGGGGGAGCAACCGTCTTTGGGGGACGTGATGTCCAATTCGTCTCGCAAAGCTGCAAGGAGGTGCGGGTGCTCGACAGAGACGGAGACATCTCGTCCGTTGACCTTGAAGGAGACGCGGGTTCCAGATGGGGCTAAGTCAGTCACCTCCGAAGTTTACAAAATGTAAAAGGGATATGGCTGTCCTGTATGGCATCCCCGAGCCTGACGGCCGAAGGAATAGGGTTCGGGGATGGAGAGAACATGGGTCCGACGCCCAGTCATGGTTCTGGGTGTTGTGGCAATGGCTTTGCTGCTTCTCGTTTTGATGCCTGTGTGGCTCCCCATCATGCTTGTTGTTGACGCGGTTCGGATGAATTGGCGTTTCCCTCTCGTGCGATTCACAGCTTTTGGGCTGATGTGGGCGTGGCTCGAGACCCTCGGCATTGTCGCGGCTGTTTGCCTGTGGGCTGTCGGGCAATCTCGAAATCAGAACGCCAACTTTGTCCTACAGAAGCTCTGGACTCGGGGTGTGGTGGGTGCTCTTGGTCTGACAGTTGGTCTGCACATTGAAGTAGAAGGTGCAGACACATTGGGGGATGGCCCGTTTATTGCACTGTGTCGTCACGCCAGTTTGGCTGATTCCGTGATGAGTGCCTGGGTGTTCATGACTGCGTCAGGGCTTCGCCCTCGTTATGTGCTGAAGAAGGAACTCAAACTTGACCCATGTCTTGATGTTGTGGGGCATCGTCTGCCGAACTATTTCCTTGACAGATCTTCTTCGGATCTCGCCGCCGAGTTGCAAGGAATTGAACAGATGGCTCAAGGTCTCAGTGCTCAAGAGATCGCGGTGATTTTTCCGGAAGGAACTCGCGCGAACGATGCCAAGCGTCGGCGCATACTGGAAGGTCTTCGTGAGCGAGCACCAGAACGCGCAGTGAAGCTGGAGAAGCTGAAGTACCTCATGGCTCCGAAGACCGCCGGCGTGACCGCACTGTTGGCCGCGGTGCCGAATGCGAAAGTCGTCACGATGTGGCACGCAGGGTTCGATGGAATGGATTCCTTTCGTGGAATTGTTCAGCACTTGGCAAAGAGCGCTGTGAAGGTTCAGGTAAAGGTCACCGAGCATCAACGCGCCACAGTTGCAACGGGTGAGGCCTTCGTTGCGTGGCTTGACGAGCAGTGGTGCGCAATGGACCACGCCGTCGGAGTAATAGTCTCAGAACAATCACTGTCAGTAGGAGTGAACAATGGGTAATGCAATGTTGATAGCAGCGATCACAATTGCTGTCGTAATGGTGACTACGTGGATCATCAGTCTTGTCATTAAGAATGCTTCGATTGTCGACATCGTGTGGGGCGCAGGTTTTGCAGTCACATCATGGGTTCTCGCCCTCATCGTTGACGGTAATTCGGGTCGACAAATTCTTCTCGCCCTCATGGTTGGTCTGTGGGGAATGCGTCTTGCTATATATCTCGCAAAGAGAAACATCGGGCATGGTGAGGACTGGCGCTACAAGGCAATGCGCAAAAAGAAGGGCAAGAACTTTGGCATCATCAGTCTTGTCACCGTTTTTGGTTTGCAAGGCGTGTTGATGTGGACTGTGTCGTTGCCTGTCATCCTGGGAAATGCTGATGAATCTCCTGGAGTCGGCCCTATTGCAGTGATGGGCATCATGCTGTGGGTGGTTGGCTTGATGTTTGAAGCTGTGGGTGATTATCAGCTTGCACGTTTCAAGAAAGACCCTGCAAACGCCACCAAAGTGATGGACAAGGGTCTGTGGAGCCTTACGCGCCACCCAAATTATTTCGGAGATGCGTTGTTGTGGTGGGGTATTGGCATCGTGGGTGCTGAAACCGGATCCGGTGTCTTCGGGTTTATTGGTCCTGTTGTGATGACGTTCTTCTTGCTGAAGATCTCTGGTGTTCCAATGTTGGAACGATCATTGAGTCGTCGTCGTGAGGGTTATGCCGACTATGTCGCTCGCACAAGTGGATTTATTCCACGTCCGCCAAAGAAGATTTAGTTCTTTAATGCGTTGGTGATGTCGTTCACCAAATCATCGGCATCTTCAAGACCAATAGAAAAACGCAAGAGTCCTTCGGTCACACCCACTGCGTTCAGCGCGTCAGTTGATAAGCCTGCATGCGTGCTTGTCGCTGGGTGACATACAAGTGTCTCTGGCCCACCGAAAGATGTCGCAATGTGTGCCAGTTGAAGTTTCTGCACAAATGCATTGCACTCGTCGAATCCGCCGTGAAGTTCGACTGCAACAAGAGAACCGCCATGACGCATCTGTGAGCGTGCAAGATCATGTTGAGAATGTGATTCAAGGAATGGATGAAACACTTCTTTGACGGATGGATGCGCTTGCAGAGCATGGGCGACGGTCAAGGCTGATTTGCTCTGACGTTCTGTGCGAACAGCAAGAGTGCGAATACCGCGCAATGCATTGAGGGCGTCATACGGCGACGCTGACGCTCCATGCATCACGGCATATGACCACACATCGTTCAAGAGATCTTTCTCGCCAGCGATGACTCCGATGAGTGCGTCGTTATGGCCGCCAATTCCTTTGGTTGCTGAATGCAGAAC
>JBILBZ010000002.1:0-47456 GCA_044353425.1 Ilumatobacteraceae bacterium | reverse complement strand
GAAGCATTTCTGCCAACGCCTTGTCAATGACGGCGAGCGCTTCGGTAATGACCGGTTCGCGTGTATCCATCATGGTGAGCTCCTCTCGGTTACGGGTACGGAAGACCAGAGGTACCGGTTCCGCCCGATAACGACATCGTACAGATGGGGCGCGCCGATAGGTGGACACTCCGCCTTCTTGAATGAATGACCCCCGTGACCCTTGCCATAAGGTTCTAAATATGAATTTTGAGGGGAAAACCACAGTCGTCACAGGTGCTGCCGGAGGAATCGGAGAAGCCCTTGCTCGCCGTTTCCATGCAGCCGGTGCACGAGTCGTAGTCGCCGATAGAGACGCATCACGTCTCGAAGCGGTTGCGGCATCACTGAATGCAATTCGACCAGACTCTGCATTCGCCGTTGTCGCAGACATTGGCACTGAAGCTGGCAACGTTGCACTCATCGATGCAGCCCGCAACAAGTTTGGATTTATCCATCTCTTTTTCGCCAACGCTGGTGTCGCACAAGGACAATTCCTCGAGAACACCGATGAAGCCACATGGGAAGCCGTGATGAACATCAACACGCATGCACACCGTTGGGCTGCAAAACATCTCATTGGTGATTGGATCGCTGCCGGCGAGGGTTATTTCTGTAGCACGGCATCAGCTGCGGGACTTCTCTCCCAAATTGGTAGCGCTACCTACAGCGTGAGCAAGCATGCAGCAGTCGCATTCGCCGAGTGGATGTCCATCACCTACGGAGATCGTGGTATTCGCGTCACTTGCCTCTGCCCACAAGGTGTCAACACGAATATGTTGAATCCTCCTGGGGCTGACGACGGCATTGACAAGCGCGGTGGAGATGTCGTGAAGGCATCAGGTGCCGTCCTTGAGGCAAGCGAAGTTGCCGACATTGTCTACAACACAATTGTTGAAGAAAAGTTCCTCGTGATGCCACATGCAGAGGTTCATACATTTGAACAACGCAAAGTTGCCGACCGTGATCGTTGGCTAGCGGGAATGCGCAAGCTGCAGAACCGTATTTTCAACGGCTGACCGTCGCCAACGCACACACAATTCCGGGGGGAACATCATGGGAGTCAGACTCGAACCACAGGACGAGTACATGCACGAACTTGGTCCTGAGACCAACTTCAACGAGAGCATGTACATCAACTGTTTTGATCCAGTCACTCAAGTCGGCGGATGGTTCCGTATGGGTAACCGTGCCAACGAGGGGTACGCCGAGATGACTGTGTGCTTGTACTTGCCCAACGGGCGAGTCGGTTTCATGTTCAAGCGTCCAACAATTGAGAGCAACGACGCACTTGATGCGGGTGGGCTCACCTGGACAATTGTCAAGCCATTCGAAGAGTTGCGTATTGACTTCGTGGGCAAAGTTGTTGTGCTTGATAATCCGCACGAGATGGCTGATCCGAAGACTGCTTTTGCAAACAACCCGTTTAGCGAATGCGAAGCGCACATCACCTTCACGGGCAAAGGGCGCGCAAGCATGTTCGGTGGCGAGCCAGATACGCCCCACGAAACACCTGGCGAAGAGTTTGCAAAAGGCCACTACGAACAACTTGTCTCTGCGCACGGATCTTTACGAGTGGGTAACGAAGAATGGCTCATCAACGGATTCGGCTTACGCGACCATTCGTGGGGACCGCGCTATTGGCAAGCACCGTGGTACTACCGATGGCTCACTGCAAACTTTGGCGAGAATCTCGGATTCATGGCAAGTCGCGTTGCTAAGAAAGATGGCCCCGGCACTCGCGGTGGGTTCGTCTGGGACAACGGACAGATTCATTTATGTGACGATGTACAAATCTCGACTGTCACGACGAGCGAAGAGAACTATCACGACGTCGTCACAGGAGTGATTCGATCCACCAAGTCTGGAAAAGAATGGAACTTCAGAGGCGAAGTGCAGAACTTGATTCCACTTCGTAATCGTCGACAAGACCCCGATGGCAACTGGCTGATGACTCGCATCAGCGAAGGCATGACCAAATGGCAGATCACGTCAGGTGAACACGAAGGAACCACCGGTTTCGGAATGTCGGAGTATCTCGACCAGATCATTGACGACAAACCAGTGGGCCTCGCCGAATAAGGCAGTCACACCATGACAGTGGCTTGGCGCAACCAAACCACGACACATGAACCGAGTACCTTGCGCACATGCGCATCCCACGGTTCATCCTTGCAATTCTCTTGATTGGCACGCCTGTCGCCACTGTTGCTGTCTCAGCAACGTCGGTTTCTGCTGATCCATTTTCGTTCTCACAGGTATCCCTGGGACACGGATCAATCTGTGTGCTCAACACCTCACACGATTTGTTGTGCAAAGGGGACAATTACAACGGCTACTTGGTTCCCGATACCAACGAGAGAACAGTCACTCAATTCACACGCATCAATCTTCCGAACGGTGAACAGTGGGCAACCATTCACGCAGGTACCTCAAATACCCGCTGCGGTCTCGCAGTCTCCGGGCGTGCATTTTGCTGGGGTGAAGGAAGATTGGGTAGCTATTTCACAACCGTGTCACGCGTGCCCGTGCAAGTGGAATTTCCTAACGACATTCGCGTACGAGATGTACAAGCTGGATATTCAACAGCATGCGCTATTGACCTCGCCGATGACCTTTGGTGTTGGGGTGATGCTCACTACATCGGCAATGGCGACATCGAGTCAATGCGCATTCCTGTTCGGGTCCCCATGCCAGACAGCAGCAAGATTTCAACTCTCAGTATGAACAATGGACTTGTGTGTGTCAGCACAAAGAGCAACAAACTGTATTGCTGGGGTGGAAACAACCATGGACAGTTTGGTCTCGGATATCCGCAACAGTTTTCATACTCATTCTCATGGCTTCCCGTCAGCCTTCCTGCTCCTCAAGGAAAAACATGGTCACAACTTCCTGCAGCTATTGGATCTGGACGAATCTGTGCAATCACCACAGACGGCTCTGGCTATTGCGCTGGTGATAACTATGGCGGTTCTTTTGGCAACGCGACCTACGACGACAGCATGACGTTTATTCAGATGACCGTTCCCAACAACGAGGCAATCACTTCCATGTCATCGGGCAACTATCACACATGTTTGACTACATCAGCTGACAAGTTTTACTGCATTGGCGACAGTTCAAATGGACAATTTGGAACGGGAACAACCCTTGGTGGCAAGACATACCGCTCGCCATTGCTCGCGCAAGACGTCAAGATTGCTGAATACACCTTGGCTGGTTCTAGTACCTGTTTCTTGGATACCAATTCAAAGATCTGGTGCATGGGTTTGATTAACGGTGGCCCTGTCTACAACGAGATCGACAAGACAAACTTGTCCCCACGTCAGATCGTCCCTATTGGTACCCCCACAGTTGTGGCCCCATCCTCAACAGGAGTGGGCGCGGAATTCGCAACGGTATCTGGAACCGTCAATCCGAATGGCTACGCCACGTCACTTGTTATTGAAGTGGCCAACAACGCCAACTTCACTGGGTCTCTCCGTCGCACTGTCACAGTGAATGCGCCGAATGACTCCTTTATCCCAGCTTCTTTCTCCATTCAATTGTCGTCACTTGCTCCGCGTACCACACACTATGTACGAGCCATCGGCACCAATACCTTGGGCACAACTTCAAGCTCTGTCTCTACATTTACAACGCTCGGATCGGAACCAGTCGTATCTGGTATTTCAACAACTGAAATCACGGGCAATGAAGCCATCGCATCATTCACCGTGAACCCCAGCCACCTTGCAACATCTATTCGCGCTGAGTTTTCGACAGACAGCACTTTCCAAAACAACCTTCAATCATTCACACTTACATCAGCAGGAGGCACCACAGACGTCACCAGATCCGTTTCACTTAGTGACCTCACTCCGCAAACGCAATACTTCACCCGCGCCATTGCATCAAACATTCTGGGGACCACTATCGGTGCCACACAGTCGTTTCTGACTACTGGTTCGTTACCGGTCATCACATCCGTCACTGCCACAGCCGATGTCCGCAGCATTTCTGTGTCAACAATCATCTCAACTGGCGATACGTCAGGCTCGGTTCGAGCAGAGGTCTCCACCTCTGAATCTTTTTCCCAGATTCTCCAATCTGAGGCGTCTTCATATACAAGCAGTGGCCCCACAAGCCATCAGTTCACAGTTGCCGGCCTCAGTCCACGCACTTCGTATTTCATTCGCGTCATCAATACGAATCAAATCGGTTCGGTCACTTCCGCAAGTGATTCACTACGTACCCTTGGCGGTGCACCGACTGTCTCTGCACCAACAGTAGAGCCCTCAGCACGCGGAGCTTCTCTGCAACTCCAGTTTGATGCGAATGGCCTTGACACCGCAGTCAAGCTTCTATTCTCTGCAGCCGATGATGCCGACGATCCATTCGAGCATTTCATTCGACAAACAGACATCCATGGAGCCCAAACAATTACCTACAACCTCTACGAGCTTCGCCCTGCCGTCACGTATTTCGTCACACTGGTTGCAAAGAACGAGGCGGGCACTGCGACCTCGTCACGAGTGTCGTTCCGAACACCATCTCCACTTGGCATAGTTATAAACAATGACGACTACTCCAGTGAGCTGAGTACCGTCACCTTAAATTTCACCCCGCCAGGTGGCGCTGTGACCATGCGAGTCTCAAACCATAGAAACTTTCGAGGGGCACGACTACTCCCCTTGACTGAACAGATGACATGGGAACTCCTTGCATCCGATGAAGAAATAGCAGAGCGCACCGTCTACGTGCAGTACTACTTCCGGAATGGCACCTCTGATATCTATCAAGACGACATAGATCTCATGACAGACATTACGTCCCCTGATGATGAGGCCCCCACTGTGACTGCCATGCGGGCCAACAAGACAAGAATTTCCGCGCAGGGAGCTTCAACTACGAGAGCAGCGTCAACAGTGATGATCTCTGTGCGAGACAAGATGTCGGGAGTGGTTCGCATCGAAACAAGAGTGAAGGCACGAATTACTTCAACCCGAGTGGATGCCGCACGACGGGGTACATACACCGTTTCTTTCCCGAGGGGTCAACGCACGATGCACATCCGAGTCATTGACAAAGCTGGCAACAAATCAAAATGGATCAAAGTTATTCGTCGGTAATACGTGCTGCAATTAATCGAGATCACTGCGCATTAAGAAACGTTCAGCGACTGCTTCGTTTCCAAAGACTTCCACAACGTCTATCGGGGATCGTCGCCACAAAACCAGAAGCAAGTCCTCGGCCGTACCTCTCAATGCGACCGAACCCTTTGCATGCTCACGGGTCGCAATGAGTTCGAGGCCGTCTCCGGGCGTCAGAAGCCATTCGCCTTCCACATCTGTGCAATGGATGTGGACGGAGCCACCAACGATGGGTTGGCCTTCTCTGAAATGCGGCGTCATGACATACACGAACTCATCAATGCCATCACTTGCCAACTCAGAGGCAATCTGTGGGCGCATGCCAACGGCCCATTGCGCATCCCATGCATGAATCGCGGTCTCATGAGCCATACGACGAATAATCCACGACACTGTCTGAGGGCCACTCCATGTCCATACGGGTTGGTCAGGGTCTAAGCGCGACAACGTGTCCACGAGCGCATCAACACCTGCTTCGTACCACCGAATCATGTCTGTATCGATGGGGCGATTCGCTCGCATCACTGAAGTCGGGTCTGTGGAACCACTCGCTGCGATGCTCTCCCAAAAGAGATGCACTTCACCGACATGCCACAAGAGGTCTGCCACGCACCATGGTGAACACGCCAACACGGGAGCATCTAACGATTGACGTGCAGCATCTGCAATTGCATGCCCCGACGTTGAAATGTGATGCAGGTACTTCTGATTATCCATTACAGACCGCGAGTGGCATCTGCAAGTTCTTGCCACTCTCGCATTGGCAATGTGCCTGTTTTATCTGTCAACACTTGAATACATACATGATCTGCACCTGCATCAAGATGACTCTTGACTGCGGCGACAACAGTGTCCATCGAACCCCACGCAACAATCGCGTCAACAAGTCGATCCTCTTGATTTGTGATTTCTTCTTCAGTGAATCCAAACCTCTTCAAGTTGTTCGCATAGTTCGGCAAACGCGTGTACGTCGTCATGTACTTGCGAGCAATCTCGCGAGCCTTTGTTGCATCAGTCTCCAACACAACCGCAAGTTCAGGCGCCAACAACGCACCAGCGCCCATGGTTTCGCGAGCGAAAGCTGTGTGCTCAACCGGCGTGAAATATGGGTGGGCACCAGCGCCACGCTCAGCGGCCAGTTTCAACATCTTGGGCCCGAGCGCTGCCAACACGCGCTGCGGTTCAGTGGTAGGTGCGGCGCCAAAGAAAATTCCCTTATCCATGGCGTCGAGGTACTCGACCATTGTGCTGTATGGCTTGTCATACGTGCCTTTATGCACGCCTTGCACCATCGGAGCATGACTCACACCAATGCCAAGAAGAAATCGATCAGGGAATGCTTCAGTCAGTGTCTTCCAACCAGCCTGCATTGTCTGTGCGGTTCGTGCATGCAAACTGGCGATGCCAGTTGCTAACACCATCTTCTTCGTTGCAGAGAGAAGCAACGCAGTAGAGGCAAACGGTTCACGAATGACAGCTTCGGGAACCCACACTGCGCCGTATCCCATCTCTTCGACTTGTGCGATTGCTTCTTGCGCCTTCGACATTGGCTGCAGGTCAAAGTCCGCAGCCCACAACCCAATACGTCCGAGATTCATGTTGCTCATCTCTGAGACGCTAGGCGTTCAGAAGTGCTGCGCACTAGCGCTGATACACCCAGTCATCAATAAGTCGGCGGGCAATGGACATTGCCGGCGGAATCATCGGCAATTCATCTCGTTTGTACCAATTGGCATCCATGATCTCAACGGGATCACACACAATGTCGCCTGACACCCATTCGGCAGTAAAGCCGAGCATCAAAGAGTGCGGGAACGGCCACGGCTGACTTGCCACATACCGAACATTGTTGACCTTGATTGCAACTTCTTCTTCCACCTCGCGCGCAACAGCTTGCTCGAGGTTCTCGCCCGCTTCCACGAAGCCCGCAAGGGTGGAATACATCGGAACAGGAAAATTGGCTCCGCGCGCAAGAAGTGCTTCTTGCGCATCGCCTTCACCGCGAGTCACCAACGTGATGATGGCCGGAGCAAGTCGTGGAAACGCCATCAACGTGCAAGCGGGGCATACATATGCGCGCTCGTTTTCTGCCAACCGTGTTTGCTCTCCGCATCGACCACAGAATCGGTGTGTGCGGCCCCATTCCACCAATTGCACGGCGCGACCCGCAACGGCCCACTCGGTTTCAGTTACACGACCAAACAATGCACGTAAATCCATCTCTGCGCCATAGCCAGGATCCTCGCCATCAGGAACATCAATGCCCCAACACGCAACATCGCCATGCATCCCCAAGAAATGCTGATGCCATTTGTCCTCAGCCGGTTGGTTGTCAATAAAGACTTTGCTCCCCACAACATGGATAAAGCGATGCTCGAGAGCGTGCTCGGCTGGTGTCATCAATGGGCGAAAGGCAGACTCATGCGGGTTCATCTCCGTTTACGGTAGTAGCCAAGGCTCTGCGTAGGATGAACGAATGGCACGTAATCAGAATCCAGTCGTCATCATCGATGCAGTACGCACCCCAATTGGTCGTCGCAACGGTGGTTTGTCCACCCTTCACCCAGCAGAACTTCTTGGTCTTGCTCAGAAGGCAATCATCGACCGCAATGGCATTGACCCTGCAATTGTCGAGCAGGTTGTCGGCGGCTGTGTGAGCCAGATCGGCGAGCAGTCATTCAACGTGACTCGCACCGCTTGGTTGGCTGCAGGCCTCCCACTCACAACAGCTGCCACCACTGTTGACACCCAGTGCGGCTCCTCTCAGCAGGCCACCGGTCTTGCAGCATCGCTCATTGGTTCCGGCGTGGTTGATGTTGCAATCGCTTGCGGCGTTGAAGTCATGAGCCGCGTCCCCATCGGAAGCAACAGTAAGAAAGATCTCGGCTTGGGCGTGCCCATCCCGAAGACATATTTCGAAGAGTACGAAATGACATCACAGTTCGAAGGTGCAGAGCGCATCGCCGACAAGTGGGGCGTCACTCGTGCAGATACAGACAACTGGGGCGTTGAGTCACAGGCACGTGCTGCACGCGCGTGGAACGAAGACCGCTTCTCTGGTCAGTACATCGAAGTCGATGCACCCGAGGTGAACGAGACCGGCGAAGTTATTGGCACACGTCGTGTCAGCAAGGACGAAGGACTTCGTGAGACCACTCTCGAGAAGCTTTCTTCATTGAAGCCAGTTGCTCGCCCCGAAGGCGTGCACACCGCAGGAAACTCCTCACAGATTTCCGACGGCGCATCAGCTGTCCTCATGATGACCGAAGAAAAGGCAAAGTCACTCGGCCTCAAGGCTCGTGCTCGCATTGTCGACTCCTGCCTCGTTGGTGTTGACCCCGTACTCATGCTCACAGGCCCGATCGACGCAACAGAGCGTTTGCTCGAGCGCAACAACCTCAAGATTGGTGATATCGACGTCTTCGAAATCAACGAAGCATTCGCATCCGTGGTTCTCGCATGGGCCAAGGCTGTTGGTGCCGACCTCGAGCGCACCAATCCAAACGGTGGAGCCATCGCATTGGGTCACCCTCTCGGCGCAACAGGCGCCTTCCTCATCACCAAGGCACTGAATGAACTCGAGCGCACCGGCGGTCGCTACGCAATCATTTCAATGTGCTGTGGTGGTGGTCTCGGTACCGGCACTCTCATCGAGCGCATCTAAGTAAAGGAGCGCGCAACGTCGCGCAAAATAATTCCGATCATTGTGAGCGTTTGCCTCACCCTCGTATCGTGCTCAGCCACCCGCATCTCTCTGGATGCGGGTGGTCGCATTCTCGGCACTGTCACAACTGTGCATGACGGCGACACGTTGTCTGTACGTGTTGACGGGCGAGAGGAAACGATTCGTCTCATTGGAGTCGACACTCCCGAAACAGTCCATCCGACAAAGCCCGTCCAATGTTGGGGTCCTGAGGCTTCATCGCATACAAAAAGCTCGTTCCCGCCTGGGACGCGCGTGTATCTCGCTCGTGATATCGAGGCGCGCGACAGATACGGACGCTTTCTTGCCTATGTGTATCGAGCATCAGACAACCTGTTTCTCAATATGGACCTCGTGGAGCAGGGCTGGGGACGCGCCTATCCATACGAGCCAAACACATCACTCTCGACCGACTTTGCACGCGCCGAATACGCTGCTTCCACGAATCAACGTGGGCTGTGGGCGCATTGCCAAAGGTAGGGTTTTCTTATGTCTGAATCCCGCACGCTCGCCTCGCGATTAGGCCATTCAGATGATGCACGCTTGGTCATCATCTCGTGCGACGATCTGGGCTCTTGCCACGGTGCAACGGTCGGCGTCTATCAAGCCATTCGCGAAGGGCTCGCAACATGTGCATCCATCATGATGCCCGCACCTTGGGCACGGTATGCCGCAGATGAATATCGCAACGAAGACATCGGTGTTCACCTCACGTTGAATGCAGAGCATCCGTCATACCGCTGGGGTCCACTTACCCATGCACCCACTCTCTTGTCGGGCGAAGGTGGTTTCCCTCGCTCCGTAGATGACTTGTGGGAACATGCCGACTCTTCTGAAGTTCTCCGTGAATGTCGTGCACAAATTGAGCGCGCGATTGCTTGGGGCATTGATGTCACTCACTTGGCCCCGCACCTGACGTCCATCACTCTTCGTCCTGAATTCTTCGACGTGTACCTTGAACTTGCATTCGAGTTCAAGTTGCCTATTCGATTGCCATCAACAATCACCACAGAGGCTGCCGGCTTCCCATTCCGCCAATTAGCAACCGATGAAGGCATCGTGTTTCCTGACCACTTCGACCATGACTGGCGCACCGGAAGCCGCGAACGCGTCTTTGCGGCAATTGCCGACCTACAACCTGGCGTGACTGAAATTCATGTGCAGCCAGCTATTGATACTCCAGAAGTACGCGCACTTGGTGGTGTCGCCGAAGGGTGGATTGACGACCTGGCACTGGTGACTTCAAACCAAGAGTTGCGTCAGGCAGTTGCTGATAGCGGTGCAATTCTCATTGGCTATCGCGAATTACGCGACGCCATGCGCGCAGGCTGATAATCGTGCCGTCAATCAGGACGTAACGGAAACGTGCTCACGCACTTCAAAAAACAGATCAGTTTCCTGCATGCCATCAGGAAGAGTCGCAAAGATGCTCTTAGCGAGAATCCAGTCTTCCCATGGATAGACCTTGGCCAGCTCATCGTCATCCAGACCAAACCACCACTTTGATGTCGGATCAATTTGAGTGGCATGAGCAAGAAGAGACTCGGTGCGAGCACGCAGGTACGCACCAATTTCAAGGCGAGTGGTGATTCGGTGATCCTGTGAAGGTCGAGCCAACCACTTTTCGTCAAATGGAGACTCGCCAAACTTGAGCAACAGTGCTTCATGCACAGCGAGAATTCTCTCTTTTGCCCACAACGTGTAATACATCTTCGACACTTGCCATGGTGCACCTAGTTCTGGGTACCACGAAGGATCCCCTGCGCGCTCGAACGCCAAGATGCTGATGTCGTGCACTCGAAGATGATCGGGGTGCGGATATCCGGCTTGATCATCGTTGTAGGTGAGAATTACTTGAGGCTTCTCAGCACGGATCAATGCAACAAGCCTTCCAGTCGCTTCATCGATGTCAGCCATATGGAAACAATCAGGATGGCTGTTTGTCTCTGACCCTGCCATCCCCGAATCGCGATACCCCAACATGTGGAGCGCCGAGAACCCAATCGCTTCAATTGATCTCCTCAGCTCATCGGGACGCAGGCGAGCAATGATCTCTCGCTCCTCTTCTGGAGTCGCTCCATGAAACGGCTGGCCCGGTTCGCGTAGCACTGGGTTCTGCAGGTCGCCCTCTTCGCCGCCCGTGCAACACACGAGCACTGTGCGCACACCTTCTTCGTAGTAACGCGCCACTGTGGGTGCACCTTTTGATGCCTCATCATCGGGATGTGCATGAATCGTCATCAAGCACAGCGGATCTCCGGTTGACGAAAGTGGCGGCGTCGGCATCTTGTTCAGGATAGTGAAGGCAACCCACCGACAACCGCTGTACTGAATAGAGTCACATCAATGAGTTCTCTACGTTCCACCATTGCCATGGCTGCCTGTTCTGCCATCACACTCGTTTCCTGCTCCACTGACGGTCGAACAATGCAAGAACCCACTCAAAGCCAAATTGCTGCCATTAGTCCCGGAGGTACTTCCCCTACCCAAGGTGAAGATGTCATTGAACAAACAGCGCCTCTCACCCTCACTGCACCGTGGACCAGCGGAGCAGCCCTTGACGCCCGCTATTCCTGTGATGGTGAGGCAATTTCTCCGCCACTCGCATGGACCTCTGCACTCCCTGAGGCAAAGGCATTCGGCATTGTCCTGACAGACCGAGACCAGCCCGACTACGTCCATTGGGTGATTACCAACATTGATCCCTCGGTGACCACGATTAACGAGAATTCAAATCCACCGGGGGCATTTGTGGCCACCAACAGCGAGAAGAAGCGCGGTTACGCAGCACCATGCCCGCCGACAGGTTCCACTCATTCCTACACAATCATGTTGTACGCATTGAGTGCACTCGTCGACACAACGAGGAACTCTGATGCGCCCAGCATCATTGAGAAGATGAACGACGTTGTGCTCGAAGTCGGCACAACCGATTTCACCTACTCTCGGTAGTCGACAACCACACTCAGGAGTTAGTCCACCGCAGAGGGCGTTTAATCTGTGAGAATACGAACATCGATTCCACTACTGTTGCCCTGCCGATTGGCGTTTTTGAGGCCGACACCAATTGTCGACTTCTTGCAGGCAATGAGGCATTTCGATCACTCGTTCTGAATGGTGCACCGCTGGTTGTCGGAACGGCACCATGGACAAATGCGTTGCCGCATGAACGAACCGAATGCGAACGTCGCTGGGTGGACTTTCGAACGAACGGTGGATCATTTGCAGTTGAATTCCGTATCGGTCGTGCAACGGGCGAAGCAGTGTGGATTCAGATTTCAACACAGCCAGTCATCATCGACAACATCGTGACCGGTTACGTCGGCACTGCAATTGATTGCACATCACTAGTCACACAACGCCAACTCTCTGACCAACTTGTTGGCCTTCTCGATGTGTCAGGTGATGCTGTCATCGTTTTTGATCGTGTCGGTGAACTTGCGTTTGCAAACGACACGGCTCGCACACTCATCGGTGTTACCGACCCTGGCGCAGGCCATGGCGACGTTGCTGCTCGCGCATTTATGCAGGCAGTACGCGACCAACTACCGCGCATGCTTCTCGATGCTGCACCCCCTACAGGCTCACCTAACCGCTGGGAGGGCGAGATCGGTTTTCGCTCCCCTGATGGCATCGCACGCATTCTGGAAGTTGTTGTTCAAGTTGTGCGTGATGCCGATGGCAGTGTGCACCACTGGGCCACAATCACCCGCGACATCACCGAAGAGCGCCAGACTCAATCAGAACTCGCACGACAAGCAACACATGATGCACTCACCGGTTTGCCGAACCGTGTCCTCTTTGTTCGAAAAACAACAGAAGCACTCGAGCGAAGCCGCACGACTCACGCCACCGTGGCAGTTCTCTTCATTGACCTCGACAAGCTCAAACATGTCAATGACACCATTGGGCACGCCGTTGGCGACCAACTGATTGTTTCTGTGTCGCGACGACTCGCAGCAGCGACCCGCCCCAGTGACCTAGTGGCGCGAATCAGCGGCGATGAATTCGTAGTTCTCTGCGAAGGATTACTCGATGAACAAGTGGCACTTGATGTTGCCGAAAGAATTCGTACCTCCATTACTGGGCCATTAGTTCTGCAGGGCGTGGAAATCGAAGCAGGCGCAAGTGTGGGCGTGGCGATGTCCACCCCCGAACTCCTTGCCTCCGAATCCGCAGCAGATGCCGCCATCACGCTTCTTCGATCTGCAGACACAGCGATGTATCGCGCCAAGCAACGTGGGCGTGGTCGCTCAGAGCTGTATAGCGAAGAAATGCGCACCGCAGCACGGGAACGATTGCAATTGTCGTCGGAATTAGAACAAGCACTTGCCGCGGAACAGTTCACTGTTCTTTTTCAGCCCATTGAATCTGCACACACAGGACGCGTTGTTGCCGCCGAGGCTCTCTTGCGATGGAACCACCCCACACGCGGCCTTCTTGCACCCGCAGCTTTCCTTGACCTCGCAGACGAATCGGGCCTCATCGCCCCCATTGGTGATTGGGTGCTGGAACAAAGCGCACATACTGTTGCCCGGTGGATTAGTGATGGAATCGTCGACCGATCAATGTCGCTTCATGTCAACGCCTCGCGTCGCCAGCTCTCTGACATCACGTTTGTTGATCGCGCACTGACCATTTTGCGCAACAACGGACTCGAAGGTTCACAACTTGTGTTTGAAACCTCGGAATCCAACTTGGTAGAAAACAATCCATCAGTTCTTCGCACTGTGACTGCTCTCAAGCGCCAGGGTGTCCGTATCGCCGTTGATGACTTTGGATCTGGGTATTCCTCACTCGCATCACTGCGTACGTTCCCTGCAGACCTTCTCAAACTTGACGGCACATTGGTGCGTGATGTCGGCCGCACCGACGGCGGCGATGACCCCATGGTGCGCTCTCTCATTCAACTCGCCCACTCGCTCAACTTGCTGGTGTGCGCCGAGTGGGTAACCACCGAGGACCATGTGCAACGACTCAAGGTTCTCGGATGTGATCTCCTACAAGGCAATCGCATAGGCGAGCCCATTAACTCCACAGAGTTTTCAGAAAAACTTCGTCGTCGAGTCAGTCAACAACTGGAGCGGTAGCAAGCCCTGCGAAAAACATTAGAAGCGGCTGCGCATCATCTCTATTGACATCAAAGGTGAATGATCCAGTCGACATATCGCTATCAACGGGAAGTGCATACGACCGAGAAGTGCCGTCGCCCATGGGTCGTAATTTACGGCCGAGGTCAATCAAGTCAAGCCCATCATCGACCGACACCGCAGAAGCAAATGCTGTCAACACTCTGTTGGTCTCCATCGGATGCCGCGCAAGGAACAATGCAACGTCCTTGGCAAGCATTGACATGAAAGCTCGTTGACGATTGCCTCGGCCAACGTCACCCGTTGGGTCCAATTTCCATTTGCCATCAATTTTTTCTTCAAGATGACGGGCCCGCGCATACCGCAGTGCATCAGCACCCGACTGAAGCTTGCATGCCTTGCGCCCAATATAAAAGCCTGTGTGTGTGTCTCGTGACGCGCGTGGAACACAAATGCGAACACCGCCGATGGCGTCAACGATTTCTTTGAAACCAGCAAAGTTCACTTCAACGTAATGATGAATAGGGATGTCGAGTGCACGCTGCACTGTGCGAACCAATACGTCAGGCCCGCGTTGATACGCGGAGTTGATTTTTTTCTTGGAGTTGGAATCACCAATGAACACGGAAAGATCACGAGGAATTGACATTGTGGAGACACTGGAATCCTTGGTGTTCACATGAACAACGATCAAGGTGTCAGAACGCTGCCCTGGACTCGCTTCTGCAGTTCCCATGACATCAAAATCTTCATCGCCCTCTGTTGCGCTCTCTCGCGAGTCAGATCCAACAAGTAAATAGTTCTCAAAACCATCGGAGGCCGGCGACAACACAGATGTGACTGCAGAGATCCGTCCCACTTGGTCCATCTGGGAATTTGTTGCTCGCACAATTCCCAGTGCACCCGCAAGGCTCGTGACTAATGCGATGGAGACAATGAGCATCCAACGCGGCGCGCCGGTCACTCGTGAAATTCCATGGTCTGTCGGCACATCTCTACGGTACTCAGTCTGATACAGGGCGAAGATGCACTACATCGGCCGTGTCAATGCGATGACTGACTGCACAATCATCCAAAACAACGAGACGACCGTCGAGTTCCACACTCATCGCACGACCGATGATGTCTTCTCCGTTTGGCATCTCAACGCGCACACGTGATCCGACCGTTGCAAGATTCGCAACGTACTCCGCATTCATTGCTTCATCGTTCATTGCAAGCAGCCGATCAATCTCTGGCAACATCGCATGCAAGAACTCATCCGGCGACACTTCCCGTGTCCATCCACTTGACGCAAGTGATGCTGCCTCAGGTGGAGCCCACCCGAGGTTGCAGCCGATACCAACGACAACAAAAGGAATTTTTCCATCGGGCCCGACTGGTGCTGCCTGAGCCAGAATGCCTGCCAATTTCTGTGTGCCCACCAAAATGTCGTTTGGCCATTTGAGGACTGCTTCCACCCCGCAGTCCCTGGCCACTTGAGTCGCTGCAAGGGCCACCACCTGCGTCAACACATGCAGTCGGGATGGAACCTCACGAAACAGCATCGAGACGAGCAAGTTCACCCCTCTAGGGGCCTCCCAGGTGCGATCTAGACGCCCTCTGCCAGCGGATTGATAGTCAGCCCGCAAAACCGTCCTATCGGGAGCCCCATAAGCCCCCTGAGCCAGGAGGTCGGCATTGGTACTTCCCGTCTCCGTGACGGCCGTGACATGCCAATTCCCTGATTGGTTCGCATTGAGGTGGTCCATCAGGGCAAACTAGTCCCCTGTGCTGAAGAAAATCCTGATTGCCAACCGCGGAGAAATTGCTGTCCGTGTTATCCGTGCCGCTCGAGAGATGGGCATCGCCACCGTGGCGGTGTATTCAGAACTCGACCGCAACGCCCTCCACGTGCGTCTTGCCGATGAGGCATACGCCCTCGGCGGTCAAACCGCAGCAGAGAGTTATCTCAATACCGAAGCCATCTTGAAGGCCATCAAGGACAGCGGCGCCGACGGCGTGCACCCTGGCTATGGCTTCTTCAGCGAAAACCCCGACTTCGCACGCGCGATCACTGCGATGGGCGTCGCGTTCATCGGACCACCACCAGAAGCAATCGACGAAATGGGCGACAAGGTCTCCAGCCGCAAAGCAGCGTTGCGCGGTGGCGCACCAATCGTTCCGGGCACCACAGAGTTCTGCACCTCAGCACAAGAAATTAAAGATTTCGGCAAAGAGTTCGGTTGGCCCGTCGCCATTAAGGCTGCGTTCGGTGGCGGTGGACGCGGCATGAAAGTGGTGCAGTCCGAAGCTGAAGTACAAGAAGCAATGGACTCAGCCCAGCGCGAAGCCAAAAATTTCTTTGGCCGTGACGAGGTCTATGTCGAGCGCTACCTCACGTGGCCACGCCACATTGAGGTACAGCTAGTCGGCGACAAGCATGGCAATGTCGTGTGGATTTCTACCCGTGACTGCTCAGCTCAGCGTCGTCACCAAAAGCTGATTGAAGAAGCGCCAGCACCAGGTTTGCCTGACGGTGTGGAAGAAGCCATGGGTGCCGCAGCTGTCAAAGCCGCAAAGGCCGTTGGTTACTACAACGCTGGAACAGTTGAGTTCATCTACCAAGACGGCGACTTCTTCTTCCTTGAAATGAACACTCGTCTTCAAGTGGAGCACCCTGTCTCTGAAGTCATCACAGGTATCGACCTCGTTGAATGGCAGATTCGCGTTGCGTCAGGCGAGCCATTGCCGATGACACAAGAAGAAGTGCGAGCAGCGCAACGCGGTGCAGCAATTGAAATTCGTATCAATGCCGAGAACCCTGCTGGCGGAAAGTTCCTTCCCTCCCCTGGCCCCATCACCAAGCTTGTTGCTCCAGATGGTTTCGGTGTTCGTTTCGATGGCGGTTACGAATCAGGTGATGAGATCAGCCAGTACTACGACAACTTGGTCGGAAAAGTCATCGTGTGGGGCAAGGATCGTCCAACAGCGATTGCCCGCACCATTCGTGCGTTGAAGGAAATGGTCGTTGAAGGCATCGCCACAACAATTCCTGCCGATATCGCAATCCTTGAACATCCTGATTTCGCAGCAGTCACTCACTCAACGAAGTGGGTAGAAGAAGTGCTCGACCTCTCGGGCATCGATGCAGCAGCCGTGACACCTGCTGGTGATGACGATGCACCTCTCGTGCAGCGTCAGACAACAGTGGAAGTCAATGGTCGTCGCTTCGACGTGAAGCTATGGGTTCCTGAATCCGCCGGAGTTGCAACAGCTGGTCCTGCAAAGAAGAAAGCTGCGCGCTCAGCGGCAGCAGCAGGCGGCGGAGCCGGTGGCGGCAGTGGGAAAATTGCCGTGCCAATGCAGGGAACCATTGTGAAGGTTCTGGTTGAAGTCGGTCAAGCCGTTGAAGCCGGACAAAGTGTCGTGGTTCTCGAGGCGATGAAGATGGAAAACCAGATCGAAGCCGACAAGAGCGGCACCGTGAAGGCAATCAACGTGAAGCCAGGCGACACTGTCGGCGCTGGCGACGTTGTCGTCGTTATCGAATAACTATTCGGCGGCTTCTGCGAGTGCTTCGGCAAGTGCCGGATGCACCATCAGGCTTTCTTCAATATCGGTGACCTTGAGGTTGGCTGTTACCGCGAGCGCAATCACGCTGATGAGCTCTGCTGCGTGACGACCGACGATTGAACCACCCAACACTTCACCTGTCGCAGGGTCACTGATGATCTTGACGAATCCACGCGAGTCGTTATTGATGAGAGCTTTTGCAGTTGATGAGAATGGAACCTTCGTTACGCGAATCTTGCGACCTGATGCGAATGCTTCTGCTTCCGCAAGTCCAACGTCTGCAATTTCTGGCTCAGTGAAAATCGCCGACGCTGCTTTGTCGTAATCAAGATGGCGATGCGGTCCACGTGGTCCACCAACAATCTGCTCAGCAACTTTGCGGCCCTGCATCGAAGCGACTGAAGACAACGGCAATTTTCCGCTGACGTCTCCGGCTGCATAGATGTGCTCGATATTGCTCTGACAATGACGGTTGATATTGATGTATCCACCATCCATCTCCACGCCAATCTCTTCAAGACCGAGTCCTTCGGTGTTGGGGATCGAACCAATAGCGAACACTGCATGACTGGATTCAGAGACACGACCATCATCACAAACAACACGCACACCTGTGTCGGTGCGTTCGAGGCCAACTGCACGCGCGCCCTTAAACAATCGAACACCGCGCGCCAAGAAAGTATCTTCCAACACCGCAGCCACTTCCGGATCCTTGCCGGGAAGAACTTGTTGACGGCTCACAACGAGGGTGACCTTCGCTCCAAACGACGCAAACATATGAGCGAACTCCACACCAGTCACGCCGGAACCAATCACCGTGATGCTCTCGG
Source organism: Ilumatobacteraceae bacterium (assembly GCA_044353425.1). GTDB lineage: Bacteria > Actinomycetota > Acidimicrobiia > Acidimicrobiales > Ilumatobacteraceae > UBA2093. The sequence goes on along the minus strand of JBILBZ010000002.1, from coordinate 29,128 downwards.
GAAACACGCGTGGCGGATAGCAATCACGCGTCGTGAGAACTCGCTCGCCATCTGGGACGACGAAGTTGGGAACACGAGGTCGTGTGCCAGTTGAGATCAGAATGTCATCTGCCTCGATCACCTGCGTGGTTCCATCAGCAACGTCGACATGAACAGTCTTTTGATTAAGCAAGCGGGCTGAACCATTAATGATGGTGACGCCTTGGCTCTTCAACAACCGACTGACATCACTTGACAACTGACTCTTAATGTCTTCAATGCGATCGGTGAGAGCAGCGACGTCAATCTCCGCGTCACGATTCTCTAGACCCATGCCGCTGAGGCTTTCGGTGAAACTCATTGCACCGCCGGTCGCGATCATGGTCTTCGACGGCACGCAATCGAGCAGGTGAGCTGCGCCACCGATGATCTCGCGCTCAATCAGGACTACCTCTACGCCTTTGCGAGCCGCAGAACTAGCGGCAGCATGTCCGGCAGGACCACCACCGATAATGACCAGTTTCTTTTTCACGTTCACGTCGACGAGGTTACTGGCAAGGTTGTAGTGGTACTAGACGTTGTCGTCGAACTGCTGGTAGTGGTTGTTGAGCTTGTTGTTGTCGTTGCCCCGAAATCTGGCAACGTGGTCGGCGGCACTGCAATCTTGTTGGGGCAATAGCGCGATGGATAACCGATCTGGTCTCGGGGTTCCCCGACGTATTCAAAGTGCATTCCATCGGAGGGCCAATAGTTACCACCCCAAGCGAAACCCCACTTACGAAAAATCCGAACAACTCGACAGTCCAATTGAGGGACAGCCCACTGAGCATTCGTTGTGGTGTTGATGTCTAAAGCCATGCCATACGAATGTCGAGAGGGTGAGCCAAAAGTTCCTGCAAGTCGGTTGTACCTCCCCGTAAAGCACCCGCCGTACCGATTGCTGTTCTTCACATTGATTTTGGATGCGAGGCCGGAATTCTTAATTTCAGTCAGTGCATTCTGAATCGCGACAACTACGACTTTGTGACAACTGCTACGCAACTTCACCCCAGTAAAGGAATGACGCCACAGAATATTCTTCATCCTCCACGTTGAATCAATTTCAATTCCTGCACCACCTGTTGGTCGAAATGCAAACTCACCTAACAACTTTTTGACAGAAGATGCTCCTAACGTTCCATCCGGATTCTGTCGGTCCCAAGAGGTGCGGAGCCTCAGCTCGTTGTTGATCACAAACCCTTTTGCAGCCAAGCCATTGAGTACCGCTTTAGGCGTTGAGATATTTGTGATGGTGATTCTTGAGATACTGATTTCACCCAAGACCTGGGCTGACTCGCTTGTCATGAAGAGATCGCCGTAATCAACAAAGTCATTGGGGACAATCGCACCCACGACAAACTCGCGCTTTCGAAATTTGATGTCTCGTAATGTCAGAACGTCACCAACTTGGGCTCCACGCACGGCGGCAGACCTCTCGCCCATCAGGACTTTGCCGGGACCAGCAGCGTCAACAAGGGCATCGCCCCCAACTGCGCGAAGAAACTCAGTTGGAGCGACCATGGTCGCCATCGGGATTCGCCAACCATTCCCTAATCGCAAGATGTCGACACCGTCACGAACCTGGGCCGTTAGCCCCACTGTTGGGAATCTCACCATGTGACCCACTGCACCAGTGGTGGCGACAGCGGACACAATTCTTCTCGCTTCTGTCGTCGACAAGGAACGAGCACGCGATACCGACATGACCGGCTGCAGGTAGGTCTCAGGAATCTCCGTTGCCGCACCAACCGAAGGGGATGCGAACACAAACCACGAGACCAGCATCGCTGCAGACACAATGAGTTTGTTCCAGCGCACTATCTGACCGTACTTGACGAATGGCTTCCTCTTCGGGCGGTTTCAGCAACTACCGTGGTACTTCTGTGAGTGACGAAAATCTTGATCAAAATGCTGGTGGTTTAGAGCAAGAGAAGGCACGTCGTCTGACTGCTATTGAGGCACTTCGCTCATCAGGGACAAACCCGTACCCCTATCGCTTTGATCGCAGTCATACCCTGGGTGAAATCCGCAGTGCTCATGGCACTCTTGAGCCCGGTACCGAGACAGAAGTGACAGTCGATGTTGCGGGTCGCATCATGTTGAAGCGCGACCAAGGAAAACTCATCTTCGCCACACTCCAGGATCGCTCGGACAGTATTCAGCTCTTTGTGTCAAAGGCAGTCGTTGGCGATGAAGCATTCGATGCAATCAACGACCTCGACCTAGGAGACTGGGTAGGCGCATCGGGAACCGTCATGGCAACCCGCAAAGGCGAGCTATCAATCAAGGTGTCATCGCTACAACTGCTCTCGAAGGCTGTTCGCCCATTGCCCGACAAGTGGCACGGCCTTACCGACACCGACACTCGGTATCGCCAGCGATACGCAGACCTCATTGGCAACGAAGAATCACGTCGCATGTTTGCTATCCGTCATGCGGTGATTGCAAGTTTCCGTCGCACATTGCATGAGCGTGGTTTCATTGAAGTTGAAACTCCAGTTCTTCACATGGAAGCAGGCGGCGCTCATGCTCGCCCATTCCTTACACACCACAACGCACTCGACATGCAGCTGTATCTGCGCATTGCCCTCGAACTACATCTGAAGCGCCTCATCGTTGGTGGCATGGAGCGTGTCTTTGAAATCGGTCGCGTCTTCCGCAACGAAGGCATCTCCACACGTCACAACCCAGAGTTCACAATGATGGAGCTGTACCAAGCATTCGCTGACTACACCGACATCATGGATCTCACCGAGTTGTTGTTTGTTAATGCGGCGGTTGACGCCACTGGCTCATCCCTTGTCACAATCGACGATGCGCAGGTTGACCTAGCAAAGCCATGGCGCCGTGTTCGTATGGTCGACCTTGTTACTGAAGCAACAGGTGTCACCGTCCATCCATCCCAGCCTCGTGAAGATCTTGTTGCGCTTGCAGAGAAGAATGGTGTCAAAGTTGAGAAGCACCATGGTCCTGGCAAAATCATCGAAGAGCTCTTCGAACATCTCTGCGAATCATCATTACGTGAGCCAACATTTGTAACTGGTCACCCTGTCGAGATCAGTCCACTCGCCCGCGAAGACCGCAATGATCCGCACCTCACAGAGCGCTTTGAGCTTTTTGTTGGTGGTCGAGAACTTGCCAACGCATATTCAGAGCTCAACGACCCCGTTGTACAACGGGCACGTTTTGAAGATGAGCAAAAGCAGAAGGAAGCCGGCAATGCAGAAGCCGGCACTGTCGACGAAGACTTCCTTCGCGCACTTGAATTTGGCATGCCACCAACAGGCGGCCTTGGTATCGGAATGGATCGCCTTGTTATGTTGATTGGCGGTGCCGCTTCAATTCGCGATGTCATTCTGTTCCCAACACTTCGACCGGAGGTCTTCTAATGGCTAACAATGCATGGGGCGTAGGTATCGCCACTCTCGACGCAAACGGAGCAACACTTGATGTTCGCTTTCGCGCTGTCGGTCTCGGCGACCTTCCCGCCGAGACACCAAGCAACGATGTCTCCGTTGACACGGATCGTGATCGAGGAGTCGCATTACGCCCGGTAACGGTCGCCATCGACACCACAGTGGGACCCACTGATTCTGCAGATGCATATCTTCGCCTCAACTTGTTGTCGCATCGCCTTGCACTCCCACGCAGCTTGAACCTCGACGGAATCTTCGGACATCTACAGAATGTTGCGTGGACCTCTCGTGGCCCCGTTGCTGTTGATGCAATTGAATCCGTTACCTGGAACTTCGCGCGCAAGGGCGAGCACCTCACTGTTCACGGAGTTGACAAGTTCCCCCGAATGACCGACTATGTCATCCCTTCTGGTGTGCGCATTGCTGATGCCAGCAGGGTTCGCCTCGGCGCCTATCTCGCGTCTGGCACCACCGTCATGCACGAAGGTTTCTGCAACTTCAATGCAGGCACACTCGGCGCCTCGATGGTGGAAGGCCGCATCTCTCAAGGCGTCATCGTGGGCGATGGGTCCGATATCGGCGGCGGCGCTTCCATCATGGGCACATTGTCTGGTGGTGGCAAAGAGATGGTCACTATTGGTGAACGTTGTCTCCTCGGCGCAAACGCCGGCATTGGCATCAGCCTTGGCGATGACTGCATTGTGGAAGCTGGCCTCTATGTCACGGGCGGCACCGTCGTCATCGACCCATCAGGCTCCCCTGTCAAAGCACGTCTCCTATCTGGTCAATCGGGCTTGCTCTACCGCCGCAACTCCCTCACGGGCGCTGTCGAGGTTCTTGCTCGTTCCGGATCATGGGGCGGACTCAACGCCGACCTGCACAAGAACTAAACATGACCCCCGACGAACTCGCAGCCCTGATTGCAGCTCGTCGCAGCAATATCTTCATCGATGCAGAGTCTGCTGTGTCAGATAATCAGATTCATCAACTGGTGAATGCTGCAAACAGTGCACCGAACCACAAACGCACCTGGCCTTTGCGTGTCGCAGTAGTTCGTGGAGATTCACGCAGTGCATTGGGCGAGGTCATCGCAGATGCAATGGCAGATCGTGGAGACGACGAAGCCAAAGTTCTCAAAACTCGCTCCAAATACCTTCGGGCACCAGTGGTTTTTGTTGTTGCATCCGCTCTGGGTGAATCACCAAACGAAACAGAAGAAAACAAGTACGCAGTCGCGGCAGGAATTCAGAATTTGTTGCTCACTGCAGAGGCGATGGGCTTCGCTGCTTTGTGGAGTTCACCAGCCAAAGACTCAAATGATGCCGTTACAGGGTTCTGCAGATTCGATTCGACCGACCATGTCATTGGTCTGATTTATCTTGGTTCACCGAACAAGCCAGCGCCCGTGGTGGAACGACCAAATGCACGGGTGACGTATCTCAACTAGCGCTTCTTCTGAAGTGAATACAATCTGAACGCGCATGAACTGTTCAGCGACTTTCATGATGAATGAAAAGTGCATGAGTCCGAGTACGTAGACTTACATTCGTGCAGACGCTGAGTGGGACAACAAAAGTGCTGCAAACAGGCAGGGATACCTCCCTCGATGGCTTACGAGCCGTCGCGATTATTCGAGTGATTACTTGGCATGCCAGTGGTTGGCCTTGGACTACGTGGGTTGTTTCTTCCGTCCCAGCAATGTTCGTTGTTACAGGCGCGCTATTGGCCCGATCATTTGAGTCGAAGTCAATTGTCGAAGTACTCCGACACCGCTTTCAGAGACTGCTTCCACCGCTGTGGGTGTACTGCCTTCTTGTATTCGTTCTCTCTAACCACTTTGAAACAGAGATGTCTTCTCTTTGGACATTTATCTTTCCTTTGGAACAACCTTCGGCAGAGATTGCGGGGTACTGGTTCACATCTGCGTTGTGGTATCTCCGTGCATATGTCTGGGTTTTGCTGCTTTCCCCTGTGCTCTTTTTTGCCGTTCGAAGGTTTCGATCTTTTGTTCCCATCTTCGGAATTACCTGCGTGGTCCTCATCGGCTTTTTTCAATGGGACGCAAGCGGCACCGGGTGGATAGTGGGCGACATCGTCCTATATGCCACTTGCACAGCTGCGGGAATGGCATGGCTGTCAAAGGAACGCCCGTCTCCGCAATCACTCCGACTTCCCATGACAGCACTCGGGGTATCTGCAATAGGTTGGGCTGTCTATCGCTTCCCTCTCGATGGAGTTGTCAATAATGACCACGTTCTCCATCTACTTCTCGGTGGATTCTGGACGATGGTGCTGTTGTCCTTCCCGCGGTTGCTCGGGCGTATTGCCGAAACAAGACCCGCAAAAGCTCTCAACCAATATTCACTGAGCGTCTATCTGTGGCACTCCATCACTGCGTGGTACATGTGGCAGATCATTCCCGATGAACTGCCAGTCACTTTGCGGACTGTCGTCATCATTGCCACAACATTTCTTGCTCTACCATTCGTCATCTATGTGGTTGGGCTTGTCGAATCTAGAAACAAACGTTTGTTCCGATTGAAATCAATTGCGCCACGTTTTCTTGTCGCGTTTCTAGTTGTTGGACTCATCAACACTCCAATCCTTGCTGATCAGATTGATTATGAACGAGTCCCCATCAACCAACCTCTGCCGCCGTCCGCTGCTCCGAAAATTGTCAAGATTCAAATTGATCCGGCAGTACAAGAATTTCTCGACTCAAGTGAAAAACAGCAGCTCAGCAATGCTCAGCGCGATGCAGAGCTACAAAGAATTCTTAATCAACGCAATCAGCAGATGAATTTAGGCGCTGTTCGTGCAGTGGTGATTTCTCCAAATGGCCACATGTGGAGCGGGATCTCGGGCGATATGAAGCCGTTTGACAAGCCCAGCCTTATTGGAAGTTTGACCAAGACATTCACAACTTCGCTAGTCATGCAATTAGTGGAAAAGGGGAAACTCTCGCTTGATGACCCTATTGGCGACCTCGGACATAATTTCTCTCACACTGAGATCACGATACGCCAACTGTTGTCCCACACTTCCGGTCTTGTTGAATACAAGAATAAAGCTGGCTCCGTAGACAAGGGCACGACACCGCTTGACGTTTTGCAATATGTGAGCGATCAGCCACTTGCATCGTCACCGGGCACTTACGTCGAGTACTCCTCTGCTGGATTTGCGATTCTTGGAATCATTCTTGAGAGAACAACAGGTCGTACATACGAGGACCTTGTGCAGCAAGAAATAGTGGATGATCTTGGCTATGACATCTCGATGTTCCGTGGTCAGTATCGGAGTATCGGATTCTCAACTGGTGGCATATCGATGAGAATGCAGGATCTTGCTGATTGGTCCCGCCGTTATTTCTATGATCGCTCGACAACCAGCAGTCCGTGGAATTGGTCAATAAAGAAAACAACTGGCCTCGGAGTTCATGGCTACTGTCCGTGCATCAACAATTCATTCATGGCACTTGGTCACATAGGCGGTCGCACATTTGCCTCGGTCGATGGTGATGGGACAGTCGTCATTATTGACACCATTGGAGTTTTGGTTCTTCAAAATTACAAAGCGACTCAAACTTTTGCGCAAGAACTCCGCCTGGTTGCAGGTGGTGGAAAGACACCCCTGTATAAATAAACAAGGAGTGCACCTGAATCTCAGGATTTCGTCTGAAACGAGACCACGCGTGACGTCACGCGACCATTGGTCGTACGGACCGAGATTTTTACTTGGCAATTACCGGATCTCAAGGCAATCACTTGACTGCCGGCGACACGACAGATACGGCGAGAAGTCGTCACCACCTGCACCTTGACCTGCTGACTTGAACGAGCCACACTCGCTGTCAACGACCGGACACTCATTGACGACACACCGCGGCGAGTTGAATTCGATTGCGCCACTGCATCGCTAGGCGGCGTAGTAGATGTCGGTGTTGTTGTTGTTGTCGTCGTTGCAGGCACGGTTGTGGTTGTCGTCACTGGTGTTCTGTCCAGAACAATGGTGTCGATGTAGGTACGTGTTGGATCAATTCCCGCCCCGATGAATCGCAGATACACAGCAGTGGAATAAACACCATCCCCCGCATCTTCTAACGACCAAGCAAAAGAATCGGAAAGAGCAACAGTGGTGGTTCGCATAGGAGAGAATGCACCATCATTAGAAACCAATGCTGCAGTCGCATAAGCAGGCCAGATCATCGAGACCATCACATCTCTAGAGGTCGTGCGCGGCTGGCCATTCAAAATTGAAATTCCCGGAGTGTTCCCATTTGGCGCGTATAGCACTTCGATTGAAGCAATCGCGGTCTGCGATACACCGGAAGGGCGCGAGACTTTGACTCCCACTGCATGAATACCGGCTGTTGACCATGATGCGGAAACCGTCGGGGTGGATCCCGTTGACACTTCATAAGTTCCATCACCATCTAAATCCCATGAGAAAGAACGAGATTGATATGCCGTCATTGTGCGAGATGCATTCAGGACAACTGAGTCACCGGTCAAAGTCCGCGTCTGAACATCAAGAAGCGCAGCACCTTCCGTCTCACCAATGAGTTGATATATCGCTTCCCGAGCAAGATCAAGATTGATTCCGTTCTGCCACAACCACAACGTCACATTCTTGGTGTCTTCATCAAAACCTGAGCCATTGCCAATACCTAATCCGGGGTACGTGCAGTCCCCCATCCAGTTATGTGCAGCCCCGATGACGTGGCCCAGAGTGCGAAATTTCTCGGAGTCTTCACTCGTCGTGAGTCCCCAGAGTGTGTTCATCGCGGAACGACTGATCTGGGCTCCTGTGATGGAAAGTGACGAAGGTTGACTCGAAGTCGCACCTTGTATCGCCGTTGATGCGTCGCATGACGATGCGTGCGTTACTGAGGATGTGGTGAATACCCCGCCCACCAATAGAACTGCCGGAATCAACTTCGACAAAGTTGCTTTAGAAAATGATTTCATGAGATGACCCCCTGAGAGACCATCGCATTCAATCACACGGCTGAGTTATATGAAAGGAAAAGAACTGCAGCTCTTTGCTGCAGAGCCGTTATCGGCCCGGTTGATAGGTGCCGAAGACGTCACGCAATGCATCACTCACTTCACCCAAGGTTGCGTGCGCACGAAGAGCTTCTTTCATCGGGATCAATAAGTTGCCCGTGCCACGCGCAGTCTCCCGAATCAACTCGAGGAGTTCTGCGACCTTGGCTTGATCACGATTTTCCTTAAAGGCCTTCAAGCGGGCCAACTGACCAACTGCAAGGCTTGGATCAATCGGGAACACATTTGGTTCAGCTTCACCGTCGACAACAAACTTGTTCACTCCGACGATGACACGCTCATCATCATCAATTGACTTTGTGTACTCGTAGGCACTCTGCTCGATTTCATCCATCTGAAAGCCAGCTTCAATAGCGTCCACTGCGCCGCCCATCTCATCAATGCGCTCGATGTACTCCCAAGCAAGTCGCTCCACTTCATCGGTGAGAGATTCCACAAAGTAGGAGCCGGCGAGTGGGTCTGGTGTATCAACAACGCCGCTTTCGTATCCAATGATTTGCTGTGTACGCAACGCGATACGTGCAGCTTCCTCTGTTGGCAAACCAAGCGCTTCGTCGAATCCGTTGGTATGCAAACTCTGAGTACCACCCATAACTGCAGCAAGTGACTGCACAGCAACACGGACCACATTGTTCAACGGTTGCTGTGCAGTGAGTGTGCTACCGCCGGTTTGTGTGTGGAAACGCAACAGTTTGCTGCTCTCCTTCTTCGCACCAAAGCGTTCGGTCATAATCTTGTGCCACATGCGGCGACTTGCGCGGAACTTTGCAACCTCTTCGAAGAAGTTGTTGTGACCGTTCCAGAAGAAAGACAAACGCGGTGCGAAGTCATCTACATCAAGTCCTGCGTCAACTGCTGCTTGAACGTATGCAATTGCGTTCGCCAATGTAAATGCAATTTCCTGGACCGCGGTACTGCCCGCTTCACGAATGTGGTATCCGGAGATTGAGATGGTGTTCCACTTGGGAACATTCTGTGAGCAGTACGCAAAAATGTCGGTAATGAGACGCATCGAAGGACGCGGTGGATAAATGTATGTGCCACGCGCGATGTATTCCTTCAACAGGTCATTCTGAATCGTGCCGCTGATTGCACTCGAAGGCACGCCCTGTTCTTCTGCGACCAATTCGTACATCAACAACAAAATCGCTCCGGTGGAGTTAATGGTCATTGACGTCGACACTTTGTCGAGCGGCAAGTCCTTCAACAACAAGCGCATGTCTTCCAAGGAGTCGATGGCAACGCCCACTTTGCCGATTTCGCCTTCGCTACGCGCATGGTCAGAGTCGTAACCCATTTGGGTCGGAAGGTCGAATGCGCAAGAGAGTCCGGTCTGGCCAGCATCAAGCAGGAACTTGAAACGCTGGTTTGTGGTTTCGGCCGAACCAAAGCCTGCGTATTGACGCATTGTCCACAACTTGCCGCGATACATCGTGGGGTACACACCACGGGTGTACGGGGCACCACCTGGTACACCAATTTTCTCCTCGGCATTCCAGCCGGCAAGGTCTGCCTCTGAATAGAGGGGGCCGATTTCGATCCCCGAGTCAGTGCGCTTTACGTCTTCAGCCATAGACACCAATGGTACGAGGACTCACCCAGCACCCCCTAATGGAAGAAGGGTTGAGGGCCAAGACAACCCCATTTGGGCTGCAAAGAGCCAGATTTCCATCACCCATTCGGCTCATGCAAGGGCTGGGGCTGCAAGCAAGGTGCCATCAGCGCCTTGATGTCTAATCGAACCTCACTGATTCCCACGAAACCCATTCTGCTCTAAGGTGAGGCCATGACCATCACGCCAGATGCACCACAGACCGACATTCGAATGATTGACGGCATTGCGTTAACACCAAAAGAAGTCACCACCATCGGCTTCGAAGACTTGGCTCCAAAGGCCACCATCGAAGAAGAGCGTCTCCACCGCAAGCAACGCCTCGCTGGTGCCTTGCGTATTTTTGGTCGCTTTGGTTTTGGTGAAGGCGTAGCCGGTCACATCACAGTGCGTGACCCCGAATTCCCCGACTACTTCTGGGTGAACCCACTTGGTCTTTCATTCCGCCACATGCGCGTCAGCGATCTCATTTTGGTCAATCACCACGGCGAAGTTGTTTATGGCAAGCACAGCGTGAATCGCGCTGCATATGTTTTGCACGCAGCTGTTCACACTGCTCGGCCCGACGTCATCGCTGCAGCCCATGCACACTCTGTGTACGGCAAGGCATTCAGCTCACTTGGTATTCAGCTTGATCCCCTTACGCAGGATTCATGCGCGTTCTACGAAAACAATGTTGTGATTGCTGATCATGGCGGTGCTGTTGTATTTGAAGAATCAGCTGGTCGGGATTTCGCAGAAGCATTTGGTCAGCATCGTGCTGCCATTCACCAGAATCATGGTCACTTCACCGTCGGCTCATCGGTTGATGAAGCCGTGTTCTGGTTCGTCTGTTTTGAGCGTTGCGCACAGGCGCAGCTTGCAGCAATGGCTGCAGGCACCCCGAAGCACATTCCACATGAGTCCGCCGTCTACACACGCGAGAACGCGGGCAATGCAATGACCGGTTGGATGCATTTCCAGCCTTTGTGGCAGGAAATCTGCCGTACAGACCCAGATCTCTTTGATTAATCGCTGTTTGGGACGCCACCATCCAGTGTCCCAAACCACCTAGCGTGTTCTCTTATGGGAAAACCACAACGCACCCGCATTGCTCTCGCGCTCCTGGTTGTCTCAGCAGTCATTGTTCCTTTTACCCAGACGAACCCACCACAAGCATCGGCAAATAATCTGCCACCGCTCGGAGTCATCATTCGAGGACACGGAAATGGACACGGCCGTGGATTAAGTCAATACGGCGCGTATGCCTGGGCGACCCGCTTGGGTGCCACATGGCAAAGCATTATTGATTTCTATTACGGAGGCAGCGGCCGCACTCTCACTACTCTCACAGCAGCAGATGCTGGGGCGACTCCGGGTGGAGTCATGAGCGTTCGCCTCGAACTTCATGACGGAAAACAAGTAGCAGCCGTTTCAGACACCAAAACTCTTTCGTGGGTTGGCCGCAACGGCACCTACGGCTCATTGATTGCACGTCCCGTCGCAACTAATACATTCGATGTTTACGCATCTACCAATATCGCATGTGGTGCAAGTACTGGGACACCAAGTGGTTTCACATTGATCGGCGACAACATACGCGGCCCAATTGACTTTGTGACGACTAATGGTTCCAATCCCGCGGCATCCGCACCCGCAGATCTTGTTGGGGTCTGCGAGCCCGCAACCTCTACAACTAGGGCTCGCATCCGAAACTACAGAGGCGGAATTCGTGCAACAGTTGATGGCTCCAATAACCACCGAATCGTCAACCTCGTTTCCATTGAGTCCTATCTCCGTGGAGTTGTACCACGCGAATCTCCTGCAGGCTGGGGAGACGCGGCGGGAGGCCTTGGCATGCACGCGCTTCGGGCTCAAGCGGTCGCAGCTCGTAGCTATTCACTCTCTGAATCTCGATATTCCTATGCCAAAACATGCGATACCCAGAATTGCCAAGTGTACGGAGGTGCCGCACTGCGAACGGTGGGTTCCTCTGCCACGGTGATCGAGGATTCCCGCACCGACCGAGCAATCGCTGAAACTGCTGGCTACGTCGTCAAGGATTCACGCAACAACATTGTGCGCACCGAGTTCACATCTTCAAATGGTGGTCGCACTGCCAGCGGCACCTTCCAAGCAAAAATTGATAACGGCGATATCACTGCCGATGCTGCACTTCAGAACTGGACGCGCTTTATCAGTGCCGCACAGCTCCAAAGGATGTACCCCAGTATCGGCGTATTCCTGAGCATGAACACCACACATGATGGACTTGGTGGCGACTTCAACGGCTACACCACGTCTGTCACCATCACCGGCACAGCCGGCTCCGTCACTCGCAGTGGCTGGAACTTCCGAGGAGACTTTGATCTCTACGCTCCATGGTACGCAGCGTTTCCTGTTGCGCCTGCAGATCCTGCAGCCGCCCCCGTTGGTTCCATCCTCTTCATTGGTGATTCAGTGAGTGAGAGCATTGCAACGGAATTCAAAGACATCGTCACACCAGCATTCCCAGCGATGACATTTCAAGCCTGTTCGGGTCGCGGCATGGCCGGCGCAGATTGTCTCTCCACCGTCGCAGCGCCTCAAATTGATCTTGATGGGGTCGGCATCGCAAATGCACTTCCTGCCCCCGCAATTGCAATTGTGGCTCTCGGTTACAACGATGACCCAAATACCTTTGAAGCCGAATTGCAACAGATGCTGTCAGCACTTTCTTCCAAAGCAGTGCAACGCATCATTTTCGTGAACATGTCTACTCGCGCAACGTCACGAAACTATGCCCGATCAAATCAGATTCTTGCTAATGCTGCTGCCGCAAACCCCACAGTGACCGTTCTCGATTGGAATGCTGCGAGTTCCGCGCAACCGCAATGGCGCTGGTTTGACAACTCATCACTGTGCTGCTGGGTTCACCTCTCGAACAGCGGACAAGTCGAGTTCGCATTGTTCCTTCGCACACAACTTGATGCACTTCGCGCACAAGGACTCTTACCAACTACAGCCCCAACTGCTGCACTTATCCCAGGGCTCCCGCTAGCAAACAAACACCGTGGTGCAATGGTTGTTTCTGTTCAGAAAAAACTCAATGCAGTGATGAGACTGAAAGGCTCCAAACGTCTTGCTACTGACGGTGACTACGGCAATGGCACCGTGAAAGTCGTGAAAGCCTTCCAGGCATCTGTCAGTCTTCCTCAGACTGGAACTGTTGACAGGACTACATGGGATGCAATGGGTCTTGCCACTCGATCCGATCTCGCAGTGCTCAAGGTCGGAAGTCGACACCCAGCAGTGAGTTCTGTTCAGAGAGCGCTAGCCAAAGTTCTACGAAAGAGAGTCTCTGTCACAGGGAATTTCACCTCATCGCTTGCTAACGATGTGAAGCTGTACCAGAAGCGTGCTGGCTTCAAACAAAGTGGTCGAGTTGGACCGCAAACGTGGGCTTCATTAATGCTCGCAGCTGCATCAGTGAGATAACAGCTAGCTGCTAACTCCGCAACGAGCCTTCCAGGATTCAGTACTCACCAAATCTGGATACTTGGCACGATAGGCCTTCTTCAGTTTCTTATACGTGCGTAGTAATTGCCATGTTGTCGCGAATACCTCGTACTGAACAGTGCGGAAGCGCTTCGTATCTCGTTCACACACGTAACCCTCGTCAAAACGAGGATGTCGATAAAGAATCTTGTCGTGACGAATCGCTAGTCCAACGGCACGAACATCAATCTGTGCCACTCCAATGTTTTGCGAACGTAATGCGGATGGGATCCATCGGCCTCCGCCCAACAATGGAGACAAGAGGAATCCACCAAGTCGCACGATCTTTGACTTTGGCGGGGTAAAGCCAAGACTCTTTAGATCTTCCGACAAAGGACCAGCTTTTTCTTCGGATACTTGGCGAATCTCATCGTGCTTGGCTGAATGATCGATCTTCATCCAATTTTCTGGACCAGCAAGGAAATCTTTCATTCCCCAAATCATGTATTCAGCACTGGCATATCGATGGGAATAGGCATTGCGGAATCCGAAGCCCAAATAACGCCAAGCTAAATGCCAACGAGTGTGATCGTCGAAGACCAAGGTGTCGATCAAGGCAAAGTTACGCACCTCGTAATACAACGACGAAGGGTTGTTTTTCAAGGCGAAGTCAGCGTGCCACACCGAGATGCCGTTTAAGGTCACGGTGTGCTGCCCAGTGTGCATCAATCCAAAGGCAACATCATCTCCACGAACGAAAACTGGGAGAGGATTTTCGACTCCGATGTGCATGGGGAAAACAGTGAACCACCAAGCGGAGTAGTCGAGATCAACTTCAAGATGGTCATGCACAACTTCAGAGCGTTGACGAAGATCGATATCACGGCCATGTGCCCGGAGTGGATACACCGATCGAAATTCGTACGCAGAACCCGCTTCAAACTGCAGCCATGGTTGCTCTTCACTGATCATCGCTCCGTGAATGCACAAGTCAGGCGAATCTGCATAGGACAAAAGGGAGATTGAACGAACAATTGATTCAGGTTCAAGGGAGATGTCGTCGTCCATGAAGACAACATGCGTGCTCCATCCCTCTTCACGAAACTCAATGAGTCCACGAGCGAATCCACCTGCGCCACCCAAATTAGGGTTTGGCAAAACGCGGACTGGAGCTGAGGCAGGAATGTTGGGCTGCAGATTACGTGCGTTATCGACCACAATCACTTTCAGGTGGCCATGGACAGAAGGAAGATTCGCTTCGAGCGCAACAAGTTTGTCAATCGTGGCCAGTACATAGTCCTGGCGATTGAACGTGGTGATTGCAACACCTAGTTGCACATTGCGCGTTGGTGGAGTTCTGGTTCCCCATTCCCCACCACGGACAATCACGCCATCTTCAAGCGCAGTGACCGCAATGTAAAAAGACTCTGCGCTGACGGCACGAATGTCATCACAAGAGACGGCATCGCCTTCCTCCGAGAAAGCAATGACCGTGTCAACCCCATTGGCATGGGCAATAAGTTCGACCCGCGCACGCCCTGAGATCTCCATCGAGGCCACGAGATCGGCAATCGAGGTGAGACGGCTCCAACGACCCGCAGCAAAAACTCCAAAGGCTGTGTCGAAAGTGGCTCGATCATCCTCTGCCAGACGAAGTCCCGCAGAGTCAATCGTTCCTGCTGGTGAACGAACGTACAGCGTGGGCTCCGAGAACCGAGGTTCCGGAATCTGAATCCGGGCTAGGGGGAACACGCTCACCCCCCTAGTTTCACAGGGCGTCGACCACCAACGGTGGCATTGGACGCTTGTCACGCCGACAATTCAGGAACATCTCGGCCACTTCAAGGGCCTCTTTGATAGTTACGTCCATGTCGAGGTATCGATATGTCCCCAAACGGCCCATAAAGGTAACTCCAGAGGCAGACTTCGCTGCCTCCACGTACTGGAGCAATTGTTCCTTCTCCTTCACCTGACGGATGGGGTAATACTCAATATCTCCAGGCTCTGCGAGACGGCTGTATTCCGTATAGATCGTGGTGCCTTCGTGCGATTCCCACGGAGCGAAATGCTTGTGTTCCGTGATGCGCGTATACGGGACATCAACGTCGCAGTAGTTCATCACTGGGCAACCCTGGAAGTCGCCAGTCTCTTCACTCTCAACGAAATCAAGTGTGCGATACCCGAGGTTTCCAAACTGTCCTTTGAAGTACTCATCGATTGGACCAGACCAGAACACATGTTCAGCATCGGCAAGTTCTTCTGGCGTGACCTTTTTATTCAAGGTCACTTCAATCAGCGGGTGATCCAGCATGGCTTCGACAATCGGTGTGTATCCATCGCGTGGAATGGCCTGATACGGATGATTGAAGTAGCTGTCTTCGTATGAGAAGCGCACTGGTAGTCGCGCAAGAATCGAGGCCGGCAGATCAGTCGGAGACACACCCCATTGTTTTTGTGTGTATCCCTTGAAGAATGCTTCGTAGAGTTCACGACCAACAAATTTTAAAGCTTGATCTTCAAAACTCACGGGCGTCTCAATACTGCTATCAGCATTTTCAGCAATGAACTTTTCAGCCTCTGCCGGCGACAGGGTCTTACCGAAGAATTGATTAATCGTATGAAGATTGACAGGCAACGAATACACCGCACCGCCTGAAGTGGCTTTCACGCGATGGTTGTACGGAACCATGTCACCAAACTTGTTGATGTAGTTCCACACGTTCTCAAATGCTGTGTGAAAAATGTGTGGTCCGTAGACATGAACCATCACACCATTTGAGCGCCGCTCTGTGTGGGCATTACCCGCCACATGAGAACGACCATCCACAACCCATGATGAGATTCCGGCTTCTGCGAGTTCACGTGCAACAACTGCACCCGAAAACCCGGCTCCGACGATGACGATTGGTGCTGGCACCTAGGAAACGCTAGTGCGTGAGCCAAGGAGCACAGAGACCATCGAGGTCTCGTACTTCAATTCGGTCACGATTTTCGTACGTCACAACGTTGTTTGGGTCAGCACGAAGCTTGAAAACCCGGAATGACATCTCAGTAGTGTCCACGCTAAGGATGCGGCCAATCAGTGGGTCCCCAAGTTCAAGAATGATCTTGATTGTTTCAAGTGCCTGAATCGAACCAATGATGCCAGGCAAAACGCCGAGCACTCCGGCCTCTGCACATGACGGGGCGAGCTCCGCTGGAGGAGGCTCGGGCACCATGTCACGGTATGTCGGACCTTGCTTTGGATGAAAGACAGACACCATTCCTTCGAATCGGAAAATACTGCCGTGCACCACTGGGATACCGAGCTTGACGCTCGCATCGTTCAACAAGTAACGGCTCGGAAAGTTATCCGCACCGTCGACGACCACGTCGTAACCAGCCATGATCTCCATGATGTTGCTCGCATCAAGACGAGTGTCATACATCTTGACCTTGACGTCTGGATTTAACTTCTCAATTGTCATACGCGCAGATTCAACTTTGCGCTCTCCGATGCGATCCATGTTGTGGAGAATCTGACGCTGGAGATTTGATGCATCAACATCGTCCATGTCGACGATGCCGATTGTGCCGACACCAGCTGCGGCGAGATACAACGCTGCAGGCGAGCCCAATCCACCAGCACCCAACATCAACACTTTCGCGCCGAGCAGTTTGGCTTGTCCTTCGACGCCAACTTCTGGAAGAAGCAAGTGGCGCTGGTAGCGATTGCGCTGATCAGGAGTCAATGTGACCGGCATGCGCCATTCGCGGCCCTCGTCCTTCCACTTGCCAAAGCCACCAGCCATTGACAACACGTTGGTGTAACCGAGTTCCTTCAAAGTCTTTGCTGCAAAGGCACTACGAACGCCACCTGCGCAATAAACAACGATCTCCTGGTCTCGATCCGTCGCACGACCTTCAATCTGTGCTTCCAAGTGTCCGCGAGGAATATGCAAGACGCCTGGAAGAGCGCCTTGTTCAAATTCGTCAGGTTCACGAACGTCGAGTACAAGTACTCCGCCAGCTTGAATGCGCTGCTGAGCGTCTGCTGTATCAATCTCAGTGATTTCGGACTTTGCCTGGGAGAGGAGGTCACGGAACGATGCCATTCCAAAACCCTACCGACTAAGTCGGGAATTCAGCACGCTCCATGACAGCCTTCAAAAGAGGTGTGATGGAACCCACCAAGACCCGGTCCGCCCAGTGGTCCATCTGTGTGGACTCACCGTTGATGATGACCACCTTGGCCCCGCTGTTACGAGCACGTGGCACAACACCGTTTGCCGGAGAGACCGAGAGAGAACTGCCGACAGCAATCAGTACATCGCACAGCTCTGCTTCTGTAAATGCACGATCAATTACCTCTGGCACCAAAGACTGTTCAAAGAGAATTGCATCGCTTTTCACAACGCCTCCACACAATTCACAATGCGGATCAGGATCACCTGCCAGCACACGCTCGATGTACTCCCCCATAGGTCGGCGATCATCACACTCCCAACACCGACCAAATCGAATCGTGCCATGAACTTCCACCACATTGTGTTCAACAATTCCTGACGCTTGATGAAGACCATCGACATTCTGAGTGACTACTGCTGAAAGCTTTCCAGCATTTTGAATCGCGCAAATTGCACGATGCCCATCATTGGGTTTGGCAGTTCCATTGAACGTCCGCGCGCGACCCTCCCATGCGACTTTTCTTACTTCAGGGTCATTGAGGTAGTAACTCAATGTTGACGTCTTCTCCGCTAGAGGATTCTGTGTCCACAATCCATTCGGGCCGCGGAAATCAGGAATTCCAGAGTCGGTAGAAATCCCGGCACCAGTAAAAACAACAATGCGGTTCGCTGTACGCAGCCACCCAGCAACTTCATCCACAAGTTCTTCAGGCACTTCTTCGCTATACATCGCCCCCATTCTTACGCAGACGTACACATCCTTCGCATACGAACAACAGGAGAGTTTCATGCATCCGAGTAACACAGCAGAAGACGCCATCATCCATATCGTCCCCTGGAAAGATGCACTTGTCGAAGAACACGGCTACGCCATCGACGACCCCTACATCGAGATGTTCTGGCTACCGATTCTCGGTCCAACCGCAACATGGTTGATACGGCGTCTGGCTAGTGGTCTCCAACACGATGCAGAGGGCTACATAGTGGACATGGTGGACCTTGCCCGCGGTATTGGCGTCAACTACACCCCTGGTCGCCATAACCCGTTTGCCAGGGCACTCAGCCGCTGCACCATGTTCGGTGCGGCCCAACAAATCGCTGTCCAACCACATCGCACAATCGCAGTTCGCAGTGTTCTCCCTCAATTACCAGCACGACACCTTTCTCGTCTCCCTCACCCTCTTCGTATTGCTCACCACGACTGGATACACATGGGTACCTCAATTAATCCCAATGATGAAAAAACCGCTCTCAGTAACGCATAGCCTCAGGCCATGACCTCTCGTGGCCATCGTCTTGTTCTCGCTGTTGCCTCGTTCTGCCTTGTCTTCACATTCATGCCCGTACCACAAGCCGATGCACGGCGAATCAATGTCTTGATTGTCGGCGATTCCGTTGCATCCGTCTTGCGATGGGCTCCTGAAAGCATGAGGCCGCTCTGGGGCGGGGCGTACAACACCACGCTAGAAGTGTGGGGATGCCAAAAACTTCTTGATCCAGGATGTATCGATTCTGCACAAAAGAGCGCCCTCGACCAGATCGTGAAGTACCGGACTAGGGACATCGACATCGTTGTGATGGCTACCGGATACAACGACACCGGCTCCGAATACGTTCGTCGCGCTATTCGCAAGATTGAAGCTGAAGTGCGATCGCAAGGTGCCTCGCTCATGTGGCTCACCTATCGCGAGAACGGAAACGTGAAGATAAAGAACCGAGCTTTCAATAAAGTTCTTCGCAAGGAAGCCAAGCGTCTTCAAATCACGCTTCTTGATTGGGAGTTCATTGCACGCAAGAACAAGCACTGGTTTAGCGGTGATCGTGTGCACATGAATAGATTTGGCGGCCTGCAACTTGCTCGCAACATCAAGAAGGCACTTGATCTCAAAATGGGATACACCAGAGCAACCACGACAACCAGCACAACTACAACGCCCCCCACCACCACGACAGTCGTTGCAACCACTGTTCCCAGTTAGGTTGTGCACGTGGACCTACGCGTATTTACAGAACCTCAACAAGGTGCCAGCTATGGCCAATTACTCGCTGTGGCGCAGTGTGCCGAACGCGCCGGATTCAATGCATTCTTCCGTAGTGATCATTACCAAGTCATGGGGACGCATTTCAACGGCCTACCCGGACCAAGTGATGCGTGGATCACACTTGCTGGCATCGCGCGCGAGACAAGCACGATTCGTCTCGGAACATTGGTCAACTCTGCAACATTCCGCAACCCCGGGGTTCTCGCCATCAGCGTTGCCAATGTTGACGACATGTCGAATGGCCGCGTTGAGCTTGGCCTTGGCGCAGGCTGGTACGGAGTCGAACACACGTCATATGGAATTCCCTTCCCTGCACTTGGCGAGCGCTTTGACATCCTCACTGAGCAATTAGAAGTAATCACGGGACTTTGGAAGACCCCACTTGGAGAATCCTTTTCGTTTGCAGGAAAGCACTATTCGGTTTCTGACTCCCCTGCGCTCCCGAAGCCCATTCAGTCTCCTCCACCAATCATCGTGGGCGGCGGTGGACCAAAGCGCACACCAATGTTGGCTGCGCGATTTGCTGCTGAGTTCAATATGCCATTCCAAAGCCCCGAACGCTTTACGGAGCAACGCGACAGAGTTCGTGCGGCATGCACGACAATTGGTCGCGACCCCGAGAGCCTGGAGTACTCGACCGCACAGGTGGTCTGTATCGGTCGCAACGAAGCAGAGATTGCGCGACGTGCAGAAGCGATCGGTCGCGAAGTTGATGAATTGAAGCAGAACGGCCTATGCGGCACTCCCGACGAAGCTCTGCAGAAGATTGCCGATTGGGGAAGCCTCGGAGTCTCTCGTTTGTATCTGCAGTTCCTCGACCTCAGCGACCTGGAACAAATTGAGCTCATTGGCTCAGAGATCATCCCTCACCTGTAACTACAGAACATTGGTGAGCAACAACACACCACACGTTGCAGCCGCACCAAGTCGATACCAACCAAAGATGGCAAGCGACTTGCTGTTGAGGTAACCCACCATCCAGCGCACTGCGATCAGTGCCGTGATGAATGCGAAGACGAGACCGACCAACGGCGTCATCACACCAAACTTGTCGACTAATTCATTGCCATGTTTTGCAAGATCAAGTGCCGTTGCTGCACTCAAGGTCACAAGACCAAGAAGAAAACTGAATTCAATAGCCGCAGAGAGCGTTAGCCCTACTGCAAGTCCCGCTATCAAAGTAACCAAACTTCTGCTCACTCCCGGCCACAGTGCAATCCCTTGTGCGATTCCGATGATGAGCGCCATGCGCACCGTGAGTTCATGCAGTTCCGTTGTGCCAGCCCGCGGCACCCAACGAATCAAGACAACACCGCCAACTGCCCACGCAATCATCACTGGCACTGGACCGAATAATGCGTCCTTGATTGCGTCTCCGGCCAATACACCGAGGACCGCTGCTGGAATAAAAGCCGTGATCAACGCAACCAATGATGAACGACCATGCGAGTCAGACCCGACAAGACCTCGCAGCATCGAGAACAAACGGACTCGATACAAAAACGCAACCGCGAGAATCGCTCCGAACTGAATTGCAACCGCATAGGAATCGCCTGCAGTTTTTGAATCACCAGTTCCGAAATCTATGAGGTGACCAACAACGAGTAAGTGTCCCGTTGAAGAAACTGGCAAGAACTCTGTGATGCCTTCAACAATCCCCAATAGAATCGCCTGAGGGATAGAGAGCAAGCCCGCGAACATACTTCCTTAGCCTGCCACAGCAGACCAGGATGTTGCGGCTGTTGATGCCACCGTCTGTGACGTTCAATGATCTGCAGTCCCCGTACCTACGCCAGGAACTGCAGATCTCAATGAATGAGGTGAATTATCCGAGGTAGATAAACGGGGCACGGCCCCGAATTTCATTGACGCCGCCGCTGCTGTACATCAGCAAGAGCTGCCCAGAATCGCCCACTCGAAGTCCACCAATGATGTCTTTATATCCGTTGGCTGCACTGCTGTATGTGATTGTTCTATTGCTGTCGTTGAAGTCAGCATTCCACCCGAGGTAGTAGCCGTTGCATGGTTGCGGACATGTTGCACCATTTGACCCCTTCAACAAAATCTCAATTGCATTTCCGTTGTAGGAATAGGCCAGACGTTCGCTAACACCAGAGTTGTAAGAAGCAGAGACACTTCCTGTGAAAGAGAATGGGTAACGGGCAGCAACCTGTGGAACTGCATTCTGATTGGCTTGGTACATGACCAATAAATTCCCGGCATCACCATCTTCGAGGTTTGCGATGATGTCTTTGTATCCATTTGATGAGTTTGAATAAATGATCCGACGATTATTGTCATTGAAGTTCGAGTTCCAGCCCAAGTAGTAACCACGACATGGCTGGACACAAGTGCTGTTGTCCTGATTCTTCATCTGAATTGTCATTGCGTTCAACGTAAATTTGTGCACGATTGTCGGCGCATCATCAAAGGATGGAGTGGTTGTGTTAGAACCACCAGAACTTGGCGTGCTGTTATCGGAAGAACCAGAATCCTCGGACTGTGTTTCCGATCGAGAGTTTGGAGAAGTGCTGATTGTCTTTGAAAGCGGAGACGTGGAAGCAGTTGACCCAGCAATGGTCGTCGTTGAGCCAGCAACGTCATCAGCCGCGACCGAGACACTTCCATTTGCTGTGTTAATCAGAACTGTGTCAGAGGTCGGTTGTTCTTTCGACTTTTCGCCTTCACCACCACAGCCCGCTGCTAGAACCGCGAGCAACAGGCCACTTACCAGTAAGCGACGGCCATTATTTTTGATAGACATCGTGTCCTCCTAAATTTTTATTCAACTTAGGACATACATCCTTATACCGATCGAATGCACTGTGTTTTGTAAGTGCCACACCATGAATGTGATGTATTAAACATAGGTCCTTTGTTTTTGTAGCGCGTCAATCAGTACGTTCATCTATCGCTTTGACTCAATTGCTCTGCATATCTTGCAGATATGAGCGATGCACATATTCAAGAAGTACTACACGACCATGAGAGACAGCATCACAATGGCCGAGCGCAGCCTTTACGGGTGACTGAAGTGCACCCGGTTCGCCTTATCTTTTGGACCGCTGTCATCGTTCTTATCTCTGCTGCAACGATGGCATGGGTGTCCACGATGAAGGGTGAATCCTTCCCAAAAGAATTAGGTGCCTTCGCCCTTGGCGTGGCAATCATTCCTTTTCTCGCTTCACCCATTGAGTGGTTCGTCCATCGCTTTGTGTACCACCAACCAGTGATCAAAGCACTCTCTCGAATTTTTTCGGTTCATACCGCGCATCATTTTGCATACTTCCCCACATGGCGATACGTCACGGGTGGCTCTGCTCGTCGCCTCACACTGCAATCAGATAGTCGAACCAATACCGAAACCTTTTGGGGCAATGCTGCGATTCGACTTGCACACTTCACCTGGTACATGGCATTCGGCGCCGTCTTTATGTGGCTCCCGGGATGGGTCATTACAAAAGATCCAGTTTTTCTCAGTGGTCTCATTGTTGGATCAATCGTGGTCTCCAACTTGTTCATCGTTGTTCATGACACGATTCATCGACCAGGGAGTCACCGTATTGTCGAAGCACAACCGTGGTTTGCGTTCTTAGATAACCACCACTACATCCACCACGTGTCGCTGGGAGAGAATCTCAACTTCCTCCTCCCACTGGCAGACCTGCTCTTTGGAACACTGCGAACTCAACTCACAGCAGAAGAGTTACGTTCGCACGGCTCTTTGAAGAGAGCAAAAATACTTCGCATTGGTGCGGGTGAGCCGGCTCACACATCTGCGTAGTCAATTGGCACTCCCAACGGGATTCGAACCCGTGCCGCCACCTTGAGAGGGTGGTGTCCTAGGCCACTAGACGATGGGAGCCTGTAGCGAAATCAAATCTACCTGCGGTCTGCGCAGAGACACTCGAGGAAAGAAAAAGACCCCCGCACTGCGGAGGTCTTCCAACACATTCGCGCTTGATTTTGTTGGGGAACAAGGACTCGAACCCTGAATAACAGTACCAGAAACTGCTGTGTTGCCAATTACACCATTCCCCAGTGCGCTCACCATGCTAGCGAGCCGATATCGGGCTCACCACCGATGAATTCGTCAACCAGTGATGGACAGAAGTCGATCAAAGCCAATGATGCGTCCGAGGCCGACTCCCACCGTTTCCTTGGCATATTTCTCCCAGGCACGTTGCATGCCCTGCAGTGGGCTCGTGGCAGTCGCCGATGGCATTGTTCGAATACCAAGCTCTCGCAACGAGAGCACACACCTTTGCATGTGCCAGCGATCAGTGGAGACAAGTACAGATTGAATCTGGTTACTGCGAAGTACAGGCGCAAGGGACTGCAATGACTCCCACGTCGAGCGTCCAACATCTTCACGCACGATTGCCGATGACGGAACTCCTCGATCAGTGAGCCAACGATGAGATGTCGCTGCTTCCGTAAATCGATCGTCAGGAAGCTTTCCGCCTGTCACCGCGATGATGCGTACCCGCCCGTCGTTGTACAAATCAAGGGCATGCTGAAGTCGCGATACCAGCAATGGTGATGGAGTGCCGTCATATTGCGCTGCACCCATTACAACAACGGCATCCGCAGTTTCGCCATTGTCTGTATTTCCAACAAACAGAATCGAGATAAATGTGATCACTGCATACAAACACATTGCAATAACAACGGCGCATGCAACGCGGAAAGACGACCTGACGAATGTCATGTACTAGCCAATGCGTGCGATTGCCGATTGCAGTCGACGAAGAGTTTCATCACGACCGAGGACTTCAATGCTCTCAAACAATGGAGGTCCTACGGTTCGGCCTGTGATCGCCACACGAATCGGCGCCTGAGTTTTACCCAACTTCAATCCGTTGGACTCAGTCCACGATTCCAATGCGGACTTGAGAGCATCGTGGTTCCACTCGCACGATGTGACGGCATCGGCATAATCACGCAAGACATTGATTGCAAAATCTGAACCCATTGTCTTCGTCCAGGCATCCTCGTCAATGATGGGATTCTCTAGAAATACGAAGTCCACCATTGCGGGAACTTCTGAAAGAGTCACAACGCGCGTCTGCACCAACAATGCAAGTTGTGCGAATACCTCTGGGTTGAATCTTTCAGCAGGCCATGGTGCCTTTTCTAAATGCGGAGCACATCCAGCGATGAACTCATCGAGACTCATTGCACGAACATAGTCACCGTTAAAGCTGTTCAGTTTCTTGATGTCGAAGAACGCCGGGGAATGGTTGACGTCTTCCAAACGGAACTCATCGACAATGTGCTGCCACGGAACAATCTCAGTGTCCCCTGCAGGCGCCCACCCGAGCGTCATCAGGTAGTTCACCATCGCATCAGACAAAATTCCCTCTTCGCGATATTGCTCAAGCGCAACCTTGTCGCGACGCTTTGACAATTTCTTGCGCTGCTCATTCACTAAGACCGGCACATGTGCCCAGATCGGTGGAGTGTGCCCCAGTGCATCCCAGATCATCTGCTGCTTCGGAGTGTTCGGCAGATGCTCTTCCGCACGAACAACGTTGGACACTTTCATTTCGATGTCATCGACAACATTTGCAAGCAGGAACATAGGGCTTCCATTGCTTCGCAACAGCACAAAGTCTTCGATGGTGTCGTTTGAGAATTCCACTTGTCCGCGCACCAGGTCTTGCACGATTGTGTGGCCTCCAGGAACACGGAAGCGAAGGACCTGTCCAGGGCCACCCATGAGCCCGCGGTCGCGGGAATAGCCGTCGTAACCCTGCTTGCCTGTTTCTTTTGATCGTGCCTGAATCTGCTCGGCAGTCAAATCACACCAATAGGCATTGCCTTGCTCAAAAAGTTTGTGTGCTGCCGCCACATGCAGTGCGGCGTTCTCGCTTTGAAAGTACGGGCCCTCAAATTGTGGATGCGAGGAATCGATACCGAGCCAGGCCAATGCGTCGATGATGCCCTGAGTCCACTCAGGACTGTTGCGCGACTCATCAGTGTCCTCAATACGAAGAACAAAAGTGCCACCGGTGCGAAGAGTGAGCGCCCAGTTGTACAAAGCAGTACGGGCTCCACCCACATGGAAGAAACCAGTGGGCGATGGGGCGAAACGGTAGCGAGGGGCGTCAGACATGTGCCTTCAGGCTACTTGTGCCCTCGCTGGTCAAGCGTGACAGATAGCGTGAACCACATGGACGGATTCACGCAAACAGACCAAGTCAATGTTTTGGGTGAGCCTTTACAGACATGCTGTACATCTCCGATGACAGGCTTCTATCGCACGGGCTGCTGTGAAGTGGGTGGAGACGACACCGGAGTACACGCGGTGTGCGCGATTATGACCGATGCATTCCTCGAGTTTTCCAAGAGCGCCGGTAATGACCTATCGACCCCAATGCCCCAGTTCGGATTCGCCGGACTCAAGGCAGGCGACCAATGGTGTCTTTGCGCACCACGATGGCAAGAGGCGTTTGAGGCAGGCAAAGCCCCGCAGGTGAAACTGCGCAGCACACACATTGCCGCTAGCGAGTTTTGCGACATGGACGCATTACGCGCCCACGCCATTGATCTCTGATTAGAGCGCGAGAGCTTCTTCAGTAAACGACATCAGCAAAGCGTCGTCGCCCTGCACAGCGCCGCTGAGGCCATGCACTGCAGGCAACAACTGCTCACAGAAGAAACGAGCCGTATTCACTTTTGCGCTCTTCTCCTCTTCAGACAAGTCTGAATGCATCGCAATGTGGGCTGACTTCGCCATCACGTAGCCACCAACAAGCGTGGACAACTGACGAAGGTATGGAGTCGCACCCGAGAGCACTGCAACTTGGTTCGTGGCATTTTCAAAGAACCAGTTCGTTGTTCCACGCACTGCTGTCACTGCTGACTTCAACTCGGCAGCTGATGCAAGGAGTTCAGGATGCTTCAGCAACTTGTCGTGCATCGCATCCATTTCATCGAACAAACCAAGAATGACTGCGCCGCCCTTCATTCCTAACTTGCGGCCCACAAGGTCCATCGCTTGGATGCCATTGGTTCCCTCATAGATAGTCGTGATTCGAGCATCGCGATAATGCTGTGCAACACCGGTCTCCTCTATGAATCCCATACCGCCGTGAATCTGCACAGCCATTCCGGTGAGTTCAACGCTCATGTCGGTTCCCCACCCCTTAGAGATGGGTGTCAAGAGTGCAGCAATGTCAGAAGCTTTTTCACGTTCCGCAGCATCAGTGTGATGCGCAGCAATGTCGAGGCACGCTGCGTTCCAATAAATAATGCGACGCAATGCTTCAATCGTGCTCTTCATTGTCACCAACATGCGCTTGACATCGGGGTGAAGAATGATCGAAGAACTTTCGCCTGCCGGTGCTCCGGGAGCACGGCCTTGCTTGCGCTGCACTGCGTATTCCACGGACTGCTGATACGCACGCTCAATAAGGGCCATTCCCTCGAGACCAACACCAAGACGTGCTTGGTTCATCATCGTGAACATGTACGACATGCCGTGGTTCTCTTCGCCGATGAGATACCCCACTGCGCCACCTTCGTCACCAAACGACAGCACACACGTGGGGCTTGCCTTAATACCGGTCTTGTGCTCAATGCTCACGCACTTCACGTCATTGCGTGCACCAAGCGAACCATCGGTGTTCAACACATATTTCGGAACAATGAAACATGAGATTCCTTTTGTTCCTGCAGGCGCATCGGGCGTACGAGCCAACACCAAGTGAATGATGTTGTCGGCCATGTCATGCTCACCAAAGGTGATGTAGATCTTTGTTCCCGAAATGAGATATGTACCGTCGGACTGCTTTGTTGCCTTTGTGCGAACTGCGCCTACATCTGAACCAGCATCTGGCTCGGTGAGGTTCATTGTTCCTGTCCACTCGCCAGAGATCATCTTTGGCAGGTACGTCATCTTTTGAATCTCATCACCGTGGTGCATGATCGCGTCAATGGCGCCTTGGGTCAGAAGTGGTGCCATCGTCAATGCCATGTTCGACGAATTCATGATTTCCTGAATCGCGATATTGACGAGCCATGGGAATCCACCGCCGCCAAAACCTGGGTCAAAACCAACGGCACCCCAACCAGCATCAACGTACGCCTGATAGGCCTCTTTGAATCCGTCAGGTGTTGTCACCGTTCCGTCTGCATTGCGATGTGATCCGACGGTGTCGCCCACCTTGTTAAGAGGCGAGAAACGCTCTTCAAAGAAACGAGCGGCTTCGGACAGAAGATCTCCGACCATCGATGCATCAACGTCAGCGAACTTCGGCAGTGATGTGATGTCGCTTAAGCCACAAAAGCGGTTGAGAACAAAATCAATGTCACCAAGTGGTGCGTTATAGATAGTCATTGTGCGTACCCCGTAAGTGAGCGCCACTGTGTGGCGAACTGTGCTGCAACGTCGTCAGGCGTCAGACGCAAGGTCGACTCTGGAACCATGTCCGCAATTGCTCGACCCTCTTTGTAATGGTGGACATGTCCAACACCGATAAAGAGTTCTTTTCGTACTGCGACTAAATCTGCAGGTGGCGCATCGGAGAGATAACCCCACAACGACAATGCAAGATTGAGGTCATAGACCGACGGTGCACGACCAAACATCGAAGCGCGACGCAGGGCAATAAGCGAACAGCCACGAAGAGCATCGTCGATGCTTTCTCCTGCCGACACACGAACACGTCCTTCAGCACGACGCGCCAACGTGATGATGTAGCCCTGATCTGGACCCTGATATCCGAGACGATCGCCTGCAGGCTGACGGCCTTCGATCTCACCTGGACGACCTGGCTGCCATCCAGCCGGAACCACATCTGGTGACTCGTAATAACGGACCGGTTCAACCGGAGGTACTGGGGCGAATCGGGGTGCTGCCATAAGGGGAAACTCTACGCCGAAGAGCCCTCTTCCGAGGAAGAACTACTCAGTTCGCGTGAAGAAGCCCGTAGACCAGCGACTCTTCGAGAGCCTGCCAGGACGCTTCGATGATGTTGGTGGACACACCAATCGTGGTCCAGCTTCTGTCGCCATTTGTGGCGTCAATGAGGACTCGAGTGATCGCTCCCGTTGCACTGCCACCGTCCAAGATGCGCACCTTGTAGTCCACGAGGTGAATCTTGTCGATCTGAGGGAAGCTCGAACGCAAGCTGGCACGAAGAGCCGCGTCGATTGCATTCACAGGTCCGTTACCGGCCGAGACATTTTCGAAGAGTTGATCCCCGACCCACACTTTCACAACAGCCTCAGTTGTGAAACGGCCGTCCGAGGCTTCATCGGTGACGACACGCATTGTCTCAACACGGAACTGATCCTGTGTCCAACCTGTCGCGCGACGCATCAACATCTCAAGAGACGCATCGGC
>JBILBZ010000083.1:0-6255 GCA_044353425.1 Ilumatobacteraceae bacterium | reverse complement strand
ATGAAGATGGAACTGTCGATGTCAGCGAGCTTCGCTACGAAGTGATGTTCCTTCTCGATCTTGACGACACTCACGCATCAGATTTCAAAACTGCATGGGGCTCTATCGGAGACTCCATCGTGGTCGTTGGTGGCGAAGGTTTGTACAACTGCCACATTCACACCAACGACATTGGTGCAGCAATCGAAGCACCTCTTTTGTTGGGTGGTCGTCCGCGACAGATCCGTGTCACCGACTTGTTCGAAGAAGTTGCTGAAGAACATGCTGCACGAGAGGCAGAACTTGGCGCGCCAGTTCAGTCCCGAACTCATACGTCTTCGCTGCCTCCGGTGACATGTGCGGTTGTTGCTGTTGCAAGTGGTGATGGGCTTGCTGAACTTTTTGGGCAGCTCGGAGTGCATGGTGTGATTTCGGGTGGTCAAACACTGAACCCATCCACTGCGGAACTGTTAGCTGCGGTCGAACGAATGAATGCGCGGCAAGTCGTGATTTTGCCGAACAACAAAAACATCATTCCCGTCGCCGAGCAGATTGATGCGTTGACGACGAAAGAAGTACGCGTCGTTCCTAGTTGCTCGATGCCAGAAGCTCTTGCGTCTTTGGTGTCGTACGACCCTGAAGCATCTGCCGAATCAAATGCGCGTGCCATGTCGGCGGCGGCCGAAGCAGTGGCCACGGGTGAAGTGACGCAAGCAGTGCGAGACACAAACACCGATGCCGGCAAGGTCACAGAAGGCGACTGGATTGGCATCGTGCGCGGAGATGGCATTGTCTCTATTGCGGGCACCTTGGTGGGTTCTGCAACTCAGCTACTCGATCACCTGATCGACGATTCGCGTGAGTTGCTCACCATCGTCACGGGTAGCGATGCGACCACCGCACAGACGGACCAGATCACTGCATGGGTCGCAGAGAACCATGCGGATGTTGCAGTTGAAGTGCACGTCGGCGGTCAACCGCTTTATCCGTATCTTTTCGGCGTTGAGTAGTTCTCCGATCACCCTTCGCGAGTTGGATCAGCTCGATCTTGAGCGCATCAAAGGAATTGGTCCAAAGACCAAGCCAGCTATTGAAGAGTTTGGGATTCACAGCGTTCTTGATCTTCTCGAGACGTATCCCCGTCGATACATCGACCGCACCAACATGTCGACACTGCGTGATCTGCAGTTGGGCGTTGAAGCAATGGTCATGGTGAAGGTGTTGTCGTGCCAATCCATTCGCACGAGAAATGGTCGAGCGATGGTGACTGCCACTGTGGGAGACAGCACTGGGAAGCTCTCGCTGACTTTCTTCAATCAGTCGTGGCGTGAACGTCAGTTAATCCAGGGTCTGGAAGTTGCAGTCTTTGGCAAGGCAGAGATGTACAACGGGTACCGCCAAATGACGAATCCGATTGTTGATCCCGTTGGCAATCAGACAGGTCGCATTGTTCCGATCTACCCACAAAGCGGCAAGTCGAGTATTTCCTCAGAGCGTCTTGCGAAGTGGATTCAAGATGCACTTGTGAAGTGCGGACCACGAGGCATTGATGACCCAGTTCCCGCAAGCATTCTGAAAGCGCGCAATCTCATTGACCGCGGGGAAGCAATGCGCAGTATTCATGTTCCGGAAACTACAGAGATGCATCAAGCAGCTCGTCGTCGGTTGGCTTTTGATGAAGTGTTGCGCGTGCAATTGATGTTGGTCGGAAAGAAAGCACAGTGGGAGCGAGACTCCGCCGGTTTTGCTCATGAAACAACCGGTCATCTCATCGATGGCTTCATGAAAGCTCTGCCGTTTCCGTTGACTGGTGCACAGACGCGAACCATTGCGGAGATCTACAAGAATCTTGCGTCACCTCAGCCAATGCATCGGTTGTTGCAAGGCGATGTTGGTGCAGGAAAAACTTTGGTTGCAGTTGCCACGATGTTGGCGGCAGTGCAGGGTGGTCATCAGGCGGCTCTTATGGCGCCAACAGAAGTGTTGGCTGATCAACATGCAATCGGTATTCGAGCTCTTCTTGATTCGTTGCGATTGAGTGACGAAGGAAATCTTTTTGGTGATCGCCAACTGCGCATTGAACTGCTCACAAACAAAGTGAAAGGCGCAGAACGCAAAGCGATCCTCGCCGGCATTGCCGACGGCAGTGTGGACATTGCAATTGGTACTCATGCTCTCATTCAGGACAAGGTGTCATTCCAGAGCCTTGGCGTCGTGGTTGTTGACGAGCAGCATCGTTTTGGCGTTGAACAACGTTCGCGTCTTCGAGACAAAGCGCAAGAGTCTGAGCATGGTTTGGTGCCAGATGTTCTGGTGATGACAGCAACTCCCATTCCGCGTACAGCGGCTATGACGGTGTACGGAGATCTTGATGTCAGCATCTTGGACGAGTTGCCTCCAGGCCGAACACCCATCGTGACGACTCGTGTCTCGGACGAGGGTGAACGTAGTGCGATGTGGACAGACGTGCGTAGTCGTCTCTCTGTTGGGCAGCAGGCCTATGTGGTGTGCCCTCTAATTGAAGAGAGCGAAAAATTGGAAGTCGCCTCGGCAGAAGAAACGTTCGATGAGTTATCTCACGGAGAGCTTGCTGACTACAGAGTTGGTCTCCTGCACGGGCGAATGTCTTCGTTGGAAAAAGAAGAAGTCATGGGTGCGTTTCGGCGCGGGGAGATTAAAGCCCTTGTTGCCACCACCGTGATTGAAGTCGGCGTGGATGTACCGAACTCCACGAGCATGATCATCTTGGATGCGGGTCGTTTCGGAATTGCCCAGTTGCACCAGTTGCGAGGCCGCGTCGGTCGTGGAGCGCTTGAATCGCACTGCTATCTCGTGACGCAAGACAACGAGCCTTCACCCAGAGTGGAAGCACTCGTCGCAAGCACTGATGGGTTTGTTCTTGCAGAAGAAGATCTCAACCTTCGTGGTGAAGGAACCATCATGGGTCGCCGTCAAAAGGGTCAGAGTGACTTGACATTGGCATCTTTGCAACGAGATCTTGATCTCATTAGTTGGGCGCGCGAAGACGCACTCACCATGATTGAGGCAGATCCTATGTTGAAGAATCTCCCGACTCTTCGTGATGAATTAGACCTTCTCTTCAACGAGGAAGAGGAAGAGTTCTTGTTTAAGTCCTGAGAATCGCGCACTACGGTGGAAAGTGAACAAGGGGGTTGAGATGGAACTCAGCGGAAAGCATGTTGTTGTGACCGGCGGGTCACGGGGGATCGGCGAGAACATGGCGCGAGAGTTTGCTCGCCGCGGTGCAAAGGTCACTGTTGTTGCCCGAAATGTTGATGCTCTTAATCGGGTTGCGGCTGAGATTGCTGGCAATGCAGTTGTTGCGGATCTCACTGATGATTCGATTGTCGACGCTTTGATCGAGAACATCGAACATCAGCACGGCCCCATTGATGTGCTGGTGAATAACGCAGGGCTTGAAACATCGACACCATTTGCGGTGGAAGACAATCGTGAAATTCGCGCGGTGTCGCGTGTCAATCTTGAAGTCCCCCTCATGCTGACACGCCATGTTTTGCCGGGCATGTTGGCACGTGGAAGTGGACATCTTGTATTTGTCTCATCGCTTGCAGGCACGGCGGGCTTCCCCGGCATGAGTGTGTATGGCGCAACTAAGGCGGGCATTCTCAATTTCGTCAATGGACTTAGTCGCGAATTGAAAGCAACAAACGTCAACATCACTGTCTTGTCGCCTGGCCCAGTCAATACCGACATGTGGGATGCCATTGAAGAACGTCAGTCATCAGTGCAAGACGTCGTGAATCGTTTTCAGAAGTTGCACCTCATCCCCACAGCAGACCCTGTGAAGATTGCACGACGTACCGTCGATGCTGTTGCAAAGAACAAACCATTTGTGCGTGATCCAAAACGTCTCAGCATCAATTTCTGGCTGAACCATCTTCCAACACGAATCGCCAATATGGCTGCAGTGGGCATCAAGTTTGACCCACTGAAAAAGGGGTAGAGGTCTATTCGGGCTGGTCTTGGGTGTCGTCTTCGGTGAGTTCGATGTACCAAATGTCTCGACAATCTCGGCATCGGTAGCTCACGACATCATCGACCATCCATTGGCCGTCTTCTCGTGGTGAGGTCAGTAAATGACATGGTCCGCCGCAGTCAACGCAGACAATGGACTCGCTCGGTGTAATCACGGTCGTAGTCTGCCTTGTATGAGAGTGGTAGCAGGTGACCTTCGTGGCAGGCGGATAGAAGCCCCCATTTCCGAGGCGACTCGCCCCACCACCGACAAAGTGCGACAAGCGGTATTCAACGCATTGGGGAGTCTTGACCTGGTGGAGGGTGCGAGAGTTCTTGACCTCTTTGCGGGGACTGGCGCCATGGGAATCGAAGCCTTGTCTCGTGGCGCGGCTCATTGCGTGTTCGTGGAACGCGACCGCGATGCGCTTGTTGTCCTCAAGAAGAACATCACGGCTTTGGGGTTATCTGACCGAACAACGGTGCTTGCGGTGGATGCACTGTCGGTGGCGTCTCGCCAACCAGAGATTGATCTCTTAATCGCAGACCCTCCGTATGGGTTCGATCAGTGGCGAGACCTCATCATTGATGCCGATGCAGCCTTTGTGGTCTTGGAATCAGACCGCGCTATTGGAGAGATTGAGGGGTGGGAGACCATACGAGCAAAGAAATATGGCCGTACCCATGTCTCATTTCTCCAACCCGCAGTAGCCCCAGACGGTACGGTGGAGGGCAAATGAGCACCGTTCTGTACCCCGGCAGTTTCGACCCACTCCATTTTGGACATGTCGACGTAGTGGCCCAGGCCGCTGAACTCTTTGGAAATGTTGTGGTTGCTGTCATGCATAACCCCGACAAGCCCTCGGGTCTTTTGCCGACAGTTGAGCGTGTTCGCATTGCTCGTGAGTCTCTTGCCCACATTCCAGGTGTATCTGTTGAAGCTTTTGCTGGACTGGCAGTTGATGCCGCCAAGTCGGTGAATGCTTTGTGCATTGTTAAGGGTCTTCGCACTCCTGGGGACTTTGAAATTGAGCAGCAAATGGCGCACACAAACTTCTCGGTGGCAGCAGTGCGCACGGTGTACGTGCCATGTCAGCCAGGTCTCAGTCATGTGAGTAGTCGCTTCATTCGCGACATCGCTCAACATGGTGGCGATATCTCTTCCATGGTGCCTGCACCAGTTGCTGCAGCATTAGCCGCAGCATTTCAGTAACGGAGCAAACAACATGTCTTACGACGACTTTGACGACACGACAGACAATTCGTATCCACAACCTGCGCCGGTGCAGGCTCGTCTTGGTGAAAGCGAAATGCTTCTTCGCCGCACCATCGACATCATCGCAACAGCGCCAAGCGTCCCACTGTCCAGCACTCCGCGCATCGACCGTGATGAAGTGATCGAACTACTCGAGGATGCACTGATGCGTTTGCCTGAAGAGATTCGTCAAGCGCGGTGGATGTTGAAAGAACGCCAAGAGTTTTTGGAAAAGACCAAGCGCGAAGCGGATGAGATCTTGGGTGCTGCGCGTCAACAGGCCGAACGAATGGTGCAACGCACAGAGGTTGTTCGTGCAGCTGAGACTCGTGCTCGTCAAGTCATCGATGCAGCGGACGAAGAAACTCGCCGTTTAAAGAATGAAACAGAAGATTTCCTCGACCAGCGTCTTGGCAGTTTTGAAATTCTTCTTGATCGTTTGTCCAAGACAGTGGCGAACGGTCGTCATCGTCTGTCCATCGGATCTCAGCCTCCACCTGAAGCTGAGGAGCCCATTGAAGAACAGCATCGCGCAGGATTCTTCGACCAAGACATTTCGTAGTCGTCGTCATGGCAACTCCGCTCATTGTCAATGTTGTTGAGCTTCTTCGGTGGCCTGGTACGACGAAGGACGTCGTGCTCTCCATTGCTGCAACTGATCTTGAATTTGGTGAGTCACGAATCTCGGACGAACCCGTGGAGATCAACTTGCATCTCGAAGCGCTCTCTAATGGGGTTACGGTCAATGGCACCACATCAGCCACATGGGCGGGGGAGTGTCGTCGCTGTCTGACACCGATGTCGGCTCGGATGACGATCGAACTGTCGGAGTTGTATCAGCAGATGCCCGATGACTCCGAGGCATATGTCATCGACAATGACCAGATCAACTTGTTGCCAATGGTGCGAGAGAACCTTTTGTTGGCTGTTCCACTTGGGCCGCTGTGTCGTGAGGACTGCCCAGGCTTCTGCCCACATTGCGGGAAAGACCTCTCTGAAAGCGAGTGTTCTTGCGACAACACGGT
>JBILBZ010000081.1:0-6402 GCA_044353425.1 Ilumatobacteraceae bacterium | reverse complement strand
AGCTCACCATGAAGTACCCAAGTGTGTACTTGGTCGGGCCAAAGGCCACAGGCGAAGTGTTGTCAGTTGCATACGCAGGTGCTGGTCAGCATCAAGATGCGGGCGCAAAGATGGTGCACGCAGCACCAGAAACATCATCAAAGATTGTTTCCAAGTCGATCAGCAAAGACGGCGGCATCACTGCTTATCGCGGACTCGTTCGTGTTGAAGAAGGTGCCTACGGATGCAAGAGCCACGTTCAGTGCGACGCACTCATTCTTGATGGCGAAAGCGAAAGCCGCACATTCCCATACATGGAAGTGGGCGAGAAGGACGCAGAGATCGGACACGAAGCAACCGTTTCGAAGATTGCTGATGAGCAGTTGTTCTATCTCATGAGCCGTGGCCTCACGCAGGAAGCTGCAATGAGCATGGTGGTCAATGGTTTCATCGAGCCAGTGACCCGCACATTGCCAATGGAATACGCAGTGGAGTGGAGCCGTCTGATTGAGTTGCAGATGGAAGGTTCCATCGGCTGATTCAGCCAATGGGTCTTCGTTATGCCGATGCGGACGGAATGCAAGAACTATGAGAGCCGCACCTATGCAAATGGTGATGCAGTACGAAAGTGCAATCTCAATCTTGCTCCTGAAGCACCGTGGCGTTGTCCAGACCCATGCGAAGGGTACGCACGTCGGTTAGCCGATGTTGCGTGGGTGCATGGCACTGCCATCGCACCGCCCACTCCGCCAGAAGTGCCCGGCTTGGGTGACGGATCAGCAGCTGCTGTTCTTGATGCAGCGAGCGAAATCATCAACTCCATCAGTGCACAAACCGTTGAAGAAGTTTTAAAAGAACAGTCGAAGAAACGCCGTTGGTGGCGTAAGAAGAAGTAGCAGATTCATGAATACAACCCCCACACTCCCCAGTACCGAAGAAGAAATCTGGCGCTACAGCCGTATCGCAGAACTTGATCTTGGTTCATTTGCTCTCAGCAAGAGTCGCACCGAGACAGTTGGTCTCGATGCAGTGCGCGTAAAGGAATCACTCGCCGGCGTTGCAATGAATGGAACGCCAGACGTTTTCGCAGAACTCAACGCAGCCAACGCTGAGACAATCTCATTGCGCATTCCCAAGGGTGTTGCAGTTGATGGTGTCATCGAAATCATTCACCACATCGAAGCCGATGGCATCGTGGTGTACCCACGCTTGGTCATTGACGCCGAGCCAGAGAGCCAGGTCACTGTTGTTGAGCGCTTCGTCTCGAATGACAATGTGAAGTCACTTGTTGTTCCTGTTCTTGAGATTCGGTCAGCAGCAGGTGCAAATGTCAACTATGTGGGTATCAACCAGTTGGGTCTGCGCACATGGATGATCGCTCATCAGCAAACTGTGGGCCATCGTGATTCAAACACTCGTTTGAATACCGTTGCGCTCGGTGGCGACTATGCGCGAGTGCGTGCTGAAGTTCGCCTCGTGGAATCCGGTGCAAACGCTCAGCAACTTGCGTTGTATTTCGCCAGCGGCACACAGATGCATGACTTCCGTACCCTGCAACGCCACGAAGCACCACGCACATACAGCGACTTGTTGTTTAAGGGCGCCGTTGGTGGCAGTGCACGCAGCGTGTACACCGGCCTGATTCGTATCGAGAAGAACGCAGGTAAGTCGGAAGCATTCCAGACAAACCGCAACCTCACCTTGGGTGCTGGTGCTTGGGCAGAGAGCGTGCCAAACCTTGAGATTGAAACCAATGAAGTGAAGTGCAGCCATGCCAGCACTGTTGGTTCGATTGATCAGGAGCAGCGCTTCTATTTGGAGAGCCGTGGCATCTCGCCTGAAGTTGCAGAACGCCTTGTCGTGTTCGGTTTCTTCAAGGACGTTCTTGATCGTTTGCCATCAAATGTGGACACAACAGCTCTTGAGGCTGAAATTGCTGAGAAGTTGCGCCGCGAAGAGGCCGCACAGTGAGCATTGTTGCCAAGTTCGATGAACTGAAGTCTGGTGAAGCACAGCGCGTGATGGTCGATGGTGTTGCCGTGGCTGTTGTGCGTATCGAAGACGAAGTCTTTGCTGTTGCTGACTTATGCAGCCATGCAAACGTGTCGCTGTCAGAAGGCACCGTGATGTGCGAGACAAAGCACATCGAGTGCTTCAAGCATGGCAGCGCGTTCAGCTTGGAAACTGGTATTCCCGATGCTTTGCCTGCAACAAAAGCTGTTGCAGTGTTCTCGGCGTCGGTTGTTGACGGAAACGTTGTTGTTGAATCAAAGGATGGTGCGCAATGAGCACATTGAAAATCACAGGCTTGACTGCTGAAGTCGCCGATAAGGAAATCTTGAAGGGCATTGATCTCGAGATCAATTCCGGAGAAGTGCACGCAATCATGGGGCCTAACGGTGCAGGCAAGAGCACATTGTCAGCCGTCATCATGGGCAAGCCTGGTTACACAGTGACCGGCGGATCCGTGACACTTGATGGTGTCGACATGCTCGCATTGCCCACATGGCAGCGCGCTACCGCTGGTCTTCACCTTGTCATGCAGTACCCCACAGAAGTGCCTGGTGTGCACGTTGACCAAGTACTTGCAGAAGCTCTCAGTGCTCGTGGTCGCGATTCAAAAGACATGGCTGCACGTATTGCCGTTGAAGCCAGCCGCATCAACTTCGATGCTGACCTTGTATCGCGCGCAATGAACGTAGACCTCTCGGGTGGCGAGAAGAAGCGCAACGAGACACTGCAGTTGGGCATGTTGGAGCCAAAGTTTGCAATTCTGGATGAGTTGGACTCAGGTCTCGACATTGATGCTCTTCGCGATTGTGCACGCCGTGTAGAGGCCGCAACACATGAGAGCAATCTCGGTGTTCTTGCAATTACCCACTACGTTCGTTTGTTGGAAGAACTCAAGCCTGATGTGGTGCACATTCTTTCTGCTGGCCGCATTGTGAAGACTGGTGGACCAGAACTCGCCGACATTCTTGAGCGTGACGGCTACGCCGCATTCGTCTAAATCGTCTTGTTGATGACCGCTTAGCGGTTCGGCGACTAGCCGTTCAATAAGCCATACAGCCCGTCCGTGGGTCTAGGGTGCCTTTAGGGAAGGGGGCTCCCATGACGACAACTACGAATCGTGTGTATCTGGCTCGTCAGGGGACATTTCCCGGCTGGTGGGTTGTTGGAGGTTGCTT
The DNA here is from genome assembly GCA_044353425.1 of Ilumatobacteraceae bacterium. Lineage (GTDB taxonomy): Bacteria > Actinomycetota > Acidimicrobiia > Acidimicrobiales > Ilumatobacteraceae > UBA2093. The sequence goes on along the minus strand of JBILBZ010000081.1, from coordinate 3,235 downwards.
CGCAATTCTCTTCTTTGGCTCTTCGCTGGGCTTTTACGGCATGGGTGTGTACCTCAATGCGTTCTCGAAAGAGTTCGGCTGGAACATTTCGTCCCTCTCTGTTGCCACCACTTTCTTCTTCCTCATTGGTGGTCTGTGGAATGTGGTTGTTGCACGTTTGATCACGAAGTTCGATGTGCGTTACCTCATGTATGGCGGCGCAGTTGTGGGCGCAGGGTCGCTGTACATGATGGGCCATGTCTCCCAGAAGTGGCACCTCTTTGTTGTGTATGCGGTGTTTGCAATTGCCTGGTCATCAAGTGGACTGACTGCCGCGACCACCGTGGTGACACGTTGGTTCCATGTGAAGCGTGCATCTGCCATCGCCGCAGCATCATCGGGTCTTTCAGTGGGTGGCATTCTCCTCACGCCGTTCATCAAGAAGTTGATTGATGATCAACAGATGAGCGGAGCCTCTATTTGGCTGGCACTCATCTGGCTCTTCGGAATGTCCGTGCCCGCATACCTCCTGATTCGACCTGATCCGTTGGCCCTGAACTGGATGCCGGATGGTGAACCAAAACCTGAGAATCATGTGGAGGATCTGCCTGGCGTGCCGATGGCGATTGCAGTGCGCACCAAGTTCTTCTGGATTGTCACGATTGGCTACATCTTGGTGATGGGTTCACAAGTGGGTGCCATTCAACAGATCGTGAAATTGGTGGAAGAGCGAACAACCGCGGGAACGGCTGCGCTTGCAACCTCCGTGTTGTCGGGTGCAAGCGTTGTGTTCCGTTTGGTTGGCGGAAAGATCATTCCGAAGTTTCCACTTGCAAAGTTCATGGTGTTTATCGCTGCCGTGCAAGGTTCGGCCATCATCCTCATTGGCCAGATGGAGAACACCATTTTGTTATTTGTTTCCATCGGACTTTTTGGTGCGATGGTGGGCAACGTATTGATGATGCAATCACTGCTCATCGCACAACGCTTTGGGGTGAAGGATTACGCCCGTATCTCTGCTCGGTCTGGCCTTGTCAGCCTCACTGGTACAGCGATTGGTCCGATTCTGATCGGAAGCATTCGTGATGCTTCGGGCAACTACACGTTGCCGTATCTCGTTGCAGGGTGCATCTCGTTGTGCGGTGCACTGTTGTTCACCCTCAGCGGGCCTGCCGAAGTCGAAGACTAGAAAGTCATCGAGCGCAGAAGGCGAATGCGCTCTGCAGTTGCTGGGTGCGTTGAGAAGAGACGCGAGACATCAAGTCCGGTGCCACGCTTGTGGTGCATTTCAGCAAGCGGATTGTGAATGTATGCCTGAGCTTGTGCGGGCGCGACTTGCATGGGACTACGTGCAGCCATGATCTCGATTTTCTCTAATGCGCTCGCGAGTGACTCGCCACTGCCCAAAAGCTCTGCTGCGCCGCGGTCTGCTTCGAATTCACGGCTACGACTAATTGCCATCTGAATGAGTCCGGCTGCCATTGGTGCAAACATTGCGACAACGAGAACTACGAGGGGGTTGCCACGTTCGTCGTCATCTCGCGAACCACTGAACATGCTGGCGAACATTGCCATCTGTGCGATGGCAGAGATGGCAGTCGCAACAGCTGCTGCCACGGAGCCAATGAGAATGTCTCGGTTACGAACATGCATCAACTCATGAGCCATCACGCCTTCGACCTCTTCGCGGGAGAGCTGCTGAAGAAGGCCTGTTGTGGCACACACGACGGCGTGTTCTGGGTTGCGTCCGGTAGCGAATGCATTGGGCTGATCGCTGGGGGACACAGCAACGCGGGGCATTGGCAGCCCTGCACGCTGGGCAAGATCGCGAACCATGCCGTAGAACTCTGGATGATCAGCCTCAGTGATGACTTGTGCTTTGGCAGAACGTAATGCCAACTTGTCGCTTGACCAGTACGACCAGCCCACCATCGCGAATGCGATGAAGAGTCCAATCATGACCGACCCACTGCTGCCGCCACCGAGGAGTGAGGCGATTCCTACAATGAGGCCGCCCATTGCGGCAAGAAGAATTGTTGTTTTTGCTGTGTTCTTAAACATGGCTTTCTCCTACGTGATGATGGTGATTACTTGGACAGAAAACGACGAACGATGACCTTGCGAATTTCTTCCACCCACAAGACCGACGATGCAACGGCAACACAGATCAACCACTGTTGAGGTGAGATGGACTGCGTGTTGAACAGACTTTGCATGAAGCTCACATGAGTGACTGCAATCTGTAGCAAGAGGACAACAGCAAGTGACCACCAGAGGTACTTGTTGGTGAAAGTCAACTTGCTGAACACTGTGCGGCTCTCACTACGAACATTCAAGATGTTGAAGAACTGGAAAAGAACGAAGGTGTTGAGACCCATTGTTCCTGCCACGGATGCTGTGGTCGCAGGAGCTTGTTCGCCGGGCGCAAAGTGGAAAAGCAACGTTGTGGCAACGGCCATCACTAGTGCGCTGAGGCTTACCGTGACCCAACGCTGCTTCGTGAGGATGGGCTCATCCTTTGGTCGGGGAGTGCGTGACATGACACCACTGCCGCCTTGGTCGACGCCCAATGCCATTGCCGGTGGTCCGTCCATGATGATGTTGACCCACAGAATTGCAATTGCGGTGAACGGTTTGCGCTCCATGATGCCGGTGACGGAACATGCGAGGAACACCATTGCGAAACCAAGCGTGGTGCTCAGCTGGAAGCGAACGAACTTCACGATGTTGTCGTAGATGACGCGACCACGTTCAACGGCGCCAACAATTGTGGCGAAGTTGTCATCCGTAAGAACCATCGTGGCGGCTTCTTTTGTGACCTCGGTACCGGTGATGCCCATCGCAACACCGATGTCGGCCTTCTTGAGTGCTGGTGCGTCGTTGACGCCGTCACCAGTCATTGCAACAACGTTGCCCTTGCGCTGCAATGCAGCAACAAGACGAATCTGGTGGCTCGGAGACACACGGGCGAAGACTGATGTGGTGTCGAGAGCTGTGTCGAGGTCGTCGTCACTCAGTGAGTCAAGATCTGCACCCGTCAATGAATCGCCTGTGAGTCCGAGGTCTTTTCCGATGGCAGCAGCAGTGATTGCGTGGTCACCAGTGATCATCTTGACGTCGATACCGGCCTGATGGGCGATGGCAATTGCTGCAGCTGCTTCAGGTCGTGGCGGGTCAATGATGCCGATGAGAGCAAGGAATGTGAGGTCTGTGATCAATGAGATCGGATCCTCGTCAGAAATTTCACCCCATGCCT
>JBILBZ010000080.1:0-6412 GCA_044353425.1 Ilumatobacteraceae bacterium | reverse complement strand
TGATGTCGCGCTCTTCAATCAGTGCAGCAACAACGCATGCCACCCACCCTTGGGGCGCGTAATCGCGGTTACGGGCCACCATGGTGCCGAGGCGCGGATGCAGTGGAAGACCCAGCACTTGTCGGCCGAGTGCTGTGATGACGCCATTGGCATCGAGCAAGTGCAGCATCGTGAGCGTTTCGGTGGCCAGCTTCATATTGCGCTCTGGGGGCGTATCAAGGAATGACAACTGCGACAGCGGTGTGCCCCATGCAGCAATTTCTAATGCAGGGCCGCACAAATCGGCTTGGGTGATCTCGGCAGGCAAGTGCGCAAGGCGAGTGGAATCTTCAATACGACTCCACAAGCGATACGCCACACCTTCTTTCACGCGACCTGCACGACCACTGCGCTGTTCGGCACTGGCACGCGAGGACGTCACGGTGACGAGCTCGGTTAATCCGGTGCGTGAATCAAGGCGGGGTGTGCGTGCAAGACCTGCATCCACCACGATGTGCACACCATCGACCGTGAGAGATGTTTCAGCGATATCGGTACTGAGAACAACGCGACGACGTCCACTGGCACTGGCATTTAGTGCGGCATCTTGCTCTGCAAAAGGCAACGCACCGGCGAGGCGCAAGACATCAACGTGGGCTGGCACTCGTTCTTGCAGCACGCTTTGTGCACGATTGATTTCACCAATGCCGGGAAGAAACACCAGCATGTCGCCTTCGTCATCGCGCAACGAAGTGAGAACTGTTTCGGCGATTGCGTTTTCTAAACGATCATCGCGCTGTCGGGGTACATAACGAACATCAACAGGGAATATGCGACCCATTGAAGTGATGACAGGTGCATCCCCTTGGTCATCTGCAAGGACTCCTGCAAACAGTTCTGCTTGTGCTGTTGCAGACATGGCAAGAATGCGCACATCTGATTCAAATGTCTTGATGGCATCAAGCAAAAATGCCAAGCCAAGGTCTGTGGGCAGGTTGCGCTCATGCACTTCGTCAAAGATGACGAGCGCGGTGCCTTCGAGCGTGGGGTCATTCTGCAAACGACGAGTCAAGATGCCTTCGGTGAGCACTTCAATGCGGGTACTGGCTCCGATGCGGCGTTCGTCGCGTGTTTGGTAGCCCACGGTGTCGCCAGGCTTTTCTCCCAGCATGTGTGCCATGCGTTGTGCGGCGGCACGTGCGGCGAGACGGCGTGGTTCCAGCATGATGATGCGGCGCTCGGCAATCCAGGGCTCATCAATCAGGCGTAACGGAACAAGGGTTGTCTTGCCTGCACCAGGTGGTGCCACAAGAACGCCATGACGACGTGAGTTGAATGCATCTCGAAGAGGCGTGATGGCCTCTTCTACGGGAAGGCCGGTTGGTGCGAGTCGATTAGACAAGTGCAGGGGTGCCGCGGAATGCTCCCGGATCACCTGATGCAGGAATGCTGGGCTTTGTCCACGCGGTGAGTGTTGCAATCTTTATTGCAACTTCTTTCCAGTCGCCAGCAGTCCAGCCTTGCGCGACCGCAGGAATTGACCCATCTGACTGGATGACGAGGAAGGCAGGAAGTTCGGTGAGTCCGATGGCCTTCACAGCAGAACGTGTGGGGTCACAGAACACGATGAACTCATCGGCGTATGGACCAAGAAATGCACGAGCGTCTTCAGCTTCGCATGTGATGAGGAAGTTCATTCGAATTGCAGCACCCGAGAACTGGCGCATGATGCGCACAGCGGTCTCAAGAATCCACGAGCTCTCGTTGGTGTACGGGTCGAGCACGACGCTGCCGAGGTGGAATGTGGTGAGCCATTGACCAAGTGTCTTTGCCTCGCCCGCAAGTGGGGTGAGGGTGATGTCGAGGCTGGTGTTGGGGAGAGATGCGCTTGCCACGGGGATAACGCTAGTTGCTGAGGGTGGTGAGTGCGAACCCCTTGGCTGATGTGAAAGGTGATACTTCGGGACAAGAGTCCACTGCCTGCCTTATGGGGCAAGGGGTCTAGGTTGTGGGCATGGCTTCAAAGCGCAGCAGCATTGAGATGTCAGCCGAAGAACTGGCTGTGTATCTCGAAACCGGAAACATCCTCAATATCGCCACGATCAATCCCAGTGGGCATCCCCATTTGGTGGCGATGTGGTACGTGATGGTCGATGGCAAGCCCACATTCTGGACATTTGGAAAGAGCCAGAAGGTTGCCAATATTCGTCGAGACAACAAAATCACTGGTCTAGTTGAAACAGGCGACAGTTATTCCGAATTGAAGGGTGCCGAGATTGTCGGTTCAGCTCGACTCATCGAGGATTTTGACGAGATTGTGCGCATTGGCGCAGCGGTCGCGGTGAAGTACAACGGCCCAGGTGCGGCAAGTGAAGCTGCGATGGGATTCATTCGTAAGCAAGCAGAGAAGCGCATCGGAATCGCCATTGATGTTGAGCGCGTGGTCACTTGGGATCACAGCAAACTTGGAGGCAAGTACTAATGGGCGAGAAGGTCGAGTTCAAGAGCAACGGCGGTACATGCGCCGGATACATCGCCGGTAGCGGCGGCCCCGGTGTTGTTGTCATTCAAGAGTGGTGGGGTCTCAATGATCACATCAAAGACATCGTTGATCGTTTTGCTGCAGAAGGTTTCACCGCACTGGCACCAGACCTGTATCACGGCGAAGTCACCACAGAGCCCGACAGTGCGGGCAAGTTGTTGATGAGCATGAATCTTGCAACAGCGGGCAAAGACCTCAGTGGTGCAATTGATTTATTGCAGCAGCGAACTGGTAACACCAAAGTTGGAGTCACTGGGTTTTGTATGGGTGGTGGCCTCACGCTCATGGTTGCGTGTCAGCGCCCTGATGCTGTCGCTGCTGCTGCACCGTTCTACGGCGGTATGCGCCCCGATACGCCCATTAACTGGGAAGCACTCACTGCAGTTGTGGAAGGCCACTACGCAGAGAACGATCGCGGCACTGCGGCGCCAGAGGCAATAAAGACAACCGAAGCTGAACTACGCGCAATGGGTAAGGACGCCACATTCCACGTGTATCCCGGTACGCATCACGCCTTCTTTAATGACACACGTGCAGAGGTGTACGACGCCGCGGTTTCGAAGACCGCATGGGAGCGCACACTCGCACTCTTCCGCGCTCAGTTGTAACTGACTTCAGTTATAACTGGCTTGGCGTAATCAGGCGAGTTCGGCGATTGCTTCTGCAATGGCGATAGCGCGACGTGCGTTATCAACGTGCAGGTTTTCAATCATGCGGCCGTTCAGTTGAACAACGCCTTTGCCAGCAGCGAGTGCTTCGTCGAACGCAGCAATGACTTCGCGAGCGTGAGCAACTTCAGCCTCAGTCGGTGACCACACATCGTTTGCGATTCCAACCTGGTCTGGGTGAATGAGAGTCTTGCCGTCAAATCCCATCTGCAAGCCCTGCACGCATTCATCACGGAAACCATCGGCGTTCTTGATGTCGTTGTACACACCATCGAGGATTGTCTTGCCAGCTTCGCGAGCTGCCAACAACGCCATGTGAAGGCTTGGGTACAGCGGTGCACGGCCAGGCACTTGTGCAGCGCGCAGTTCTTTTGCTAAGTCATTCGTGCCCATGATCAACACAGGAACGCGTGGGTGAGCAGCGATTTCACGACAATCAAAAATGGCAGTCGGTGTTTCGATCATCGCCCAGATCATCATTTCCTTTGGCGCACCAGCGGCGTCCAAAGCAGCAGAGACTTCATTGACTTCAGCAACTGAGTTGATCTTTGGAATCACAACTGCAGACACACAAGCTTTGGCTGCAGCAGCAACGTCTGCATGGCCCCATGGTGTTGCAAGTGCATTGCAACGAATCGTGAGTTCACGCTTGCCGTATTCGCCAGAGTTCACAGCAGCAACTGCCTGAGCACGTGCGATGTCTTTGGAATCTGGTGACACAGCATCTTCGAGGTCGAAGATGATTGCATCGGTTGAGATTCCCTTGGCCTTTTCAAGTGCGCGCTCGTTTGCGGCAGGCATGTAAAGGGCAGAACGGCGAGGGCGAAGTGTGCTCATGGTGAATCTTTCCTGAATGTGAGAGTTAGAAGCCGTAAGCGGCGGTGAGTTCTGGATCGCGAGCGGCAAGTTGGCGTGCAAGTTCAACAACAACTTTGCACTGCTTCACTGATGCGTCGTCTTCCATCTTGCCGTCCAGCATGATGGCACCGGTGCCGTCGCCCATTGCATCGATGACGCGTTGTGCTTGCTTCACGTCTTCTGGACGTGGGCTAAACACGCGCTTTGCAATGTCAATCTGTACGGGGTGCAAGCTCCATGCACCAACGCAACCGAGAAGGTATGCGTTGCGGAACTGGTCTTCACATGCGACAACATCCTTGATGTCGCCGAATGGGCCGTAGAACGGCAACACGCCATTCATCACGCAGGCATCGACCATGCGAGCCATTGTGTAGTGCCAGAGGTCTTGCTGATACGTGGTGCGCGCGCCTTGATAGTCATCGCCGGTGGGGTCCTGACGCACGATGTAGTCAGGGTGTCCGCCGCCAACACGCGTTGTCTTCATACGGCGGTTTGCAGCAAGGTCTGCTGGTCCGAGGCTGATGCCTTGCATGCGAGGTGACGCTGCACAGATTTCTTCCACGTTGGCAACGCCACGTGCTGTTTCAAGAATTGCATGAAGGAGAAGTGGCTTCTTCAAACCGGCGCGTGCTTCCAGTTGTGCAAGCAAGCGGTCGACGTAGTGAATGTCTTCTGGACCTTCCACTTTTGGAATCATGATGACGTCGAACTTGTCGCCGGCCTTGGTCACGATCTCGATGAGGTCATCAAGGAACCACGGTGAGTCAAGGCTGTTGACGCGTGTCCACAATTGTGTGTTCCCGAAATCAAGTTCGTTAGCGACCTTGATGAGTCCGGCGCGAGCAGCTTCTTTGTCTGCCATCGGGATTGCATCTTCCAAGTTGCCGAGGATGATGTCGACGTTCGGGATGGTCTCAGGAAGTTTTGCCACCATCTTTTCGTTGTGTGGCGGGAAGAAGTGAATGACACGACTTGGCTTGAAAGGGATTTCCTGGACGGGAGTCGGAGCTCCGGCGGCAAGAGGTTTGAAAAAGTCACGAGCGGGGCGCATGGGTCAAGAGTAGGGGGTCGGCCCCCGACATGAAAACTCGTGAGATATACAAAAGGAGCGGCCCCGCAGGACCGCCCCTTTTGATTCGGCGTTTGCTGGATTACTTCTTGGCTGCTTCGCAGAGGTTCTTTGCGATCACCTTGAGGCAAAGAGTTTCGTCTGCTCCTTCAAAGATGGACAACACGCGAGCGTCGACGTAGAGGCGGCTCACGGAGTATTCCTCGGCATAACCGAAGCCGCCGTGAATCTGGAGTGCCTCGCGAGCAACCCATTCGGCTGCTCGACAGACATACGCCTTCACCATGCTGGCTTCCATCGCACCCTCGCCACGGCCCATCATCTCAGCCACTGCGTAGGAGAACTGACGTGATGCTTGGGTGATGACAGCCATGCGACCCAACTTCACCTGGGTGAGTTCATATTCGCTGATGGGCTGACCAAACACTGTGCGGTTCTGTGCGTAATCGAAAGCTGCTTCGTATGCGGCTTGCATCAAACCGACGGCGCGAGCAGCAGTCTGCAAACGTCCATTCTCGAAGCCAGCCATCTGCAAGTAGAAACCCTTGCCCAAGCCATCGCGGCCACCGATGAGGTTTGTTTCAGGAACCCACCAGTTTTCGATTGCGATTTCGTAGCTGTGCATTCCGCGGTAACCGATTGTGTCGATGGGACGACCTTCCATCTTTCCGCCACCGTCTTGAGTGAACATGAAACCGTGTGCATCGCCAATTGGCTTCGGAACGATGAAGAGCGACAGTCCACGGTGTGCCTTTGAACGATCAGGATCTGTGCGGGCAAGAAGCATCAGAACGTTTGCGCGAGCGCCGAATGTGCACCATGTCTTCACACCATTGATGAGCCACCCGGCTTCACCGTTAGGACCAGGTGCTTCCACTGCTGTTGTCTTCAAGTTTGCAACGTCAGAGCCGTAGTCGGGCTCGGTCACTGCAACTGCGGCCATCACTTCTGCGCTTGCGAGTTTTGGCAACCATTCGTGCTTCTGCTCTTCCGTGCCACCCTTCACGAGTGCGCGAGTGAGGATTTCTGGGCGTGTGATGAGCGAGCCACCAATACCAAGTGATGCGCGTGTGAGTTCCTCAGTTGCAATCACCGATGCCATGTATTCGCCTTCGCCGCCTTCAGAGAAGCCGTCGTATTCCACTGGAACACTAAGTCCGAATGCACCGATCTCTGCAAGACCTGCGATGACCTCTTCAGGAACGTCACTGTTGTGGCGGTGCACGTGCTCTGCCTTTGGTGCAATCACCTTGGCACCGAATGAACGGAATGTGTCTTGCACCATTTCGAATT
>JBILBZ010000079.1:0-6498 GCA_044353425.1 Ilumatobacteraceae bacterium | reverse complement strand
CCCGATAACATCAGAAGTCCACATATTTGCGCTCGTAGCTTAATGGATAGAGCATCTGACTACGGATCAGAAGGTTGTAGGTTCAAGTCCTGCCGAGCGCGCCAGTAACGAAAATCCCCCTGTATTCACAGGGGGATTTTGTTGTTCTCAGCGATGAATTGACGAGTCGGCGACGTCGGTCAGCATCTTCAATGTGCGACCGCTAGGGACGCCATGTTGCACAACTCCGCCAGGGAAGAAGGCTTCTGTATTTGTTCGCACATTGACGGATTCAAGTGTCTCCGCGATGCCTTCAATTGTCCATGCGCCTTGTGTTGACCAATGCTCTTCGACGCTGAACGGTGTGTAGAGAGCAAGGTCGGGACCTTCGACGGCAAAGATGCGCCCGGTGAATCGATTGAGCGAACTTGCGAGATACGCAACAAGTGGTGCATTGTGCTCGGGAGCATGTCGGTCGAACTCATCAGACTCAGGCATCATCGCAAGAACTGATGGTGATTCTTTCACCATGCGTGTTCGTGCACACGGGGCGAGGGCATTCACTTTGACACCGAGTCGTGCAAGCTCTTGTGCGTGGCTCACTGTTGCGGCGGCGATGCCTGCTTTCGCTGCCCCATACACCCCACCGCCTGCCGTGGGGTGAAGTCCGACGGCCGAAGTGGTGTTGACAATTGCGCGGTCAGCTTCCGGCCCCATTTTGTTCCAATGCTGCGCAGCGAAATGGCTGACAGCAAGTGTGCCCTTGAGGTGGACATCGATCTGACTATCAAGATCTAATTGCGAGAGTTCCACGAGAGATGACGGGCGATTATTGCCTGCGTTATTCACGACAGCATCAAGACGACCAAAGTGCATCACTGCTGTTTCAATGATTGATTCTGCACCGACCCAATCGGAGACGCTTGCAGTGTTTGCGATGGCTGTGCCACCAAGCGCAATGATTTCAGCGACAACGGCATCAGCCGGATTGATAGCGAGTTTCTCTGCGGTGACCGCCGCGCCGTAATCATTGACAACAACTGATGCGCCGTGCTTAGCAAACGCCAATGCATACTCGCGACCAAGGCCACTACCTGCGCCGGTAACCACTACGACTTTGTTTCTCAATGTACTCATTGAAAGAGAACTGTAATCCTTAATGGAATGTGCCTATGAAGAAACTGCTAGACGGTGTGTGAAACCTGCTGTCGCGGGAACAAGAATGCAAAAACATCAATGGCCGAGGCACATAATGCGCCTCGGCCATTGATTCACAATGTTTCTATTTTGCTAGCTAACCAAGCGCGATGGTGACTTGGCCACCCATTGCTCCGCTGTAGTAGGAGTAGTCGTAATCGTCCCATACCGTGCATGTGTATGTACCGGGCGTTGACGGGAAGGAAATATCAGTTCGATAAGTAGAGTCCGAAGTGTTTAGATAAGTCTCATCTTGACTAAATGATGTGTCGTTATCAGAACAATCCAAAGCAATTCTCATAGATGTCGTGCCGTCGTTCGCAGTAAAACTATCTACACGTGCTGTCGATTCGCCTGTTGTGGTGACGCAGAACATCTTCTTATCGGCACTATAAGGCGAGTAACGACTTGATCGGGTCAGTGTAAATGATTGAGATTCATCAGATGTGAGAGTTGGAAGTCCAGCTGCACGACAGTTCTGTACGTCTCTGTCAACTATTGCTTCGGCACTTTCCTTGAAGTAAGAGCCAATCGAGAGAGCATTTTGATTTTCACTAATGTCAACTCGCGTATAGAGATAGCGAGTAGACAGAGTTTTTCTGTCTTTAGCTTTATCGCCCTTCTGTTGATATGTCGTGACTGAGTTGTCATCCTTCTCGTAGTAGTAGAACTCGCCAGAGGGGTCCACTTGGTATCCCTCATAACGGCCTTCAGCAACCTTGGTCCTCTTTGAATCTTTCTTGAGTTCCTGTTTAAAAATCTCTACATAATTGTTGTTGGTCTCAGAATAAACAACTGATCCATCGATGTTCATTGAGGTTTCATCAACCGAAATACTGGAGGCTCCAGTCGTCAAGGTGACATAAGGCTTGGTGCGCGCATCAGACTTTCCGTCCTTCACAAAGTAGAGGTCTGATTTTGAGCCATTGATGCTTTTGACAAGAATTCCATCTGAGTTTGGAGATGAATAGATGTAGAAATCGCCATCCTCAAACGAGCCATTAATGCTCGCCTTAAATCCATCTTCAAAATCTCCAGAGACAACCTCTGAGTCAGTAACAATCGCAATACGGCCATGATCATCAGACCATGTTTCTTCAATGGAATCGGCTTCGGTGATTTCGTTACTTGATTTGTCGGAAAGTTTGTTATTGGAAATGCTAAAAGAGTTCGCCTCAAGGCTCTTGGCTGTTATCAGAACAAACTCGTCACCCTTGGGTGAGAGATATCCGGAGACTCTTGCAGGTGAAGAGAACTTGACCCAACTTCCCACTCCGTCTGCGACGACCATGACGCCGACGTCAAGAGTTTCATCCACAAGCTCTGGGTCCTCAACTGCCAAGAGGAGGTTAGAAGAGTCTTCTGATTCTGAAAGAATAGTGACTTTGTCAGTTTCCTTTGTGGTGAGTAAACGCTTGCCAGAAGACAAGTCGTACACCTCAAAAACTCCCGCAGCAGTGAAACCTGTAATAACACGACCATTATTTCTGATCGCCCATTCTCCGACAAGTGGGAACGTCTGACGATTTTTGGATGATCCATCAAGGTCTGATTCGTTGATTGTCACTTCTTCATTGTCAGCCTTTGATGTAAAGACTTTTCCACCTTCGATAATGCATGATCCGTATCCCAACCGGGTTGAAGGATTATCCTTCGTTGCTGCGAAGCAACTGCCATCGTCGCTGACTAAGAAAACCTTTTCGTCCGCTATGTACCTGACTTGCTGAATGTCGGACCCACGGAAAACACTTGTTTTTGTATCGTCCTTGGTATTGAGAGCAGTGAGTTCCTCATCGTCGCCGTCTTCTCCCCATGTAAAGAGAGTGTCACCGTCTTTAACAAAGGGCACCCAATTTGGGGTCTTCGAATCAATCGACGAGTAGTAAGTGATTCCGACGTAATTATCATCATTGATACGAGTGCCGGTGACAACATCTCCGTCTTTCACTGACGCAAGAAATATGTCGTACTTATCGTCGTTGCGATATTCGTAGGCAACCCAAATTGATTCTGCAGACTTCCCCCCACCGGAGGAGCCAGTGAACACCATGACAAGTGCGACAAAAAGAATGACAGCAACTGCGGCACTAGCAAGCACCTTAAGAGAGGGCTTTTTCTTTTTCGGCTCCGTGGGAGGTACTCCTGGGGCACCGGGGACATTGTTTGGCGCTGACGCTGACGTTGGCGGCGGAGTGGGAGCTTGAGCTGGCTGCGAAGAATCTGGTTGTGGCCAAGATTCCGAGCTAGTCGATTGATCATCTGACATGGGATCTCTTTCTAATAAGTATTGGGGACATTATTACCCCACTAGGTAGGCATGGCAATAGATGAGGTCACGTTCACTAACAAAACGAAGCGAAGAAATTGCCTAAGTAAATCTGACTTCATTTCTCTATATGGACCTTAGTGTCAGATCAATTCAAATTAGACCAATTTTCTATTCTAGATTGTGTGCAAGCCAAGCGAGGATCAGTAGGGCATGGGAATCAGAAGAGTACGTATTTTAAGAGGACTGACTGTTGCAGTGATTCTTGGAATCCTTCTTCTGCCTGGAGTGGCGCAAGCTAGTACTGGTGACCTGAATTGCCCTGATTTCGGTACACGGGAACGAGCTCAGTGGGAATTTGAGAAGAACAGCTCTGACATCCACAACCTTGACGGTGACAACGACGGAAAAGTCTGTGAGTGGAACGGCAGCACCGGATGGTGGGGATGGCCGCTTGGTAGTGCCGGTCTTGTGGCAGGACGGTTCATTGCGCGCCGAAAGAAGGCAGACCATCGAGTCGTGCCGGGCATAGAAGGCGTATGGCATAACTACGTATTCCACGAAACTGGTGATGCCGACACTGTGGTCGACAAGACCGGGATTGTGCTTTTGGCTACTGGTGCAGTTGCGTTACCAGTTGTTGACGTGGCTCGTGATTATGTGCTGCCGCAGTCGTTCACACCTTTAGGAATCAATTTTCTTGTCACCTTGCTGTTTGCGGTTGGTGCTTTCGCTGTTAGTTGGAAGACAAACAAGATCGATCAATACCGCTAACCCTCGAGAGTCTCAATACCTCGACAAAAGAGTTCAACAAGATTGTTGAGACCTGCATCAATTGCTTGTGGCTCTGGGTGTCCATGGTCTTTCTCAAGAACACAGAATCCGTGCAGCGCGCTGCGAAGAGATCGTGCACAGTGTGCTCGTACATCGTCAGTAAGCGCATAGCCATTCAGTGAATTTGTCAAGGTGACAACCACGCGTGATAGCGATGCTTCAACATCTGCATCGCCGACCGACGGCACGCGATCTGTGGCGCTGTAGAGACCGGGATGTTCGCGGACAAAACGCTGCCACGCGCGCGCGATGGAAAGGACTGCAACATCACGATCAACCTCAGCAATGGCTTCGGAGAGATAACGCACTAACTCGTCACGACCGCGCAACGACAACAACATCCACAACTCTTCGATGCCAGAAACATGTCGATACAGCGCTGGCTGTTTCACGCCCGCATCATTGGCAATTCGCTGCAGAGTGACTGCGTCGATGCCTTCTGCATCTGCAATAGCGGCAGCCATCTCCACCACGATGGATCGATTCAGGCGTTGACGAGTATCAGACATTAGAACTGATGAAAGAAGTGTGAAATCCAACCCGCAATACGATGCTGCTGTAACGGTTCAGCCAATGTTTCTCGGGCCGCATTGGCCTTCTCTTCGCCAAATAATGCAAGACGCGTTGCCAACAAACTGTCTGCGAGCGCTGGTGAGAACTCGGGGTGGATCTGCAGAGTCCACGCGCGATCACCAATTAACATGCCGCCAACGGGGCAGTAATCCGACTTCGCCAAAAGACGCGCACCGTTCGGAAGTGATTGCACCTGATCTTGATGACTCGCCGCCAACACAATGTCATCTGCTGAGTCCATCCAAGGTTGTGGCTCGACAACTTGATAATGCTTCGCGCCGATGCCCCAGCCGTAATCAGCTTTGGCAACAGTGGCACCCAGCGCTTGTGCCATGAGTTGATGACCAAAGCAGATGCCAACGTACGGAGACTCTTTTGCGACCATGTCGCGCAATAGTTGTTCAACATCTCGCAGCCACGCATGATCGTCGTACACACTGAGACGACTTGGCGAGCACATCCAACCGTCTTGTTCGGTCAACGAATCGGGTAGCTGGCCTTCGTCGCATCGATACGTGGTTAGTTCAATTCCTTGAGGACCGAGAATGTCCGTATATAACTCTGGGTAATCACCACCAACATGGAGACTGCCGGCATCAATATGGCCGACGAGGAGTAGACCAATTCTTCTCATCGGAAGGAGAAAACCTTTGTCGGACCGCCTTCGAGTGCAGGTAAGTATCCACGTTCGCGCAAGATAGGCATCACGCCTTCGCCGAACCAGTACGCCTCTTCCAAGTGTGGATAGCCCGACATGATGAAGGCTTCAATTCCAAGATTGTGATATTCCACAATGCGGTCGGCGACTTCTTCGTAACTACCAACTAGAGCGGTACCGACACCACCGCGTACGAGGCCGATACCAGCCCACACGTTGGGGTAGATCTCCAACTTGTTAACGTCACCGCCGTGCAAATCAAATTGGCGTCGTTGGCCAACTGATTGTGTACTGAGGAAATCAGCGCGTGCTTTTTCAATTGCGTCGGGTGCCATTGAATTCAAGATGCCATCTGCAACTGCCCATGCCTCTTCGCTAGTGGGGCGAGCAATGGTGTGAAAGCGAATACCGAATCGCATAGTTCGGCCTTGTTCTGCAGCACGAGCGGCAACGCGATCTTGACGTTCCTTGATGGCCTCGGGTGTTTCGCCCCAGGAGAGGTAGAGGTCCACATTCTCTGCAGCAACTTTTTCTGCTGCATCACTTGCGCCGCCGAAATAGATGGCGGGTACAGGGTTCGGAACATCACGCGTTGTTGCTTCTTTGACATTGAAGAATTTGCCCTTGAATGTAAATGGTTCGCCCGACCATGCACCGCGCATTACCTGAATAAATTCACCAGTTCTCTCATAACGGGTTTCTTTATCCTCGGAGATTCCGAAGCGCTCAAGCTCTGCCTGTTCTGCGCCCGTCACAATGTTGACAATGCAACGACCATTTGACATGCGTTGCATTGTGCTGGCCATTTGCGCGGCCAGTGTTGGTGTCAACAACGCTGGACGGAAGGCAACAAGAAACTTAATACGCTTTGTGAGCGGGATGATGGAAGATGTTGCGAGCCAAGCATCTTCACAACCGGTACCGCATGGCGTGAGAAGTGCTTCAAAGCCCAAGTCCTCACACGCGCGTGCAACTTGCGCCAGATATTCGT
>JBILBZ010000086.1:0-6089 GCA_044353425.1 Ilumatobacteraceae bacterium | reverse complement strand
GTGGACAATTGTCGTAGCGGCAGGTTCAGGCCTCCGATTTGGCAGTGCGAAACAATTCGAACTCATCGGCGGGAAGAAAATCGTCGACTGGGCTGTTGAGGGGGCCGCAAAACATTCAGTTGGTGTCATCACTGTTTTGCCCGAGGGACAAGCACACGGCGAAAACCAAGTAGAAGGTGGCAAAACGCGCAGTGAATCAGTGCGTAAGGGCCTCGCTGCGGTTCCGCCAGAAGCAACAATCATTTTGGTGCACGATGCCGCACGGCCATTCGCTAGTCCAGCGGTCTACCAACATGTGATCTCTGCGGTGGTTGATGGGGCTGCCGGAGCTGTGCCAGGTGTCTCTGTTGTCGACACCATCAAACAAGTGAATGCATCGAACGTTGTCACCAGTACTTTGCATCGCGAGACCCTCCGGGCCATTCAGACTCCACAAGCTTTTCGCGCCGAGGCACTGCGCAAGGCGCACGCAAGTGGTGGCGAAGGAACCGATGACGCGACATTGATCGAAAAGATTGCCGGCGAAGTCATCGTTGTAGAAGGCGAAGTCGTCAACCGCAAGATCACGACGCGAGAAGATCTGGAATGGGCGAATGCGCACGCCAACTATTTGTTACGAGGTGAAGTCTGATGATTGATGTTCGAGTCGGCCAAGGGTTCGACATCCACAAATTCGCTGATGCACCGATTGAAGGGCGCGTCCTCATCTTGGGTGGCGTTCCGTTTCCTGGTGAGCGAGTGCTGGTGGGGCACAGCGATGCCGATGTGATCGCTCATGCAGCAGCTGATGCCCTCTTGGGCGCGGCGGGTCTCGGCGACATCGGCCAGCACTATCCAGATACCGACCCTGCGTGGAAAGGTGCCGACTCATTGGCCATTTTGCGCGATGTAGCAGCGAAAGTGACCGCCGCGGGCTGGAGAATTGGCAATGTTGACTGCAGTGTTGTGTGCGAATCGCCACGAATTGCTCCATCTCGCGACACAATGGTCACCCTGCTTTCCAAAGCCGCTGGTGCACCCGTTTCTGTCAAGGGACGACGCGCTGAAGGTCTTGGGGCGATCGGACGCAGCGAGGGCATTGCTTGCTTCGCATCAGCCGTCATTATCAAGGAGTCATAGTCATGGCCGCACGCAAATCGAATAAGCCCAAAGCAAAGGTCAACCTCGGACCTCCCGGACGTCCCGCTGGTGGACGCAACACAAACAGCCGCGCTGGAAGTCAGCCCGCAGCAAAGAAGGCTGCAGCACCTCGCAGTGGTGCGGCGGCATCTCGTGGTGTTGTGTCGCGCAGTAAAGGTGCTGGTGCTGGTGGTGCATCACGCAGTGCTGCTTCTTTCTCGCGTGATGACGCACCGCGTCCAAAGGCTCGCCGCTCGGCGCCACTTCCTGGTGGTCGTCGCGGTGAAGCACCACGTCGTAACGCACCTGTTGCGAAGGGTCTCGGTGGAGAACAAGTGGAAGGCCGTCAAGCAGTTCGTGAATTGTTGATTGGTCAGAAGCGAAAGATCCGCGAGATCTGGATGGCATCCGACATCGATGCTGCACCGATTCTTGATGACATCGAACAAATCGCGCACGCACAACGTGTTCCCATTCTTGAAGTTGCGCGCCGCACACTGGAAGACACAGCGCGCAGTGAAGCGCCACAAGGCATCATCGCGTTTGCCGCACAACTGGAAGAAGCTTCGTTTGCTGACATGTTGAAAACACACAATGGCGTCGCTCCGTTCTTGGTGGCCGTCGACGGCGTGACTGACCCGGGCAATCTCGGAGCACTTTTGCGCTGTTGTGATGGCGCAGGCGTGACAGGTGTGGTGCTGCCAAAGCATCGTGCAGTTCACGTCACGCCCACCGTGGCAAAAGCATCAGCTGGCGCCGTAGAGCATGTTCCGATGACCCTGGTTTCTGGTCTTCCCACTGCCATTCAGCAGATGAAGGATAAGGGCATCTGGGTGGTGGGTCTCGATGACTCCAGCACCGACACTTTGTTCGACATTGGCAAGCTGGCAAACGACGGCATCTGCATTGTTTTGGGGTCCGAGGGCACAGGCTTGTCGCGCCTCGTCAAGGACCGTTGCGACACCATCGTGGGCATCCCCATGCTGGGCCAAGTGTCTTCTCTCAACGTCTCGGCAGCTGCTGCGCTGGCTACTTATGAAGTGACCCGTGTGCGAATGGCTGGACGCGCCTAGGCTGAGAGACCTCGCCGGGTTAGCTCAGTGGTAGAGCAACGCACTTGTAATGCGTAGGCCGTGGGTTCAACCCCCACACCCGGCTCCATTTGCTTGATATGTAAGGGTTTTAAGTGGTGGCCCACACCTCGCATACCCGCCCACTACGGTGGGGATATCTCCTTTTCCAATACGGAGGACCTTTTCTTATGAGCCAGCAACGCCCTCGCGGATCCCGCCCCTCACTTCCATCAGCATCAAACGGCACCATTGGCGCAGCCGTTGCTGTGGTCGCCCTTCTTCTTGGATTCCTCATTCTTCGCGACGTTCGCGCAGATGGCGGCACCAGCGTCACCCCAGCCACCAAGGCACCGGGAGCCACTCTCCCCGATGGCTCCATTGACCCCAACTCGTCGTCCACTACTGCACCGTTCAACATCATGGGCTTCAAGGTCCAGGTTGCCAATGCATCAAGTGTTGCTGGCAGTGCTGCTGATATGACGGGTCGTTTGCAGGCCCTCGGATATGTCGTGCCGGAAGCGAAGAATAGGCCCGACGGTCTTCCCGCGCGTAAGAAGACTGGTGTTTTTTTCACCGTGGGTTGTGAAGCCAATGCACAAAATGTTGCAGCAGTTCTCGGCGGCGACGTTGAAATCGGGCCAATGCCAAATCCAGTTCCGTTGGCAGATGGAAACCTCGGTGAAGCATGCGTTCTCATTCTGTTGGGCACAGATCTTGCGAATAAGCCACTTGCTGGTGCCGAAGGTGGCCCAAATGGCATCGCCGCAACCACCACTGTTCCGCGGTAATTACTCCCGTCGCTAAGAGCGACGCGCCTTACGACAAAAGTTTTGTAAGAACTTGTGTTGTGGTGTCCTCCACACAACGCAACACCTGATGCAATGCCGTTTCGGTGCCGAACTTCTCGGTGATGCTGATGACTTCAATCGCTGCTCGCAATGATGAGTCCATTGCTTCATCAATGTCACCCACGATTGCAATCGTGCGTGTCTTCGCATCTTGTGCGTAATCAAGCACAGATCCGACTACTTTGCCGTCAAAACTTGTGTCGTCGAGTAATCCTTCGCCAGTGATCACAATGTCATGTTCTTTCACGGCCTCATCGAATCCGTTCTCCTCGGCCACGATGTCAAAACCGGGAATGAGTTTTGCGCCGAGTGCAGCGAGACCACCTGCAAGACCCCCGGCAGCGCCACTGCCAGGCATGCGCGCAATATTGATTCCATAATCACGTTCGTATCGTTGAGCCAGTTGTTCGAGTCGACCAGTCAGCATTCCCACTTGGGCAGGAGTCGCACCTTTTTGAGGGGCAAAGACTTGTGCCGCGTCGGTGAACAATGTGTCGACATCACATGCAACAAGAAACTCAACCGCAAGCAGTCTCGCCGGCGTGCTGATGGCCTTGATTGCACCGAGTCCACCGTCGGTAGTTGCAGAGCCACCCAAGCACACGATGATCTTCTTAGCTCCCGCGTTGAGTGCTGTGTCAATCAATTCGCCAACACCTTGCGTTGTTGCATTGAGTGCGTCGTTCTTTGCTGGACCACCTGCAAGGGTGAGACCAGATGCCCGCGCCATCTCAATCACGGCGACTCCTCGGTGCAGTCGCCATTCTGCTTCGACGGGTTGGCCTAACGGGCCGGTGACAACCGTGGTGCGGTTGGGTCCACCAAGAACATCGAGGGTTCCTTCGCCACCATCGGCCATAGGTATCTCGGTGCAATCAATATTGAGAGCCCAACAAGCATGTCCTATTGCCGCACAGATCTGAGCGGCGCTGGCAGTGCCCTTGAATTTGTCAGCTGCTGCAAGAACTCGCACGGGGCTACCTTACGGCGGGCATAAGGTTTCCACCATGAGTGAATCATTGAATGAATTGGACGCGACGTCACAGGCAGCTCTTGTTGCCAAGGGTGAAGTGTCGGCGCGAGAAATGGTTGATGCAGCAATCGCACAGGCAGAGCGCGTGAACGGGGATATCAACGCGATCATTCACCCACGTTTTGAGCGCGCACGTGATGAGGTTGCAAAGGGTCTGCCTGCTGGTCCCTTCACTGGTGTTCCACTTGTGTTGAAAGACCTCGGCGCATCAATGGCAGGAGAACCGCATCACATGGGAACGCGCTTCTTGAAAAACGCAAACTACGTCGCGCAAAGCGATAGTTATCTCACACGTCGGTTTCGTGATGCAGGGTTCGTTGTTATTGGCCGCACGAATACACCAGAGTTTGGCAACACGATTACAACAGAACCACTGAGTTATGGACCATCGCGTAATCCGTGGAACCTCGAACATTCAACGGGTGGTTCATCAGGTGGTTCAGCTGCAAGTGTTGCTTCGCACATTGTTGCTGTTGGCCATGCAAACGATGGTGGCGGATCTATCCGCATTCCCGCTGCGGAGTGCGGACTTGTTGGTCTCAAGCCATCACGCGGTCGTGTGAGCAAAGGCCCAGAGCTTGGTGAGAGTTGGATGGGCTCCACAATCGATGGCTGTGTGACGCGCACTGTGCGCGATACCGCAGCAGTTCTCGATGTCATCGCCGGCTATGAACCTGGCGACCCATACACAGCGCCACCATTTGCACGTCCGTTGTCGCAAGAAGTTGGTGTTGATCCTGGTCGTTTGCGCATTGGCATTTTGGATCATCCATTGTTCACACATCAAACAGATCATGCAGAATCTCGTGAATCGGTTCGTCGAACAGCTGAAATGTTGACATCGCTTGGGCACGACGTGTCTGTTGCGTGGCCCACTGCGTTGGAACATCCAGAGAGCGCCGGAAAGTTCACGGCGATTGTTGCTGCATGGACGCATGCAGATGTTTCAACTTTTGAAAAGATTCTTGGACGCGAGATCGGCGAGGGCGACATGGAGCCCGACAACTTGTTGATGCGTAATCTTGGTCGCAACGTTTCAACAGGGATGTATCTCGACAACATGATGTGGTTGCACGCATGGTGCCGCGAAGTTGTGCAGTGGTGGGAACCGATTGATGGATCTCGCGGCTTCGACATCTTGGTGACGCCCACGATTGCGGGTCCACCACCCAAGATCGGCTATCTCGCCGGCGAAGACGGCACTCGTCATCTTCTTGAAGTGTTGGCGTACACAGCGCAGTTCAACCTCACGGGCCAACCAGCGATCAGCTTGCCGTTGCATTGGTCGACGTCTGGATTGCCGATGGGTGTGCAGTTTGTGGCCGCCCCGTTCCGTGAAGATGTTTTGGTGCGGTTGGCATCTCAGTTGGAAGTTGCGATGCCGTGGAACGACCGCGTGGCGCCACTGGTGACAAATCCCTAGTCGCTCGGTAGGGTTTTGCACATGGCCGTTACCGTACGAATCCCCACCACCATGCGTCCCATCTCCGGTGGAGCATCCACTGTTGAAGTTCCTGCTGGCACCTTGGGTGAAGTCTTGAAGTCGCTTGACTCGGCTCACAACGGCTTTGGCGAGCGTTTGTTCGACGGTTCAGGTGACCTGCACAAGTTCGTGAATATCTTCGTGTCGGATGATGACGTGCGTTACCTCCAGGGCCTTGAAACCCCTGTGAAGGACGGCGACACCGTCTCGATCATTCCTGCGGTTGCCGGCGGCTTTTAAAAGCCGACAACTCGAGTGAGGCCTTATAGGCCGATGGGGTTTTGCGTAGCTTGCGGCTTTTGAGCCATTAGATCTTCGGGTGAGGGTCGGTTTCCCAAACATGCCAGGTGTGGCGTTAGCAGTCTCAACGGTAGAGTGCTAGCCATCGGTTCGCCCCTCGGCGTACCCCCCCATATAGGCACCCCAATTCGGAGGAAACCACCATGGCAAAGCTCATTGCGTTTGATGAAGAGGCCCGTCGCGGTCTTGAAGCTGGCATGAACAAGTTGGCTGACGCTGTCCGCGTCACGCTC
>JBILBZ010000078.1:0-6640 GCA_044353425.1 Ilumatobacteraceae bacterium | reverse complement strand
CTCGCGCTGCAACGAGGCCTGCAAGCCCGGCACCGACGATGACAACGTCGCAGTGTGTGGGAAGGGGGGTGTTTGTCACTTCTTCAGTAGAGCACGAAGTGCGACATCAAGTGTTTGATGCGAGAACACAAAGCCGTCACGAGTGAGTGCACTCGGGATGACTCGTTGTCCAGTGAAGAGGAGTGCATCGGCGAGTTCGCCACCCAACAACAATTTCGGACCAAATGGGGGAATGGGGAACAGTGCGGGACGTGAAAGCGTTGATGCGAGCACCTTGGTGAACTCTGCATTCGTCACTGGCTCTGGCGCGGTGAGGTTGACGGGGCCAGAGAGTTGAGAGGTGAGGAGGTGGATGATTGCATTCACCTCATCGGTGATGCTGATCCAACTCTGCCACTGCTTACCGTTTCCGAACTTGCCGCCAAGACCAAGTTTGAAAAGTGGCAACTGCTTCTTCAAGGCGCCCCCCTGTGTTGACAACACAATGCCAGTGCGTAAAAACACTGTGCGGATTCCTGCCGCTGCTGCAGGTGCTGCTGCGTCTTCCCATGCACAGCACACGTCTGCAAGGAAGCCTTCTCCGTCTGCGGATGTCTCTTCCAAGATGTCGTCGTCGCTTGCACCGTAGATGCCGATTGCAGAGCCGGAGAGAAATACCTTCGGCTTTGATTCAAGTGATGCCATCGTGTTGGCAAGAAGAGCGGTGCCGAGTGTGCGGCTCTCGAGAATTTCCATCTTGTAGTCCTTCGTCCAGCGCTTGTCGCCAATGCCGGCGCCAGCAAGGTGCACAACAGCGTCAACGCCGTCGAAGGCAGATGGACTCATGATTGAGTTCTTGGGATCCCACTGCACCTCATCGTTCCGCCGTGGCTCGCGGCGAACAGCAGCCACCACGGTGTGCCCTTGGGCTTTGAATTCGGTGGTGAGCGCGCGGCCAATGAGCCCAGAGGCGCCAGTAACAAGAATCTTCATGCCACAGTCAACCCGCCGAGGGCGGTGGTTGTTCCCCGTCGTCTCGGTGACCAAAGTCCTGTTCTCTGTGGCGGGAGGGGGAGGGGCGTAGCCTGAGGGGCTCATGAGCACTCGCAAACTCATCCTCACCGCCCTGGTCTGTGGGCTCGCCGTCATGCTGGCTGGCGGAATCAAGCTGTTCCAGATGGCAACCGAGGACGTGGAAGGTGTTGTTTTCTCATTGGGAACTCAACAAACCTTGGCCGATATGACGGTTTCTGTGATGAAAGTGGAGCAGGAAGCCGATGCCACTTTGGTGACCGTGACAATGGTGGGTGTTGAAGGCGCAGATGCCACAGAGGGTTGGGGCCTTTTTGCCGATGGAACCGTGAAGTCTCCAGTGCAGTCGAAGTCAACATGCCGAACCACAACCTCAGACCTAGTCGAGACATGCGTGGTGGGCTTTCCGGGGAGTACTGGCAGTGTGACCGTTCTCTACAGCCGGGCGGAAGAGGTATCTCAGTGGGCTCCATAGGCCAAACGGCTACCGTATAAGGCGTCGGTACAGCGTCGTATCGATGATTGGAGAAGACCCCCATGGCTGACCAGTACGACCTCGTTGTTGTTGGCGGCGGTCCCGGCGGATACGCCGCGGCCTTTTACGGTGCATCAGCTGGGCTCAACGTCGCTCTTGTCGAGAAAGACACCATTGGCGGAACTTGTCTGAATCGTGGGTGTATCCCTGCCAAGGCATTCTTAGAAACTGCTGCTGCGCGTCGCCATGCTGAGCATGCTGCTGACTTTGGCATCGATGTCACTGTTGGCGCAACCGATTTTGTTGTCGCGCAAGCACGCAAGCAAAAGATCGTTGATGGTTTGGTGAAGGGTCTCACCGGACTTGTCAAAGTCAAGAAGGTGACCTACTTCTTGGGTGTGGGTGCATTGAACGCCGACAACTCCGTGACCGTGACTGCAGAAGACGGAACCGTGACTCAACTGAAGGGTGATGCTGTCATCCTCGCTGCGGGAAGTGTGCCGCGCGTGATTCCTGGTTTCGAACCTGGTGGTCCGATCATGACGTCTGATGAAGTGCTCATGCTTGATCGCATTCCGGCGCGCATCGCAGTGATTGGTGGCGGCGCCATCGGATGCGAATTTGCATCAACGTTTGCTGACCTTGGCTCACAAGTGACAATTCTTGAAGGCTTGCCAAAAATTCTTCCAGGCCTTGACGCCGACCTGGCCAATGTTGTTGTTCGCTCATTCCAAAAGAAGAAGATCGACATCAAGACGGGTGTTGCAGTGAAGGGTCACACGCCCACGGGTAGTGGTTCCACTGTGCTGTCGTTCGGTGAAGGTGAGACATTGGAAGTTGACGCGGTCATCGTGTCGGTGGGCCGTCGTCCCTTCGCAGATCAATTAGGCCTGGGCAACACAAAGGTCGCAGTGAGCGATCGTGGTTTCGTTGAGGTTGATGAGTACTGCGCGACATCAGTTGATGGTGTGTACGCCATTGGTGACCTCATCAATACTCCACAACTTGCACACGTTGCATACGCAGAAGCGATTCTTGTGGTGCAGCAGTTGCTCGGCGAGAACGCAATTCCTGTTGATTACGACCGCGTGCCCTGGGCAATCTATTGCAGCCCAGAAGTTGCATGGGCTGGCCCTGGTGAAGAAGCAGCAAAGGCTGCTGGTTACGACGTCGTCGTTGCAAAGCATCAGTTCCGCGCCAACAGTCGCGCAATGATTCTTGGTGAAATCGATGGTCTCGTGAAGATCATCGCGAAGAAGAACCCCGATGGTTCTGCTGGTCAAGTTCTCGGCGTGCACATGGTGGGCCCATGGGTCACCGAGCAGTTGTCGGGCGGATATCTTGCCGTCAACTGGGAAGCAACAGTCGACGAGATTGCACATTTCATTCAGCCGCACCCGAGCCTTTCGGAATTGTTCGGCGAGACCGTGATGTCTCTCACCGGCCGCAGCATCAACTCTTAAATCGCAACGCAAGGAACTACGACAATGGCAGAGATCACACTCCCACAACTCGGCGAAACAGTCACCGAAGGAACCATCACTCGATGGTTCAAGAAAATCGGTGACACGGTTGCAGCCGACGAGCCGTTGTTCGAAGTTTCCACAGACAAAGTTGACACTGAGGTTCCATCGCCGATTGCAGGTGTCTTGACAGAGATTCGCGTGCCCGAAGGTGACACCGTCGCCGTCGGCACTGTCATCGCCGTTGTTGGCGACGCCGGTTCAGCGCCTGCACCAGCTGCTGCAGCTCCAGCGCCGGCTTCCGCCGCTGAAACCCTCGCAAGCTCGCAAGTTTCAGCACCGGAACCGGCACCCGCCGCTCCCGCTGCAGCCGCACCTGCCCCAGCTCCTCAGGCGGCGCCAGTTGCAGCGACGCCTGCACCAGCGGCTCCTGCTGCAAGTGTTGGTTCTTCGGTGGTGTTGTCCCCGGTGGTGCGAAAGCTCATTGCAGAAAATGGTCTCGACGTCTCGCGCATTCAGGGCACAGGTCCTGGTGGTCGAATTACGCGTGATGATGCGATGGCCGCAATCGGTCGCCAGGGTGCAGCGCCTGCTGCAGCACCAGCCACAACGGCAAGTTCTGCTCCGGCTCCTGCACCACGTGGTGTAGCGCCGCGGGTTGTCGCCGGCAATCGCGACGAAGTAGTCGCATTGTCAAAGATTCGCCAGGCAACAGGTATTCACACGTTGATGAGCAAGGACGCAATTCCTGCTGCATTCAGCGTGGTTGAAGTTGACTTCGCGAATGTTGACTCAACGCGTTTGCGTTTGAAGGAAGAGTTCAAGGCAACCGAAGGTTTCAGCCTTACTTACTTGCCATTCATTGCTCGTGCTGTTGTAGATGCCATTAAGGAATTCCCACACATGAACTCATCAGTTGGTGAGAGTGAACTCATCATTCACAAGTACGTGGATCTCGGAATCGCAATTGACCTTGACTATCAGGGACTTCTTGCCCCAGTTATTCGCGATGCCGATGAGAAGCGTCTTCGTGCGATCGCTCGTGAAGTCAATGATCTCGCTGTTCGTGCACGTAGTCGTCAGTTGTCTCCAATGGAGATCTCTGGTGGAACATTCACCATCACGAACAACGGTTCCTCTGGATCCGTTCTCACCATGCCAATCATCAATCAGCCACAAGTGGCAATTCTTTCGACTGATGCTGTGAAGAAGAAGCCAGTCGTGATTGAGATTCCTGGTGGCGGCGAAAGCATTGCAATTCATCCAGTGGGCAACTTGGCAATGGCATGGGATCATCGTGCATTCGATGGTGCGTATGCAGCCAACTTCCTCGTCAAGGTGAAGACAATCCTTGAGACCCGCGACTGGTCGTCCGAGGTCTAAGTAGGCCATCGCGACGGAAGTGCCCGAGACAATGCCCGACACATCCACTCAGTTACATGTGCGGTGGTTGGGGCGCGTGCGTTATGCAGAAGCGCTCGCAGTGCAAGATGCAATGTTTCGTCACGGAACAGGCAACCGTCTCTTGCTCATGGAGCATCCGCATGTATTTACATACGGTCCTTCTGCCGACCTAAAGAAGAATCTTCGATGTGATCCTGCTGAGGTGGGCGCTGATTTTGTCAGTGTCAAGCGCGGTGGAGACATCACGTATCACGGCCCTGGTCAATTAGTGGGCTATCCATTGCTTAATCTCGCATCAAAGCACGGCAACGATGGCCCTGCAGACACCGTTGCGTATGTCTGTTCTGTTGAGCAAGTCATTATCGATTCGTTGCACGAGATTGGCCTCACCAATGCCGCACGATTCGCCGGCTATCCCGGCGTGTGGCTCGATGTCGATACGAACCCACGCAAGATCTGTGCAATTGGTGTTCGAGTCAGTCGCCGTCGCACAATGCATGGATTCGCTGTCAACGTACACACAGATCTTGAGTACATGACCACCAACATTGTTCCGTGTGGCATTGATGAGTATCCCGTTACATCAATTGCTGCCGAAGGCATTGAGATCTCAATGCACGAATTCACTGATGTTGTTGCACGTCACGCTGCACTGAAGTGGGGCGGTGGCGAGATGGAGCGCCAAGATGTTGCATGGAAACAAACACCTGAGGATCTTTCTGCATTTTCTCGTGGTGAAGGACCAGGCCAACCAGTGCGTATGTTGGGTCGCCTTGCGCGAGCCGGAGTAGAGGATTCCATTCCATTGTCGGAACGGAAACCCGATTGGATTCGTCCGCATGTGAAGCACGGTGAAGAGGTTCTAAATCTTAAGAAGACCCTGCGTGATCTTTCGTTGGTCACAGTGTGCGAAGAAGCTGGTTGCCCTAATTTGTCTGAATGTTGGAATGACGGCACAGCAACATTCATGGTGTTGGGTGAACGGTGCACGCGAGCCTGCGGTTTTTGTCTCATTGATACACAAAAGCCAGAGGCCCCTGATGCACAAGAGCCCATGCGCATCGCTGAAGCTGTGTCGCAAATGGGTCTGAAGTTTGCAGTCCTCACCATGGTTGCTCGTGATGATCTTGCCGACGAAGGTATGGAGCATGTTGCAGAGTGCATTCATGCAATTCGATCTGTGGACTCCAGCATTCAAGTGGAAGCACTGATCTCAGATGCACGCGGCACAGATTCGCTTGACCTTCTCATCGCCGCTCGTCCCGACGTCTTTAATCACAACATGGAAACGGTGCCACGTTTGCAGCGTGCGGTTCGCCCGAGTGCCGGCTACGCGCGCAGTTTGGGTGTTCTTGCTCGTGGAAAGGCTGCAGGACTCACCGTGAAGTCAGGACTCATTGTGGGCATGGGTGAAACCGATGAAGAAGTCATTGGTGTTCTCGCAGACTTGGCCGACATTGGTGTGAACATCGTGACAATCGGGCAGTACTTGCGCCCAACGACGAACCACTTGCCCGTGGCTCGCTGGGTAGAGCCTGAAACATTTGAGATGTACAAGCGAGTCGGTGAAGAACTAGGCATCGGCCATGTTGAGTCAAGCCCGCTCACTCGTTCCAGTTATCACGCTCGAGAATCGGCAGAGCACGCCGTACCTGTCACAATTGGAACACGATGAATATCACCACCGACGCTTCTGTCTTCATTGCACGACTTGATCGAGCACGCTCTGAGATGAAGCGCACCGGAGTTGATGCGCTGATTTTGTCTCTCGGACACGACATGCCGTATCTCATGGGATACCTGGCAATGCCGCTCGAGCGATTGACCATGTTGGTTGTGCCTCGAGATGGTGAAGCATCGCTCATCATTCCGCGCCTTGAAGGCCCTCGCGTGCAGGAATTGCCTGGCGTCTTCACCATGGTGCCGTGGAACGAAACAGAAGACCCTGTTGCGATTGCCCACGCATTATTAGGCGCCGCACAGACCATTGCTGTGGGTGACCAGATGTGGTCGCGTTTCTTGGTTGATCTTCTGGCTCTTCGTCCATCATCGAAGTACGTCCGCAGTGTCACTGTGATGGAGGCATTGCGTTCGCGTAAAGATGCAGCAGAGATTGCAGCGCTCGTCGCTGCAGGTGCTGCCGCCGACCGAGTGGCGGCGCAGTTGCACGCAGGTGATATTCCGATGGTGGGTCGTACTGAAGCGCAGGTGTCGAAAGATATTTCCGCACGGCTCATTGCCGAAGGTCACCAGAAGGTGAACTTTGCCATTGTTGCTGCAGGAGAGA
>JBILBZ010000160.1:0-2982 GCA_044353425.1 Ilumatobacteraceae bacterium | reverse complement strand
GTACTTCTGAGTCACGATGTTGGTGGCGTTGAGAGACCAAGACACAGGGAACTCAACATCGAGCTGCTCGAATGCCACGGTGCCGTCGCGCCAGTTGGTGATACGCGAGTCGCGCTTTTCCCATGCGACCTCGTCGTATGGGTGAACACCCGGGGTTGTAAAGAATCGACCGATTCCGATGGACAAGCGATCTGGTGCGAGTGACATGTTGGCTCCTGTTTGGCGTGGATTGTGGCTCGAAGGCCTATGAATTCTGCAAAACCACCCCCAACCACAATATGTTGTGGGTGACTCCGCTCCTACTGTGGTGTAACCACAAGAGGTTGAGAGATTACAGCACCGTAGTTACACCCGTGTCAACGACCCTCGCGAAATATTTTGCGCAGTGCGGTCACGGCGCGAGAAACCAGGTCACGGAACCGCCCGGTCCCCAGGATCGAAAAGGAATTCCTCCCCCACATCCGGCCTCTCGCAGCCGCTTCCGACTACCCCCTGAACCTACGGGTCACCCCCTGTGGATTGGAAGTGGACAACCATGTGAATTACAGGAAATATCTGGGGAAACCCTTGTGTAATCAGTGGATGACCCTGTGGGGCTCCTGTGCGTAAGTACACCCCTCCTGTGGACGAAGGGGCTTTCTCAGGCGGGCTGGAGCGTCACAGGGATGGCGTTGAGGGCGGCATTGCCCGACAACGGGTCCATCACCTGGTCATCGGTGAGGATGTTGGAGTTCACCCCAGCCTTTTCAGCTGCCACGTTCATCTGAGTGCCGGCGACCCCATGGCCCCAGCCGTGGGGAAGACTGACAACACCCTGGCGGACAGAGTCAGTGACTTCGACTGGAGCATCGACTGAACCGACACGGCTCGTGATGCGCACTGTTCCTCCATCGGACAAACCCAAACGTGCAGCGTCATCGGGATGCACATGTGCAGTGCACGACAACGAGCCCTTCGTCAACACTTTGATGTTGTGCATCCATGAGTTGTTTGACTTCAGTTCACGACGACCGACTAACAGCATCTGACTGTCGTCTGCTTTGTCGATAGATGCTTCGAGTCGAACAAGATCAGCAATCAATTGCGGTGGCGACAGTTCAATCATTCCTGTTGGCGTGCGGAGACCTTCAGGAATACGCGGCTCTAATGCACCGAGATCAACACCATGCGGATTCGCAAGCAACACATCGAGTGAAAGACCAGTGGGGTTTGCACCAAACGCGGCGCCATATGGCCCTGTTTGCAACATGAAATCAAGCATGCGAGCAGTTCCGCGACGCCCATCTTTGTTGAGCATCGCAAGAATTTCATCCGCATCGCGACCGCTGATGTTTGATGACGACGTTGCAACTGCAGACGTCACGGTTGCAAAAATATTCTGATCGTCCATTGCAGCCGGATCAACATCAGTACCGAGACCTTGCAAGATGGCGCCCATCTTCACCAAGATTTCCCATTCCTCTGGCGCGTCGGCATCTTTTTGCAACACAGGTTCGCTGTAGTTCGCAATGTTGCGCACTGCGTATACGTACAAGCCCACGTCGTAATGATCTTTTTCCAACGCAGATGGCGGCGGAAGAATCACATCGGCATGACGTGTTGTTTCGTTGAGATAGATGTCAATCGACACCATGAACTCAAGATCAGCAAGAGCTCGGTCAAGTTGTTCTGAATGTGGCGTTGACAACACAGGGTTGCCTGCAACAGTGATCGCTGCACGAATTTGATTCTCGCCTGGCGTCAGAATCTCTTCACCAAACACAGCGACGGGATATTCACCCAAGACTTCAGGCTTATTACTCACGCGACTGTGGCCACGACCTGTTTGGAAACCCTTGCCCTTTCCAGCAGTTCCGCGTGTGGACGCGCCACCAGCAGCAGGCGTGGTGAACATATCGCCGCCACGCTTATCGAAGTTGCCCGTGATGATGCTGAGCGCATTCACCAACCATGCGTTGGTGGAACCGAACTCCACGGTGTTCACACCGATGCGGCCGTACACAGCGCAAGTTGGTGCAGCACACATCTCGTGTGCGATGCGCACGATGGTGTCCGCAGGGACACCTGTTGCTGCAGTCACGCGCTCTGGCGTGAACGGCTGCACTGCCGTGCGGAATTCATCAAGACCATTCATGTGCGACGCGATACGTGGCTCCACTTTTGCAATGCCTTCGGCGAACATCACGTTGGCAAGCGCAGCCATGAACAAACCGTCAGTGCCAGGACGAATTGAAATCCATTCGTCACTGTTCTCTGCAGTCTTCGAACGACGAGGGTCAACAACTACAACTTTTCCGCCACGTGCACGAATTGCTTGGAGGCGACCTGGATAATCCGGTGCGGTGCACAAGCTGCCATTCGACATGTATGGGTTCGCACCAAGCATCAACAGGTAATCCGTGTGATCAATATCGGGAACAGGAATGTGTTGTGCACTTCCGAACATGAAACCGCCAGCAACGTGCATTGGCATTTGGTCGACTGATGATGCGCTAAAGATGTTGCGTGTTCCCATTGAACGCAACATCACGCCGCTGAACAATTGAGGGCCGAGGTTGTGTGCGTTTGGGTTACCCAAATATGCAGAGAGCGATCCACGACCATGACGATCAATCACGCCCATCAAGCCGCGCTCGACTTCTTTCCATGCTTCGTCCCAGCTGACTTCAACATGCACGCCATTGCGCTTCACCATCGGCTTGCGCAAACGGTCAGGGTCTTCATGCAGTTGCTTCAGCGTGCTGCCCTTTGGACAGATGAAGCCATGACTGAACACATCGTCCTTATCGCCGCGGATACGAACAATCTGTTCCTGCGGGTTCACGGAGATCTCTAAGCCACAGGTGGCCTCACACAGAGGGCAGGTGCGAAAAACGGTGCGGTTCTGGTCGCTAGTCATTCCGTCACTCTGTCACGAACCACCACCACTTCGTACACTTGGCGCATGACCCGCAGCGTGGAGATATGCATGATCACCACGCC
>JBILBZ010000016.1:0-19981 GCA_044353425.1 Ilumatobacteraceae bacterium | reverse complement strand
AGGCCGCTTTCAATTGCAGCGTTGCAATGAATGCGACACCGTGTTGTGGTTCCCTCGTCGGCATTGCCCATCATGTTGGACTGAGAATGTCTCAACATTTGATGCAAGTGGCAAAGGTGTCGTCTATAGCTTCACCATCATCCGTAAGGGTGCAATGGCGTACAAAGACTCCGGTCCATTTGTTGTTGCATATGTGGAACTTGCAGAAGGTCCGCGCGTGATGACCAATATTGTCGAGTGCGATGTTGAGGCAGTAAAAGTAGGCATGCCTGTCGAAGTGGTCTTCCACGACACCGGTCAGGGCAATGCGTTGTATCGCTTTCGCCCCGCAACGAACTAGTTAACGGCTGGCTTCAAGTTCGTACATGGGCAAGCCATTGACTGGTGTCCATAGCCCTGCACCCACTTGAGTGAAATAAGGCAATATTTGCTTGCGATACCAGACTGCACTGCGCTTGTAGACCTGTAGGTCAGTGCCGCGCGAGTCAACAATGTTTTCGTAGTCCCTCTTTGTAGGGATCTCGAGATACATCACACAACGTGTGGCTGATGCCAAGTTCTCGATTGCTTGAATGAAAGACGTGTTGTCTAAGTACTGCAATACGCTGTGGCAAATGACGAGGTCGTACTTACCGCGTGGTTTCCACTCCGCGATATTGCGTTGCTCGTGGTTCCATGTCTGACATGCATGTTCGCTGACATCTATAGAGCGAACTTTTACTGCAGGATGATTCGTGCTGTACCAATCGCGCCACATGCCCATGCCTGCGCCAACATCTAGAACGCTGGCAACATCGACGCCCCACCATGCGCACATGCTGTGTACGGCGGTGGCGAGATGTGCAATGCGCTCTTCGTCGTGAGCGCCATCTTTGCCATAAAACCTTTTGTAATAGGCACTGTCAAACCGTGTCATTGCATTCACGCTACGACTTGAATCCTGATGCAACCCAAACATCGACACTGACGTGAGTAACAGGTGCTGCATCTGCAGCTGTCTGCCATACGAGGGGAGTCATGGAGAATAAATCATGTGCGGATTCATCAGTGAGATCTAGATCAAATTGGATGCGTCGTGCATTGGCGGCATGTGTCGGTGGATCATCACGACGTCGTTCACGTTCAAGAATATTGTCGTCGCGCTTAGGACGCATCTGATGAAGGTGGTGAGCACCAGGGGTGACTGTCACCCATTGTCCACAAGGGGCGAGTACTCGTTGAAATTCGTCCAAGGAGTGCGGTGCAAAGATGCTGAACACTGCGTCGCACGATTCATCGAGTACGGGAAGGCGGAACGCGGTCCCGACGACAAACTGCGCATCAGGCAGAAGCTTGCATGCCATCTGTACTCCTCGCTTGGCGATGTCGAGGCCGTAGCGATGCGGAGATCGGATGTGCGACAAGTAGAAACCCTCACCGCATCCAATATCGAGAACAGATCCATCGACTTCGCCAATCGTGTCGGCGACTGCTTGTGCGATTGGGTTGTATGCGCCAGTCGAGAGAAATCGTCGTCTAGCTGCGAGTGATTCAGGTGTGTCGCCTGACACGGTGCCTGCAGATATACGCCCTGCGACAAGAAGATTGAGATATCCCTCGCGAGCTCGGTCAAAAGAATGATTATTCGGGCATTGAACGCCACTTGTTGTCTCGCGAAAGGACAACCCACAGTGGGGGCATGCAAATACCGAGTGGTATTTCATCTCTTCTGCCATCCATGCAGTCTCGCATTAGGCTGAAGGAAAAGGAGTTGTCATGGCAAACGCTGTGTTTACGGCAAAAAACACAGCACTCGTGGCACTCGGGAGCGTTGACGCCCCTCTTGAGGTGACCTCCGCATGGATCGACGAGCAATTGGCTGAAACCTATGCGGCATGCGGAGTCCGCCCCGGCCTTCTCGATCACGTCGCAGGCATTAAGAGCCGTCGTTGGTGGCCAGAAGGCACCACGTTTGACCAAGTCGCTGCACAAGCTGGTCGGGAAGCTCTGAAGAACGCCAATGTGCAGGCATCTGACATCGATGTTCTGATCAGCACATCTGTGTGTAAGCACCACCTTGAGCCTTCCTTGGCTTCTGCAGTACATCATCAACTCGGTTTGCCGTCATCTGCAATGAACTTCGACTTAGCAAATGCGTGTTTGGGGTTCATCAATGCCATTTGGATCGCGTCACAGCTCATTGACTCTGGTCAAGTTCGGTATGTCCTCATCGTGGACGGTGAAGGCAGCAGGTATACCCAAGAAGAGACAATCCGTCGTCTGCAGTTGCCCGGTACAACCGCCGAAGATATTTACGCTGAATTCGCTTCATTGACTTTGGGGTCTGGTGCAGTTGCTGCTGTGCTGGGACCAGCAGATCAGGGTGGACATCGCATCGTGGGTGGAGTATCCCGTGCTGCCACCGAACATCATGACTTGTGTATCGGCACTCTTGATCGAATGACGACAGACACTCGAGGATTGCTTGAAAACGGAATTGCACTTGCCAATGATTGTTTTGTTGAGGCTGAACAGCACGGTAAATGGAAGAACAACATTGACTGGTACATCCTCCATCAAGTCAGCAAAGTGCACACCGATGGTGTCTGTGCACAACTAGGAATTGATCTTGCGAAGGTTCCCGTGTCATTCCCCGAGCTTGGCAACGTCGGCCCTGCTGCCATTCCGCTGACAATGGCGAACAACCAGCATCTCTTCAATGAGGGCGACAATATTCTTTGCATGGGTATTGGTTCGGGCCTCAACGTCAGCTTTGTTGAATTGCAATGGTGAAAAACGTTCGGCAGTTGCCGGGCATTGAGCCGGCTTGGGTCCGGTCCTACACCGTTGAACGAGACGGCAATAATGAAACAATTGCCGTGCTGGAGTCTTCGCCGAACGCGCCGTCACGCGGAACCATTGTGTGCGTTCATGGCAACCCAACATGGTCATACCTGTGGAGACACATTCTTCAAGAACTAGGTCATGAATACCGCGTTATTGCGATTGATCAGATCGGAATGGGTCACTCCAGTCGTCCGGCTGGTGCTCGAACATTGGCGCAGCGAATCATTGATCTTGATGCTCTGATGGATGCAGCAGATGTAAGCGGTCCTGTCACATTGATTGCCCATGACTGGGGTGGCCCGGTTTCATTGGGATGGGCGACGAGAAACAAGGAACGTATCGAGAAGCTTGTGTTGTTTAACACTGGAACACGTATCCCGATCACGGGAGTACCAGGACTCATCCGAGTATCGAATACACCCCTTTTGCGAAACACTATTTGCTCTGCTTCAAAAGCTTTTCTAGTTGGTGCGGTTTTACCCACAAGAGGATTATCGCGTGAAGTGCGTACTGCGTATTACGCCCCATATGCAAGCGCAGTCCGTCGTCGAGCAATTGCAAACTTTGTTGCCGATATTCCCACGAGCGAAGATCATGTCACTGCCAAGGAACTAGAGCGAGTGGCAGAGGAAGCTCATGAAATCTCTGTTCCGACATTGTTGATGTGGGGCACACGTGATTTTGTTTTCCACACAGGTGTTCTGGCGGATATGCAAAAGACCTTCCCTCATGCTCAGACCATCACTCTCGATACGGGGCACTTATCGCCGGAGCATCCAGATGCTGCACGACTCGTTCACGAGTGGCTCAATGATTCGGGCCTTTCTTCTTCTGGTGGTCCTGCACAAGGTTTTACAGATCTCAACAACGCAATGCATCGGCGAGCGTCAACAACCCCAAGCAGTGTTGCGGTTTTTGATGCCAAGGAGAAGATCACAACATCATGGTCTGAGTTGTTGTCGATGGTGCAAGCAAGCAGAGGCCATCTACGACGTGCGGGAGTGAAGTCAGGTGATCGTGTCGCCATTTTGACCCCTTTCTCCGCCCGAACGATTGCTTGTATCTATGCATGCTGGTCCGAAGGTATTGTTCCAGTTGTTGCTGACCCAGGCTTGGGAATTTCAAACATGCGACGAGCCTTACGAGAGAGTCGTCCGCAGTTCGTCCTCACCATACGTGCAACAAGAATTGCGTCGCGTGTCCTGCATCTTGCTCATCGTGCCCAGCGGCTGGATCTAGATGAAATAACACAACTGAGTGGTCAACATGTGACGGAGGTTTCCGTTGTGAGCGACACTCAAGAAGCAGCGGTGTTGTACACATCTGGTGCAACTGGTCCCGCAAAGGGCGTGGTGTACACGCACGGACAACTTCGTGCTCTAGCGCAGGGTATTCAGGAACAGTTTTCAATTACTGATGATGACGGAATTGCCGCGGCTTACATTCCCTTTGCGCTGTACGGACCTGCATGGGGCGTTGCTGTGGCGCTGCCGAAGATCAATGTGATTGCTCCGGGGAAATTGGCAGCCGATGATCTACGTGAGGCACTCGATGGGGTGAATGGAACAATTCTTTTCGCGGCGCCCGCTCCGTTACGCAATGTCATCAAGGATGATCAAAAGTTCCCGAGCATTCGTTGCATGATGTCAGCTGGTGCTCCTGTTAGTGATGCACTTCTGCATGATGTTGCTCATGCTTTTCCGAATGCTCAGCTCTTCAGTCCGTATGGAATGACAGAAATGCTGATTGTCACAGACGGAGTTCGATCCGATTCGGCAAACAATGCGGGTGTTTCAGTCGGACACCCCTTGCCGAATGTTGAAGTCATGGTCTTGCCGATCGGCTTTCAATCGGGAGATGTTGTCGCGCCAGTTCCGCACGGTGTCACAGGAGAGATATTCGTAACTGGCCCGTGGCTCTCTGTGGGATATGACCAGCATTGGCAGCGCAACAGAGATGCGCGTGTGCAGTTCAACTCGAAAGAGTGGCATCGCACGGGTGATGTGGGGCATCTTGACAAGGGTCTCTTCATCGAAGGACGAAATGCTCATGTTCTTCGGATCAATGATGTCATTGTTACGCCAGTACCGATCGAACAGGCGATTGAAGAACTTCTTCCCGGCGTCACGGTTGCAGCAGTGTCGGTACCTGTTGGCTCAACCTCTGCGCTGGTCGTTGTGTTGAGTGATGGAGAGACAACGGGAGCTGCAGTTCGCACCATTGAAATGAAGGTGCGCGAAGTAGCCCCTGACGTCGTAGCTGTGCTGTTTAAAAAGAAACTCCCGGTCGACCGTCGTCACAATTCAAAAATTGATCGCCTCGCGCTTGGTCGTTGGGCCAATGACCAGTTGACCTGACGATGAAAGTTCTTGTTACTGGAGCAACATCAATGATTGGTAGGAAGACTGCCGAAGAGTTGTTACGCCATGGACACGATGTACAGGTGTTGCAGCGTGGGGATTCAGCATTGAATGTCCCTGTTTTCCGTGAAGATATTCGCGATGCCTGTGCCGTGCAGAATGCTGTCAACGGTTGCGATGTGGTCATTCATGCTGCAGCAAAGGTTGGACTTGTCGGTCGCTTTTCTGAGTTTCACGAGATCAATGTTGTGGGAACAGAAAATGTCATGAACGCAGCGGTAGCGGCCGGTGCTCGTGGTGTTGTGTACGTATCGTCCCCCTCAGTGTCGTACAGCACGACTCCAGTTCTTGGTGCAGTGTCTCCACCGGCCATCGATGATGTGTTGGGCCACTATTCCCAGACAAAGTCAGTTGCGGAACGTGCTGCGTTATCTGATGGGCGCATTGCAGCTGTTGCACTACGGCCACACCTTGTGTGGGGGCCGGGAGATACGCAACTGGTCGGTCGCATTGTTGAGCGGGCAACACAGCGTCGACTTGCTTTGGTAAATGCTGGTAAAGCAGTCGTTGATTCGACGTACATTGACAATGTTTCCGACGCACTGGTTGCTGCCGCAGAACGAATTGGTGTGCAAGAGAATCTCAATGGTCGGGCACTCGTGGTGAGCAACGGCGAACCCCGCACAGTTGCAAGTTTGGTGCAATCAATCTGCTCTGCTGCTGGTGTTTCTTATGCGCCTCGAAACATTGGTTTGAGCGCAGCGGTGCGACTGGGAAGAGTGATTGAGGCTGTGTACAAATTGCGTCCCCATGCAGAACCCCCACTGACTGCTTTCACCGCATATCAGTTAGGCATCTCGCATTGGTTTGATATCTCAGAAACGAAAGACCTCTTGCAGTGGTCTCCTCGTATCAGCCTTGATGAAGGCTTTGCTCTTCTCGCAGAGTCGTTTGCCTCACCGAAGTAGGAAGCAAGCTTTTAATTAGCCAATCTGGAGAAATTCCACCAAGTTGCCATCGGGGTCTTCGACAATTGAGATTGTGACTCCAGGGCGAATTGAGGTGGGGGGAACCTGCACAGAATGACCTGCGTCCTTGCACGCCTGTGTGATTTCTTCCAAGTTGCTCACTGAGATGGTGAAGTAGCGATAACCGCATGCTGCAGTGATGGGCCCGCCCACTGGGTGAGTAGGCGAGGGGTCGGTACTGACCAGTTTGATGGTGGTAGTCCCACACAGCAAGCGATGCATCGTGCCACCACCGGGCATTGGCATTGTTCCTTGCAATTCGAATCCCAACAGATCTTTGTAGAACGCCAGTGAGTTTTCGATATTGCACACCACGATGCCTAGATCAATGGAGTCTTTGGTTACCTGTGCCTTGGTCATATGGTCACCATAGTTGGCGGTCATTAACTTCTGTGCCGTCGAGATGGAAGTGACACGCCCAAGGGTTCAGAAGAAGGCAAGATAGATGGGATGATGTCGACGCGACGCCTTGTGGCCACTGTGGTGGCGATGACTGTTCTCATTGCATTGTTGTCACAGATGGTCATCATGCAGCGAGGGTTTGTGCACGATGTTTATGTGCTTCCTCAATCAGACGGCCGGACATGGTTTGAGTGGTTCGATTGGTATTCCATCCGCCTCGCTCGGCGTCTTGTTGAGGACAAAACATTCTTTGAGACAGTGGCGCTTGTGGGACTGCGAGGGTTAATTCTGTCGGTGTGTTTGCCAGTTCTTGTTCTGGTTGCGTGGCGACGCCGATCATGGGCGCCGATCGTGGGTTTCGTAATTGTGCTGCTTTTTGAAACAGGACTTGCGGGCTCTATGAAGATGGCGATGGGTCGCCAATTCCCATGGGAATCCTGGCCGCGCATGGGCGAATTGCAGTCGGGGGCACTTGCATTTCCTTCTGGCCATGCGACGAATGTGGTGTCGCTACTTGGTTATATGGCGTGGTATTTCACGAAGGCTGGTTCGGTCATGCGCAAGATTGCGTGGGGCTTGGTTGCGACTGCCTCTGTCATTGTTAGTGCTTCGTCATGGCTTATTCGTACGCATTGGCCTACTGACTTGGTAGCAGGAACTGCTTTTGGAGTGATTGCGTTAGTGACGGTTATTGCATTGTTCCAAGCCGCTGGGCTCAATCCTTCGGCCACTGCTCAGCATTCGCCAACAACTCGTCCCTGAATTGTGGATGGCCGATCATGGCCAAAGCACGTGAGCGTTCGCGAATAGAACGTCCCTCAAGTTCAGCTATTCCGTATTCAGTGATAATGATGTCAAGTTGATGGCGCGGCGTGCTCACCACGCTGCCAGCAGGGAACTGAGGCAGAATCCGGCTCGTGAGTATGCCGTTCACCATGCTGGTAGAAGGTAAACAGATCAGGCTTCGACCAGAAAGATTGAGACCGGGGCCAGCAACAAAGTCTTCATGACCACCAACACCGCTGAATTGTTGGCCATTGATTGTGTCGGCCATCACTTGTCCAGAGAGATCGACAGCGATGGCACCGTTGATGGAGATCATGTCTCTGTTTGTTGAGATTTTCTCCGGTGAGTTGACGACCTTCACAGGCAGGAAGCGAACAGCTTCATTTTCATGGAGCCATTCGTAGAGTTCTGGTATGCCGGCGGCAAAAGTTGTTGGAGAGAATCCATCAAATTCGTTGCCTTTGTTGTTGGTTACTTTTCCTGCTTGATGAAGACGCATGAGTCCTGTTGTGAACATTTCGGAGTGGACGCCGAAATCACTGAGGTCTCCGTTGGCAAGAAATGTCGCGATCTGATTTGGTATGCCACCGATTCCGGTTTGCAAGGTGCAGCCGGAGCGAATGAATGACAGGGCCAGTCGAGCAATCGTCAGTTCAGCCTCTGTCGGTTCAGTGTCTGCGAGGGTGAGTGGAGAACGATCTGTGGTGATGAGGGCATCAATGTTGTCGACATGAATTCGATGAGGGTGTTGGGGTGCGATACCAAATGTGCGAGGGAAATTTTCGCTGACTTCAACAATGAGAACTCGCTCAGGATCAGATGCAACTCGATTGATTTCATCTACGCTTGCTCCGGCGTGGACAGACAAACTCACCCATCCGTCGACGGGAGGAGAACCGGCTGTGGCGATGACGCGCGGCTTTAGCCATTCCAAGATGGGCTCAAAGCGACGGAAGTCGGCGGGAACGTAGTCGATTGAGGCACCAGTGTCTCTCAGGAAACGCTCTGCGGGCCCGAAAAAGCCACTGCGGTAATGGACGCCCTTCTGGGCCAAAACACCGTACAAATCGGGCATGAGCGCACCAAAGATCTGTAGGTTCTCAAAATCTGAACGCTCGCCGAGGGCATGCATAAAGCCTCCAGGAACACCTGGCCCAAGTGGCACTGCCATGGTGTCAGTCGTGCGAATGAGGGCAACAGCGTCTTCGAGGTTCATGGAGGCCATGTGACCCATGGTACGCAAGTAGTGGTTCCATGTGTCGTCTGGCAGGCTCTGAGTAATGCAGTCCGACATTCTCATCATTGGTGGTGGCCCAGCTGGTTCTGCCGCTGCCATTACCGCAGCTCGTGCTGGCCTCAAAGTGATTCTTTTTGAAAAAGGTCCTCATGGCCGCGACAAGGTGTGTGGTGATGGACTGACACCGCGCGCAATCGGTGCGCTCGATGATCTGAGAATTGATTATTCAGTTGCACATCGGATCGACGGCCTACGAATGATTGCTGGAAAGAAGCAACGTGAACTTGCATGGCCAACAACTGAAAAGTTTCCGAATCACGGTGCAGTGTGGCCACGCAAAAGTTTTGATACTCATCTAATTGATGTCGCCATCGCGAGTGGTGTTGATGTTCGTTTTGAGTGTGAGGCACTGCCTGTTCTTGAAGGCGAACGAGTGATTGGTGTGAGTGTTGGGTCGGAGCAGTATCGCGCCCCATTCACGATTCTTGCTGCTGGTGCACAGGGAATGGCTGCAACCATGCTTGGTGCTGTTCGTGATCCGAATGAAACATTTGGTCTTGCGATTCGTGCATATGCACCCACCCCACGCCATGCCGAGCGCCACCTTGAGGCGTGTCTGAGTTTGAGCGATGAGCATGGAACCGCAGTGCCGGGCTATGGATGGATGTTTCCGGCTGGAGATGGCACGGTCAATATCGGTGTTGGTGCCCTCAGCACGATGAAGGGATTCAAGAAATTGAATCTGAACACATTGCTTGATCAATACGCATCTCTTGTTCGTGATTCATGGTCGCTAGGTGAATACATCGAGAAGCCGCGTGCGTGGCGCTTGCCTATGAGTTGCGTGCGTCGCCATGGGCCAGGTTGGGTTGCGATTGGTGATGCTGCAGGATTCGTTAATCCGATGAATGGTGAAGGCATTGACTACGGGCTTGAATCGGGAATTCTTGCTGCAGAGAAATTCATTGCCGATCCTGTCACTGCATCAGCGTCTTACGATCATGAAGTCGGGGAACGCTTCGATGCGTTCTTACGAACAGGGCGACGGTTTAGTTTTTTGATCGGTCATCCGTGGTTGTTGAAGCCAGGCTTACGTATCGCAGTTGGAACCCAAGCAGCAGCAGATATCACGTTGTCAGTCATGGGAAATCTCATCGACTCGCAGACTCCTGGTGCAGCGGGTCGAGTCATGAAAGTTGCAGATACAGCGCTTCGAATTGCAGACCCAGTTCTGCGTCGCACGCGCGCTCGTGCATAACTCTGGTGGGGAGATAGGTTGAAGCCATGAGTGCAACAAAGCCTGAAGTAACAGTTCCTGCTGGAAACCCGCCTGAAGATCTCCTCATTGAAGATGTCGTTGTCGGCACTGGAGATGAAGCAAAGGCTGGTGCCAATGTTGAAGTGCACTATGTCGGGGTTGCATGGAGCACCCAGCGTGAATTTGATGCGTCATGGAACCGTGGGGACTCATTTGAGTTCCGTTTAGGAGCTGGTCAAGTCATTGCCGGTTGGGACCACGGAGTGGCCGGCATGAAAGTAGGAGGACGCCGAGTTCTCACCATTCCTCCTGCAATGGGTTACGGAGCACAAGGTGCTGGTGGTGTCATTAAGGGCGGCGAGACTTTGATTTTCGTTGTTGATCTTCTCAACGTCAACTGATTCGGTATGGCTGACATGAATTTCTTTACTGCGAATGCGTCGCTTGCAGATGTTGCAAAGTTGGAAATACCTGAACTGACTTTGATGTATCGCATCGAGATGGCAGGCGAGTTGTTTTACAACATGCTTGCTGATCGGGTGAACAATGATGAGGCCGCATCACTTCTCCGCAAGAACGCTGTTGAAGAACGTGGACATGCTCGTCGACTGGCGCGCATGATCAGTATAAAGAACGGCTCTGAATGGGAGCCATCTGCAGAAGAAGCTGTACTTCTTGAAGTTCCATTGCCCGACACGATTGACGCGCGAATGTTTGCCGGCATTGT
This sequence comes from Ilumatobacteraceae bacterium, assembly GCA_044353425.1. GTDB lineage: Bacteria > Actinomycetota > Acidimicrobiia > Acidimicrobiales > Ilumatobacteraceae > UBA2093. The sequence goes on along the minus strand of JBILBZ010000016.1, from coordinate 9,357 downwards.
GAAGGGTGAACTGAATGGCGATGTCGGATATCAAAAATGGGCCGATGCTGAAGACAATGAAGAAGTTGAACGACTTCTCCGTCTTAATGGCCGTGAAGAAACAATTCACGCTGGTCGTGCGCAGCAGGTGTTTGACCTGTTGAGCGCGTAGTTCATGGCTGCCGGTGTCGTTGTCTATGACGGCGACTGCGGTATTTGTGAAGCCTCTGCTGGGTTTATCCGCCGCCACATATCGCAAGTCGATGTGATGTCACATCGTGAATATGGCGTCTCATCTTTGGAATCTGTGTGGTTCGTGACTTTCAATGGCCGCTATGAAGGGCCTGATGCCGTGTCTCGCATTCTTCGACTCTCTGAGAAAAGAATTCTTCGACTAAGCGGAATCTTTATCGCTTTGCCTGTTGTTCGCTTCCTTGCACGAATCGTGTATTTCGTTATTGCGAAGAACCGACGACGTATTTCTCGACTGTTTGGGCTGAAGGCTTGTGCAGTCCCTCAATCGAAGTAACTAACGCACTTCAGAGTTTTGCGGCAACATGCGGCGGCGACGCCACCACTTACGTACGGGGCCAGTGGCATATTTGCTTGTTGCGCCGATGAGGGCTGTTGAGACAAGGACGCGGGGAAGAATCGCCATCTTGGCAAGATGCGGGGCAAGTGCTACCGATGACACCAAAGCAACTGGATAGATCCACGCGATGTCTGCAACGAATCTCCCTGTCTTGGTGCGGTGACGATCAACTTCACCTAATGCATTGAAAAACTCTTCAGTACCGGCGGTCGCAGTGACTCTCTCTGAATCAATCAGCGAATCGCCTTTGTCGCGCAATGCCTGGCGAATTTCAGAGCGTTCCCATTGACGAAGAGACAGAACATCGGCAAAGCGAAACACCATTTGGTAGGTGTTGTTGCTGCGGTCGGGATGCAAAGTAGTCGCTCCCAAACAGCCTGGAGCTTCTTGCACTGCTTGTTGCATCTCTTCGCACCACTGTTCGAACTCGGTACGTAATCCCTTCTTTGGAACACGAGCAATGGTGATTGTGACAGTCCCAGGAGCAATCTTGGGAAGGCGCCCCGTCTCGAAGTTTCCTGTTAAGTCGGGCATGGGGGTTACGGTAGTGGGCGTCCCGACTGTCGGGGGTTCATTTCATGCGTGCTCTCGTTGTCTACTGCCATCCTGTCGAGGGAAGTCTCTGTTCGGCAATACGTGATGCTGCCGTCAAAGGGCTTCGTGAAGTGGGGCATGACGTCAGTGTGATTGATCTTGCTGCTGATGATTTTGATCCCGTCATGTCTCTGGATGAGTGGCGGACTTATATGGACCGCAAGATAGTGACAACACCTGAAATTGTCCGCTACACCGAGATGGTACAGGAGAGCGAGATTCTCGTATTTGTGTACCCCACGTGGTGGTCGGGATTGCCAGCGCAACTGAAGGGGTGGCTTGAGCGCGTCTTGGTTGCCGGGGTGGCATATCGCTTCACGAAGAGTGATCGTGTTCGACCGGGTCTGACGCAATTACGTCGCATTCATGTGATCTCCACATATGGCTCTCCCAAACTGTATGTCCGTCTTGTGAATGACAATGGCCGAAGAATCCTTACGCGTGCATTACGGATGTGTGGAACACGGCGAACCAGAACATCGCATCAAGGTTTGTACGCACTAGATAGATCCACCGATGAAAGCCGTCGGCAGTTTTTACATGATGTTGAGAAGAAGATGTTGGCGCTATGAACGTTCTTGTCATCTCCGCTCATCCTTCATCAGAGTCGTTCATCGGGACATTGCGTGCGGAAGTCTTGGCAGAACTTGAGGAACTGGGACACAGCGTTCGGCACCACGATTTGTATGCAGAACGATTCAACCCTGTGTTCAGTGCGTTTGAACGACTGAATCATGTGGGAGACATTGCCGAAAAACTCCGTCGACTTCCTGATTTGCAGATCCATGTTGAAGATATTCAATGGGCTGAGGCTTTATTGCTCGTGTATCCCACTTGGTGGTCCGGACAACCAGCAATTCTCAAAGGCTGGATTGACAGAGTTCTCATGAATGAGGTTGCCTGGACTCTGCCTGAGGGAGCTCCACGAATTCAGCCTCTCCTGACGAACATTAAGAAGATTGTCGTGGTGACGACTCACGGATCAACGAAGTTTGTCAATTCGCTTGAAGGTGAAGCGGGGAAAAGAACGGCATTCCGATCCATTCGTCTGATGTTCCACAAACGAACTCGATGTCATTGGGTGGGCCTTTACGCTCTTGATCACCTTCCAATACAAAAGCGTGGTCATCTCGTCATTCGTGTCCGTCGGCGTGTTCGTCGAGCTCTCGGTTCCGCGTAGCTGCTGGGAGCGCATAGACAAGTGCCACGATGGCGATAAGCCGTAGTGCGACTGCAGATGTCACCGAATGTCGAGGGTGTTCGATGCCTGACGTCAGCAATGTTGTGGCATAGACGGCAGCAAGCATGATGCACATGGAGGAAAGGAAGAGGAAATCCTTCCTCCTCTTGAGAAACACAACAAGGAGCGCACCGGCGGTGATGATGCTCCATAGTTCCCATGAGCCGAATAGGACTCGGGGAATCATGGGGCCGTTTTGCAGGGGAAGAAAGTCGTCATTCGGTGGTGAGAGAGTTGCATTTGTGAGAGATGTCATTCGTGAGAACGTGTCTGTCGGGTGCGTAAGGACGTAGTGCGTATATGTTTTCCAGCCATCGTCTTTCACCCACTGTGCGAGCGGGACTCCTCCGACGCGCATGAGTGTTGGCGGTACTTGACCCTGAGGGAGGGGGATGACTGCTGAGACTTCGGATGGCAATTGATCGATGTAGTCGTAGCCGGTTGCAGACCGCATTCCTTCTGAAAGAGGCATGCCTTGTTGCGTAAACCATGCAAAACGATTGTCATCAGTCATCACTCGTTCCTGCAGAACCGTGTAGAAATTGAGCGCTGATGTTGAACTATTTGCGCGTAGTTGAAGGATTGCTCCACTCAATATGATGAGCAGAATCACCGTTGTGAGTGAGAATTGACGTCCACGTCGAGCGATGAAAGTAGCGAGGCGAGGCAAGAGAACGACAAGCAGCACCCAGAGGTGAACAGGTCGTGTGTACGCGCAGAGGGTCAGGCTGGCTAGCCAAACAGTGATGGAGACGGAGTTTGCGTTCTTTCGCAGATTCAGTGAAGCGGTGATTGCGAGCACAAGAAATGAAATACCAAATGACTCCGAAAGGAGAGCAAGGTCATATCGAATGACTTGGGGCGAGAGACCTAAGAGAAGAACTGTGGCAAGAACGGTTCGCCGGTAACGAGACATCGTGGACAGTGTGAGTGCACACCACGTCCATGCTGTGGCAGCAACGACTACCTGAAGTGTGACTCGCCCTGCATCGCTTTCCACAAGTGCGTAGAGAAATGGCACGGACCAAAAACGGTCAATATCGCCGAGGAAGTGAAATGACTCATATCCAGTGGTATCAGGAAAACGGGCGATCGGTCTGTCAACGGAAGCCAATACACGAATAGCGAAGGCAAGGAGAATGGCCAGTGGAGTGAATGTCGATGTGCGCATCAACTGGCGGAGACGATGCATATGTGTACGGTAGTCGGGTCGTCATACCTGATGTGAGGTCTAGTACCGTCAAGAAGATGAAGACAATGTTGGTAGAAGCCCTTGGTTCAGTTGAAGATCTCACAATTGTTGAGATGGAGAGCCCAGCGCTCATCGATGGTCATGTGCGGATTGAAATTCTCGCTTGTGGATTGAACTATGTCGATGCTTTGATGATTGAAGGCAAATACCAAATCAAGCCGCCTGTGCCTTATCGTCCTGGCTCTGAAGTCGTAGGTCGTGTCACTGAGGTTGCATCTGACGTCACTCGCATAAAAGTCGGTGACCGGGTTTTTGTCCCAGTGGGAACCGGAGGATTCTCAAACGAGGCGGTTGTGGCTGAGAGCAGAGTGTTGCCACTTCCAGAGAACATCACTGATGGGCAAGGCGCAACGTTCATGCAGAGCTATCTCACTGCGTGGTTCGCCTTCAACTATCGCGCCTCCATCGTTGAAGGCGACACGATGTTGGTACTTGGAGCTGGCGGTGGTGTGGGTCTTGCTGGTGTTGACCTGGCTGTGTCAATGGGAGTGAAGGTCATTGCAGCTGCATCGACTGAAGAGAAGCGACAACTTGCCTTGTCTAAGGGAGCATTCGCTGCGATTGATGTTTCAACTGAAGACGTAAAAGCACGAGCACGTGAACTTGCCGATGGTCGCCTTGATTTGGTGTACGACCCCGTTGGTGGGGATTTGGCAGCACAGTGCTTGCGCGCATTGGCTCCCGGTGGTCAGTACATGGTTGTTGGCTTTGTCGCTGGGATACCTCAGTTGCCGGCTAATCATGTGTTACTCACAAACCGCACAGTTGTAGGAGTCGATTGGGGTGCATGGATGTTGCGCAATCAAGCCGATAACGCCAAGATGCTGGTTGAGGTAATGGGTGAGATGGCAAAAGGCAAGCTGCATCCAGTTGAACCCGTGACTTATCCAATGTCGCAAGCAGCTCAAGCGTTGAAAGATATGCAGAATAGAAAGATCGCTGGGAAAGTCGCCCTAGTGCCTGATTTTGACGATGCCTGATCTCAATTGAGAATCAGGGTGTACAGCTGGCGGTTCCTTGGTCGTAAGGAAGATTGTCGACTGCACTCACGAATGACCACGAGAATGCCGTAGGTGTGAACGTCACGTTCATGACACCGTGTTCTGTATTGGTCCGGTATTGACTGCCAGGTATCGGTGCGTCAATCGGGTACACAGGCGCACCGCCAAGGCCAGTGATGAAGAGAGGCACCCCACCTGCTTGTGGAATTCCTGATGGGCCGAGTGGTTCGAATCGTTCGTAGTGATGATCATGGGCTGTGAATACAACGTCGGCACCGCCAGCAACAGAGGTTTCCCACAAGTATTGGACAGTTGATGTTGCAAATCGACCACTAGAAACAAATGGATGATGCATTAGGACTGCTGCACAGCGGCCGTCAGTCTTTGCTCGAAGCAATTCAGCTTGTAGCCATTGTGTCTGGGGAGAAGTAGCCGAACATCCTGCGAACAGAAGACCTTGGCACCAGGAATCAACAGCGATGATTCTCCAACCACCTGCATCTGTCGTCCAGTAGGAGGGCGACATTTCAGAGAAATAGTCGACATATCCTGATGCGCCACCAGTGATGTACTCGTGATTTCCTCGCACCGGGTACGTGATGTTTTTGAAACGACCCCACGTTGGCTCATAGAACGCAGCAATATCAGCGGTACTCGCACTTTCATATTGCAGGTCGCCGAGTGCAATAACACCATCGGGTGCAAGTGATGTTGTGAGAAGGGCGGTAGATACCTCACCGCATTGAGTTCCTAATGGTCCAACTCCATATGTATTTCTCCGAGGTGTATCGCAAGAGATGTCACCAGCGATGACAACTCGTGCCGACAAATCTGTACCGATTGGCTTCATGCGTACACCGTTCTGCCAAACGGCAGTACCACGCATGCGATTCCCAGCACCACTGTTTCCTAACTGCCCATTGAGGCCAAGTCCCCAGCACCACATGCCACTTGATGTAGAGGCAATTCCACATGCGTGAGACGCACCTGTGGTGAGCGAAGTAAGTGCGCCGACTGATGGCGAAGCTGTCACCTTCTGCGGAGATGCTTTCCGAATGGTGTTGCCATTAGCTAACTGACCAAATCGATTTCTTCCCCAACACCATGTAGTTCTTGCTTCGGTGAGTGCGCAGGCAAATTCGCTACCTGCTGAAAGTGCAACGGGACTTTTGACTTTGATTGTGACGGGTGTGTAGCGAGATGGGCCCGATGTGAGTCCAAGTTGTGAGTAATTGTTGCGCCCCCAGCATTGAATACGTTGTGCTGTGGATGCGATACAGGTGAATGAATCACCAGTAGATACCAATGTGGCGCGCACCCGCGGAACATATGTAGGAGTTGATCTGCTTGCAGAAGGACGAAGACCGAGACGTCGATACTTATTAGAACCCCAGCACCAAACAGAGCCAGTAGAACGCACTGCACAAGTATGTGCAAGACCGACGTCAGCAGAGATCACAGAATTAATGGCGGCACGTACGGGCAGGAATGCGTTTGTCTTCGAGCCATCACCAAGTTGCCCACTGGTTCCGACACCCCAACACCACAACGAACGATCCAGCAGAATCGCACATGAATGATTTGCTCCGACGGCGACACTCTTGACCCCGGTGAGTGGAATCTGCACAGGGATGGGTGACTCAACGCGGACAACTGCTGGGGGATTGGTGAGCGGATTCAATGAAGAAATGATCTGGCCCCAGCACCATAACGTTGCATCGGTACGCACTGCACATGTGGAATGAGCATTGGCAGAAAGATGAACAGCATCAGTCATCAATGATGGCGCGAATGCGATCGATTTGACTCTTGTCCCGTTACCGAGTTGTCCGCGTGAGTTGGATCCTGTGCACCAGACATTCCCGTCCCGGATAATGCATGTGTGTTCATTGCCTGCAGCAGGAGAAGAAAGTGCCGGTGTGGTAGCGAGGCCAGGAACATTGGGCGTTGCAGATTGTGCAATTGGCGAGGCGATGGAGACTCCAAGTGCAATCAGTGTTGCGGTGAGAAAAGATGCAAACTTCATGGTAGGTCTCTCACGCTAGTGAGAAACCGTGCCAGAGAGATGTCGCCCTGTGCCTACAAGGAGAACGTTGTGTAACCGGGTGCGGTAAGTGGCCACGGTTGAATTTTCTCGAGGTGAGCCGCGAGGCCGAGAGCTAGTCCATCATGAAAACGTGGTGCGACAATTTGTACTCCGCAGGGAACGCCATTGTTGTCGAGCCCCATCGGAACAGAGACTGCTGGGTGGCCTGTGTAGTTGTTGTCAGCTGTGTTGAGTGTGATCATCGGATCATCTGTACTGCCAGCACGTGTTGGCAATGGTCCCTCGGCAGGCCATGAGCGTGCGTTTGTTGTTGGAGTCACGATGACGGTTCCGCCAGTAAGCAGATCATCAAAGCGCGCAGATACTTCATGTCGCATTCGTTGCGCTGCAATGTATTGATCAAGGGTGACTGTAGAACCAAACTTCAGTTGCGCCCGAACATAATCGGTCAATTGATCCCAGCGATGCTCTTCATGACGAAGGCTTTGTATGAGCTCTGCAGTGGAAATCACAAACCAATTCCACATGGTTTCGTTGTTACTCGGAGCGTCGATACGTTCAACCTGAACACCACTTCGTTGCAGTGCTGTAAGAGTGTTCTCAAAATTCTCTTCAATTTCAGGATCAACATCTGATCGAAATGAGCGACATGCCAACACGCGTGTCGGCATTACAGGAGCAAAGTTCACTCCGTTGCGAGGGACTGAGAGAAAATCACCACGTGCTTCTCCAAGAGTGACTGATGCTTCTGTAAGGACATCGGCAACTGTCGCACCTGTGGTGCCTTGCGTCGAGAACTCAATCCAGCGAGGCAATATGTTTCGACCAATTGCTCCCATAGTTGGTTTATATCCGACAAGACCCACTGCGGCAGCTGGTCCACGAACGCTTCCGCCGCCATCTGATGATGTTGCAAGAGGTGAGAGCCCAGCTGCAAGAGCCGCTGCTGAACCTCCGCTTGAGCCACCAGGGGAGCGATCGGTATTCCACGGATTGCGTGTAGCTCCATAGACAAGGTTTGATGTGTATGCCGTTGCGCCAAACTCGGGGCTGTTAGTACGGCCGATGACAATGGCGCCGGCTGCACGTAATCGCTGTACGACCGTGTCGTCAGTCTCGTCAGGAGCTGCATCGACATAAAGACGAGATCCAGATGTTGTGACATGGCCTTTGACGCGAGCCATGTCCTTCACTAGAAGCGGAAGCCCTGCAAGTGCGCCTTCTCGTGAATGGTGCCGTGCGGTCTCCAGTGCCTCATCGGCGTAGAGAGCGACGACCGCGTTTAGCTCCTTTGCCGCTTCAATACGACGAAGACTTTCGTTGACAAGGTCAACAGGGTCAATTGCGCCAGAGCGGACATGTGCGGCGAGTTCAGCAAGCATGCAGTGACACTAGTGATGCCACAGCTGAAGTCGCTACCTAACTGGCAACCAGCGCCAATCAAGTGAGGTGATTGTTGGGTCAACAATCTCAAAGATTGAGAGCCCGATCACAGTAGAGCGTGAGGACATTCCAGTGTCGGGTCGAATATCGGCATGTGCGGGAGCGTTCTCTGCCGCCTGCAAGATGGTGCGGCGGGCTATGGATGCATATCCAGCAATTTGTTCAGACACAGCATCAGAGTGTCGGGCTGCAATGAATGCCTCAAGACGGAATCGACGCCACTGTACGTACGACGGCGACATGTAGTTGGTCAGAATCTGAGTGACCATTGCCCTTTGATCAGGGGCGGTGAATACGCCTGCCCATGAACGCGCATCGTGCGCTGTTTGCGGAGGGAAGAGAACTTCAAGACAGTCGGAAACAAGCGAGTCTTTGTTTTCGTAGAGACCGTAGATTGCTCCAACACTGACACCAGCACGACGTGCAATGCGAGAAACAGTCGCACGGTGGACACCTGAGCGGGCGATGACGTACTCACTTGATGAAATGAGCGCATCTCTAACATCGTCAAATGTTGTGGGGAATGCGTACGGTGCAACGGGACGCATCGGTCCTGCAGGTTTTGATGGTTTCGTGCCTTCTCGCAACGAGACCATGAAAGATTCTAAAAATGGAAACGGATCAATGTCTTTGATTGTTTCGTTGCTGTAGACAGAATTGAGGAGCGCTGCACCAAACACTGTGCAGATTGCACCGACGACAGCCTGTCGATCTGCGCCGTCTGTTGATGGTCCGACTCCGTGGTCTTCCATCAGTCCGTTGATGTCGCGTTGTACGACTTCGGAGATGACTTCATCTCGTCGTGACGCAACGATGACCTCCATTGCACTGCCTAAGTCAGGAATTGCATCGGGTGCACTTGCGGCTTCGAATAATTCTTTGATGCGTTCCGAATTCACATTCGATCGCGAGACAACTGATTCGATAAGGAGCGACAAGATTTCTGACAGCATTGGCCAGAAACTTTTTTCCCATGCAAGTACGACAAGTTCAGATCGATCGTCGCAACGTGCATAGATGGCACCACTCGAGAATCCGGCATCGGCTGCAACTCGCGTGAGTGCCATCTGGTCGACACCTACAGTTCGGACCGCCTTGGCAGCACTCTGTGCAACTTTGAGATCGGTCTGGCGAGACTTTTCTGATTGTCGACTAGCGATTGCCATGGTCTGATTGTTCCACAGCAATCATTGATTCCATCAGACAGTA
>JBILBZ010000082.1:0-6278 GCA_044353425.1 Ilumatobacteraceae bacterium | reverse complement strand
CGTCGATTGCGCGGCGGACAATGTCCACGATGGATGTATTGAGTTCATCTGCAAGTGTCATCAACCGCTCATGTGTGCCGGAGTCCACGCGAATGGTGGTGCTTTTAGGAGCTGTATTCTTGGCCATTCCAGTAGTCTACAAAATGTAGACACAATGGTTTGATGGCGTTAGGCCTTGGGGGCGCGCCAGAGATCGCGGTCGAGAAGCACCTCGGCGCCTAACTGCGAATGGCCCTGTAGCACATCCCACACATCGAGGAAGTTGCGTACGTCTTCAATGTCGTGCACGCGGTAGATGCCACTGCGAGTGAGTGTCAACGTGTGAGCGATGGCGGCCAACGTGCCAGCTAAACGCTCGCGCGGAGGGCGACCCGTAATGGCGCCAATGAAGTCTTTGCGTGAAACAGGGAACAACACAGGGCGGTCATACGCCAACAGCTGATTGATTTTCTGCAACACCTCAACGGTTTGCGCAGGAGTCTTGGCGAAGTCGGGGCCTGGGTCAACAATCAGTTGCTCACGAGACACGCCTGCAGCCCTCAGCCATTCCATGCGCTCATCCATAAAGCTGAGAACATCGGCAACAACGTCTTCATACAAATTGGCATCAGTGAGGCGCACCTTCGGTCTGCCACGGTTATGCATGAGGATGTATCCCGCACCATACGACGCAACAACATCGGCAAGCTCGCGATGTAAAAGTCCGCTGATGTCGTTGATGATGTGCGCGCCAGCTTCTAACGCCGCAGCAGCAACCTTGGGGCGGTACGTATCGATGCTCATGATGGCCGATGTATTCGCAGCCACCCACTGAATCACCGGAGTGATGCGCTCAATCTCTTCGTCTTCGGAAATCTCTGGCACGCCAGTAATGGCTGACTGGCCACCGATGTCGAGAATGTCTGCACCTTGTGCCAGCACTTCTTGCGTGCGCTCCATGCGTGCCTCCAAGGTGGAGTACTTGCCGGCATCGCTAAAGGAATCGGGTGTTGCGTTAATGACCGCCATGATGAGCGGACGATCAATATCAAGTGCGAGACCACGAGCAACCAGTTGAGGCATTCCCGAAGGTTATCCGTTACTTACATTCGTGGAGCGTTGAGGTGTTAGGCAGCGATAGTGCGGCGACGGCGACGGCGTGCTTGGGTGGGCAATACGACACCGAAAAGCACTGCCAACGCGATGGGCACTGCAATAAGAATGCGAGAAAGGGGAGAGCTCTTGTCGATTGCGCCAACACCCACGCCCACACCGAGAACGATCTTCTTGCCAGAACTGTTCACACCTTGCAACACAATGCGGTGACCACCCTTTTCAAGGTTTGCCGGAATCTTGTATGTTCCCGCAATCTTGCCGTTGGCGTCAGCCTTCACAGTGCCCAAGGAGATAGGTGTGGAGAACACCCACAACGTAATTTCCTCACCCGGTGCGAGACCAGTTGCCTGCATCACTACTTTGTCGCCGCTTCCGAACCGCAAACTGCCGATGGAATCCAATGGCACACGTTCGTTATTTACCGAGAGTACCGACATCGTCATTGTGACACCGCCACCTGTGACAACCACTTGGTTGTCCACGCGTGAGATGTTCACACCAACTGTCTTGCCGCCAACTGTCATCGAGGCGGATCCGATAGCAATGTCTCCCACTGTGGGGGCTGGTGCAGAAGGGGAATCGGTCGCGACAACGTCTGGTGGAAGAGTCGTCGTGGTCGTTGACCTATTGGTCTTGTTAGCACCCGAGACTGAAGCGATGGTGGTCGATGTGGAAGGCGCAATTGTTGCAATAGCATTTTGACCTTGCGCAATAGTCGTGACGGTTGAATCTCCGCCGTTACCGCCGGAGCCATTGCCTGATCCGCCATCCACAACAGTTGTTGATGTTGCTGTTGGCACGGTGGTCGTGGTGGTCGTCGTTGTGGTGGTTGTGGTCGTCGTCGTAGTTGTCGTCGCAGTAGACGGGTCACAGTCACCTGTTGCTGCTCTGCCATTTGCACCGCGGTTCACAGCGATGTAGTAGTACTCCGGGTTGTTGTAATACCCAGGGCCTGCGTAGTGGCTCCAGCGAATGCAGTTTGCCCCAGAATTCAATGTGAATTGCTGAGGACCACGGCTGTTGTATTGCCACCAGCTGCATTGGTTGCATTCCAAGTGTCCAGGTTCATCGTAGGACTCAGTGACGATGTACTCAATCGTGGCTGTAGAAAGCGGAACATCGGAGATGCGGTAGTAGCGCACCGATGGATCCCAGGCTGGCGTGAGCGTGAGGCTGTTGTTTGTTAACTCAAAGTTCGAGAACTGGCCATCGCGCGCGATGTAAATCGTGTATGTCGTGGTCACGCCGTTGCGAACGTAATCAATAGTGATTGTGTTATTTCCGCGTGCAAGTGGAATGGCAGCTGGAGTTCCCGATGAGATCGAACCGCTATTCGCACCACGTCTCCACGTGGCTGAACCTGCGTTGAATGTTGCTGTTACTGAAGTTGTTGCAGTGCTGCCTCCAACCCCAGTCGCATCAAACTTGTACAACTGGCCGCTTTGCTCGGTGAGAGTGGAGTTCGACAATGTGAGATTTGTAAATCGACTGCTGTCAAATACTTCGCCACGTACGACATTGATGGTGTACTCCTCAAGACCGTTGTAATAGCCAGGTCCTGGGTAGTGACGCCATACGATGCGGTTTGCGCCCGTGTTTAAAGTCATCTGTTGTGTACCGCGGCTGTTGTACTGCCACCAGCTGCATTGGTTGCATTCCAGGTGTCCTGGTTCGTCGTAAGACTCAGTCACCACGTAATCGATGGAGTTGGTGGAATAGGGAACGTTGGTGAGCGTGTAGTTGCGAATGGCAGGATCCCATGCCGGCGTCAAAGTGACACCTGGTGTCATGATCTGCAAATTAGAAAAAACGCCATTGCGTGCGACGGTAATGATGTAGGGAGTATTCGTGCCATTCAGTGAATGCGTCACGGTGACCGTGTTGCTTCCGGGTTGGAGTGGAACTGTTGCAGCAACACCAGAAGTCAGAGGCCCTGAGTTGGATCCAGAAGACCATGTTGCCGTGCCCGCAACAAATGTTGCCGTGACTCCGGTGTTTTCGCCCGCCACTGTTGTGGCGTCGAACCGATACAACTGTCCACCTTGTTCGGTGAGAGTGGAGTTTGACAAGGTCAGCCCTGTGAGGTGCGTACTGTCGAACGCGCCTGCTCGGGTGACTTCGATGGTGTACTCCTCAAGACCGTTGTAATAGCCAGGTTCGGGGTAATGGCGCCATACGATGCGATTCATACCCGTGTTCAAAGTCATCTGTTGAGTGCCGCGGCTGTTGTATTGCCACCAGCTGCATTGGTTGCATTCCAAGTGTCCTGGTTCGTCGTAAGACTCAGTCACCACGTAATCGATGGATGTGGTGGAGTAAGGAACGTTCGTCAGTGTGTAGTTACGGACTGCAGGATCCCATGCTGGTGTGAGGGTGACTCCAGCACTGAGAATTTGTAAATTAGAAAAGACACCCGCACGAGCGATGTACACGTGATACACGGTGTTTGTGCCAGCGAGCGAGTGTGTGAGCGTGATGTCGTTATTGCCACGGGTTAACGCGATAGATGAGGCTGTGCCGGATGTGAGAGTGCCGGAGTTGCTTCCATTTGCCCAGCCGACAGTGCCAGATACAAACGTTGCTGTGAGAGACGTACTGCTGACGTTGGTTGCAACGAATGTGGCATCAAAGTCGTAGATGTTGCCGGACCGTTCGGTCAGTGTGGAGTTTGAAAGTTCAAGGCTGGTAATAGGTCCACTTGTTGGGAATGCACTGGCATCAGCTTGAGTTGCTGCAACGAAGACGAGAGAACTCACTAGCGCCGCAATGGCCATGGTGATGCCGGAGACCGACGTTCGAGATGGGGCAGGGAACAGTCGAAGTATCTTCAGCACGGGTAGAGCATGACAGATATTGATTGTTCGTGCAATTTATAGCGCCCAAAAGGGGGACCTTTTGAATCCATTTCTATTGCGTTATGCAACTCAGGAAAAGCAACTCAGGGCTTGTTGGAGTGGTCAGGCAACTCTACGGTGCCGCGGCCCACGGGGAACGAATAGGTGTCAATCAGTTCCATTCCGGCGCCTTGCTTCACTTGGCGAGGACCCGACGTCACTGTCTCGTCCATGCGCACACCATCTGCATAGTTGGGTGTTAACACGATGCGTGTGAACCACTGGTTCTCACTGCTCTGTGTAGAGGTGAGATAGCGAAGCGAGGAGATCTCGATGTGATTTGCGCTAGCGGCAACGCGCAGTTGTGAACCCTTATAAGTAGCCACCACGGTAGGAGCAGAGTCTTTCGGCATTGCGATGACTTGCACTTCTTCGCTGATGGAATACGGGTCTGCGTTTTTCTTAGTGAGTCGCTTGTGAAACACCAACATCTGTTGTTCACCAATAGTTGCCACAAAAAGATCAATATGTGCTTGGTTGGCGGTGTAGTGCTTTCTGACGGTGCCGTCGAGAACGCTTACCGCACGAGCTACGCCATTGTTCTTCTGGTGAGTAAACACGGTGAGGTTCAGCGGAACCCACACACCGCCATCAGATTCTTCATCTTGCTTGTCCCAGTAGTCCTCACTGCCCACCACCATGAAGTCGCCGTGAGAGTTCTGTGCAACACCGCAGAGGTCGGTCGTAATCACCTTTGCGACGGACGGGCATGAGAGTGCTTCCATCTCATAATCAAACTGTTCCGTTCCAAAGTCGTGATCAAACCATGAAGAGGACGTCTCAGCAGGACGAACGCCTGATGCTGGGTTCACTACATCAGATGGAATTTCGGCTGGGAGTGTGGAAACCGATGAGACAGTAGAAGTGGAGTCGCCGAACAGGGCAGTGGCACCCGCGCCAAAAAGCGCAGTAATAAGGAGAAGCGCGAGACCAGTGTTGGTGCGCTTGGCGGGGCTAGAGCCCTTAGCCATGACGGCGCTGAGCTGCTGCGCCCAACCAGTAACCGATACCGCTAAATGCCGCGCCGGAGAAGATGAGGGCCACGGTGGGGTCGCCGATTGCAATGGAGAGAATCGCCCCAATGACCAGTGCAACTGCAGAGACTCCGACGTGGATGGTGTGCTTGGGGTTTGCCATACCTCCAAGGGTAGTCGGGTTGATAGTCCGAATTGGTCAAGAAGGGGATGGAGCTGCGAAGCTGCGGAAGTGATTAATTGGAACTACTTCCCACGTTCTAAAGCCTGCCCAGACGAGTTAATTGCGGTTATCGAAGTCTTCAAGTCCGTCGAGAAGTTGATTGATTCCGAGACACATGAAAAGCAGGAGAGTAACGAGGTCCTTGCGAGCGTGACGGATGGTCTCTTCGATTTAGGATTTGAAGTTGAAATCGGTAAAAAGGGTGCTGAAAAGATTTTTGTTCCAGTGCTCTTCGGAACCAATGGAAGAGTTGAGAAGCGATTTGACGCTGATGCATGGCACCGTGATTGGGGAATTGTGCTCGAAGTAGAAGCTGGGCGAGCTCTGGCCAATAACCAATTTCTAAAAGATATTTTTCAAGCATCGATGATGCACGGTGTGGATTACTGCATCGTTGCGGTCCGAAACATGTATCAGGCTGGGAAGAGTAAGGATTTTGAAAAAATCTCAACATTCGTCGAAACGATGTATGCAAGTGAACGATTGAATTTGCCGTTAAAGGGTATTTTGCTTATCGGGTACTGATCATTCTTTTGAATAGGACAATCATGAAATCGATGTCCTAGCCGCGTAATAACTTGCCGGGCATAGCGCCGGTGAACTCATCGGTTGCCACGGTCTGCACACCATTCACAAACGTGCCCACATAGCCCTGTGCGTGCTGCACAAGCCTGCGTCCGTTAGCAGGGAAGTCGTACACCATCTCTGGCATGTCAAACGTGAGTGCTTCAAAGTCGATGAGGTTCAAGTCGGCACGCAAACCTGGCGCAATCAAGCCACGGTCTGTCAGTCCATACAGTTCTGCGGTCTTGCGTGTCTGACGCTGCACCATTTTCTCTAGCTGCAAACGTGGACCCCTCTGGCGGTCGCGCACCCAGTGCGTCATGAGGAAAGTAGGCATGCCGCCATCGCAAATAGCACCGCAGTGTGCACCGGCATCAGACAAACCATTGCGTGTGTGCTCATGCTGCATTAACTCATATGTCATGGAGAGGTCTCCATAGGAGTAGTTGAAGAACGGCATGTAGATCATTCCACGACCATCGTTTGCCAACAACTGGTCATACACCATGTCCATTGGCGCAATTCTGC
>JBILBZ010000077.1:0-6955 GCA_044353425.1 Ilumatobacteraceae bacterium | reverse complement strand
ATTCCTTGCGCCTATACCGCAGACCTCGGCCAGCCCGATGAAACTGACCTCTCAGGTATTCCTGGCAAAGCGAAAGAATACGGCGCAGAGATTGCACGTCTCATCGATTGTCGTGAAGAACTTGTCCACGAGGGATTGATGGCCCTCCAATGCGGTGCATTCCACATCACCACTGCAGGTAAGACCTACTTCAACACCACTCCTCTTGGTCGTGCCGTCACAGGAACATTGCTTGTGCGTGCCATGCAAGAAGATGGCGTAGACATCTGGGGCGATGGCAGCACGTACAAGGGCAACGACATCGAGCGCTTCTATCGCTATGGCCTCATGGTGAATCCGGCTCTTCGCATCTATAAGCCATGGCTCGACCCCACATTCGTTGACGAGATGGGTGGCCGTACCGAAATGAGCGAGTTCCTCACTGCTCGCAAGCTTCCGTACAAGGCCTCTGCGGAGAAGGCATATTCAACGGACGCCAACATCTGGGGAGCTACTCATGAAGCAAAACTTCTTGAAGAGTTGAACACTGGCATGGAAATCGTGGAACCCATCATGGGCATTGCACATTGGAAGGAAGATGTCGCTGTTGCTCCCGAAGTTGTCTCCATCCGTTTTGTTGAAGGATTCCCTGTCGCAATCAACGGACGCGAGTTTGCATCACGAGTTGATCTTGTTCTTGAAGCCAATGAGATTGGCGGACGTCACGGTTTGGGCATGAGCGATCAAATCGAGAATCGCATCATCGAAGCAAAGAGCCGCGGCATCTACGAATCACCAGGACTCGCATTGCTTCACATCGCATACGAACGACTCGTCACAGGCATTCACAACGAGGCCACCATGGAGAACTATCGCACCATGGGCCGACGCCTCGGACGACTTCTTTATGAAGGTCGTTGGTTTGATCCGCAATCACTCATGCTGCGTGAACCACTCATGCGTTGGGTGGGTACCGCAATCACCGGTGAAGTCACGCTTCGTTTGCGTCGCGGTGATGACTACAGCATCCTCGACACCACCAGCCCGAATCTCACGTATGCGCCAGACCGTCTCAGCATGGAGCGCGTGGAAGATGCTGCGTTTGGACCACTTGACCGCATCGGTCAGCTCACCATGCGCAACCTTGACATCGACGACAGCCGCGCAAAGTTGCAGGTTTATCGCGGTGCTGGCACCTTGCCAAGCGGCGGCCTCTTGGCCATCGAAGACAACTCTTGACATAACCCAGCCAGTAGCGCCGCACGCCCTGGCATGGTCGACACGATGACATGTTCATCAGCGCCGTGAGCACCACCGCCCACGGCTCCTAAACCGTCAAGTGTCTGCACACCAATAGCTGCTGTGAAGTTGCCATCGGAACCTCCGCCGACAACGATGCCGTCAATCGAGCCAAGACCAATTTTCTCTGCAACAGATTGTGCCAAAGGCATCAACTCTGCTGCCGCTGATTCATGCATCGGAGGACGACCGATGCCGCCAGTCAAAGACAACTTCACGTCTGGGTTAGCAAGAGTGAGTCGCGCAAACTCTGCCTCGACACGTGGCTTTTCTTCCGGAACTGCAACTCGAATATCGACCGCACATGTAGTCATTGCAGGAATCACGTTGTCTGCAGTCCCTGATGACGCCATTGTTGGCGACACTGTTGTGCCGAGTGCTGGGTTTGCAATGGCAACGATCTGTGGAATAAGAGATGCAAGTTCCACTAATGAGTTAATCCCTTTTTCAGGTTCCAACCCTGCGTGCGAGGCGCGACCTTCAAGATGAACAATGATCGTGCCTGTTCCTTTACGGCCAATCTTCAGCGCGCCACCATCGGCGCTTGGCTCTAACACCAACACTGAGCCACATGCGAGAGCACGCTCTTCCAGAAGCGCGCGAGATTCTTTTGAACCAATCTCTTCATCTGCTGTGAGAAGAATTTCGATGTGGGAAGAATCATCCAATGCTGCGACCGCGTGCAGTGCCTGCACAATGCCCGCCTTCATATCAAATACTCCTGGGCCCCGTGCGATGCCGCCCTCAACAGTAAAAGGAATGTCAGCAAGCGTGCCCACAGGATGCACAGTGTCATGGTGACCAAGAATCAGAACTTTTGGTTCGCCACCTCCCTGCCAATGCACATGTGGACCAACCGGAGAT
This sequence comes from Ilumatobacteraceae bacterium, assembly GCA_044353425.1. Taxonomy (GTDB): domain Bacteria; phylum Actinomycetota; class Acidimicrobiia; order Acidimicrobiales; family Ilumatobacteraceae; genus UBA2093. Next base: position 4,813 of record JBILBZ010000077.1, on the reverse strand, counting down.
TCGATCAAGGCGGGAGCACTGCCCAGCATGCGAAGCATCATCGCCGAAAGCGCCTCTGCGTGGGCAGTCACGCGTGGAATATCGCGAGACGGCGACTCCATCGACACCAATGTGCCGAGATCATTCAGCATCTCATCCAATGAGAATTGGTCGGGAGTATTCATGCTTGCAATCGTGGCATGAATTAGCGCTCGAAGATGGTTTGTATTCGTGTTTCTGGCGAAGAAAGCACCTCTGACAAAGGCTGTACTCCAATGCCTGGCCCCGTGGGCACCCGAATCTCACCATTCACCATCTCAAACGGGGCTGTGATATCGGAGGCGAAATATCTCGCTGATGCAGACAAATCAGGGGTCATGGTGAACCCTGGGAGCGACGCCAGGGCCAGACACGAGGCACGACCGATTCCAGACTCCAGCATTCCACCGACCCATGCATCGATGCCACGAGATTGCAGGATGTGGTGCATTTGCACTGCAGCCCCAATACCCCCGACACGTGATGGTTTGATGTTCACAACAGAGCATGCCTTCATCTCCAGTGCTGTGAGCAATTCATCAACAGTGCAGATTGATTCGTCCAGACACACTGCAGTATGACTGCGTCGTGACAGTTCTGCATGAGACTGCAAGTCGCTGGAAGAAAACGGTTGTTCGATGAATTGAAGGTTGAACTCATCGAGCGAACACAACATTGCAATATCGCTACTGGAATACGCAGCGTTGGCATCAGCTTGTAAAAGCAATCCATCACCGCACGCAGATCGAACCGCACGGAGAACTTCACCATCATGACCAGGAGAAATCTTGATCTTCACTCGGCCATACCCTTCAGCAATTCGTTGCTGCACTTCTGCAACCGTTTCTGCAACGGTGTCAGAAATACCTACAACAACACCAGGAACGATTGCGGTGCGAGTTCCACCAAGTGTCTCGCGCAATGATCTTGATTCACGACGCGCGTGGAGGTCCCACACTGCGGATTCCACTGCATGCTTGGCAAAGTTGTGACCAGATACTCCCCACCACGATTCAGGCATCATCTCGAAAACATCAACATCGCGGCCAGCCAACAATGGCGCAATCAGTTCACACGTCACCTTCAATGATTCGTCGGCACTTTCGTCCACATACACAACACCTGCAGGTGCGACATTCTCGCCCCATCCGATAACACCGTCAGAATCTCTTACCTCCACAAGAGTTGCAAGACGGGACTCATGGTGTCCATCCGATGTTCGTAAGGGATTGACCATCTCGAGTGGAGTTCGAACTACTCGAACACGGTCAATGCGCATGAAGTAATCATGCCACTATGCCCTGCTGCAGGGCGAAGGTATAGAAATACCGTCTAACCTCCAGCAATGGCTATTCGTATTCTTCTCTGCGACGACCATGACATGGTGCGAGACGCCCTTGGGCGAGTCCTTTCTGAAGAGACCGACATTGAAGTTGTCGCTTCTGCACGCAGCGTCGATGCATGTCTCAAACACCTCGCACAAAACGAGGGCAAGATCGACGTTGCTGTTATCGATGTGCGCCTCACCGATGGCCTGGGCCACGACATCACTCGTTGGATCCGGGCAAATCAAGCCTCAGTTCGAGTCGTTCTCCTCACGTCTTTCCTCGAGGATGACCTGCTGGTGGAGGCGTATTCCAGCGGTGCCGATGCCCTCATTCTCAAAGGCGCACCCACGCGAGACCTCACAGAGGCAATCCGTGACGTACACGCCGGGCTGCGGCTGATTGATGCCACCGCTGCTCGCGCAGCTTCACAACGTCTGCAGCAATCAAACCCAGCGCGCGTCAACATTCTCGAAGGATCCGATAGAGAAATTGCTGACCTGATTGCAAAGGGCATGACAGACAAAGAAATTGCAGCTGCAATGAATTTCAGTACACAGACCATAAAGAACCATGTGTCACGAATTTTGACTGCTGTCGGAGCTGCCAACCGGACACAACTTGCAGTCATGGTTGCCACTGCGAATCTGCCTTCTTCAACACCAGAGAAATAAAGGGCAAGCCATGACATGTCCCGTTGAGATTCCTGCTGGGATGTGTTCCGACCATCATGTAGAGCCTCTCCTGCGGAATCTTCGCGATTACATCGGTTTGCATGCACCAGTACGTAATGAAAACGGCGACATCGTCGATCTCACTCTTATCTGGTGGAACGATGCGTATGAATCTGTTCGCATCTACCCGCCCGTCCTAGGACAAAGCATGATGGCTACTTACTACGACCCCGAAGGTGTGCTTGAGATTGTTGAACAAGTCCTTGAAAAAGGAACCGTCAAACAGCTTTTCGCAATCGGTGAGAACTCCGAAGATCGTTATCGCACGCCAGAAGTGCTTGTTCGCATTGAAGTGACATGGATGCAAGTAGGTGACGCAATCATTGAGATTGGATCTGACCTCAGTGAAATGACAGCTTTGGAACTGGAACTTATTGCCCAACGCAAAGCTTTCACTGATGCAACACGCCAAGCAACGATCGAACTAGAGCGTTCCCGTATTGCCCGCAACTTGCACGATTCAGTTATTCAGAGCCTCTTTGCAATCAGTCTTAATCTAAAAACTCGTGAAGACAAAGATTGGGCAATCAATTCTCTCAACGACGTCATTACAGAGATTCGAAGCACCATCTTTGATATCACCCCTGATTCGCGACCACCTTTGAAGGAAAGTGTGGAGAAAATCGTGGATATGTTCTCCAACGCATGGCCTTCACCACCCTCAATTCAAATTCATGTTGAACGTGAGTTACCCGATGATCTCGTCGATGACATTGAGAATGTCGTTCGCGAGGGCCTGTCAAATGCTGCGCGGCACGCAAAAGCATCACATGTCGATGTTTCTGTATCTGTCACTGCTAGTGACATCACTGTTCTCATTGCAGACGATGGCATCGGACCACAAGGCTCTCAACGCCGTCGCGGTGGCGGAACGTTGTCTCTTGACCATCGTGCAACAGTGCGCGGTGGACAATATCTACTGACACCTGGTAGCACTTCTGGGTCCATTCTTTCCTGGACTTGCCCCATCAATTAGTCCTATTTCTCCTAGCGAGACATACCAAGGCCATAGGTACCGAGGTACCTCCACGGCGAGTACCCGGGTACCGCGCAACGAGTACCAAAGCATGGCAAATGCAACCTAAAAAATTGTTTGAGTGTCTGTATGGAAACAACACCAAACACCAACCCATCCATCCGCCGCCACCTGGTCCGCCTGGGTATCTCACTGGCGACAGTGATCACAGCCGGCTTCGGAGTCGTCACCGCAGCTTCGGGCGCAATGTTCACCGACACTGAAACAGCCACTATGGATGTTTCCTCAGGCTGGGTGGATATCACCGCTGGCGGCACCAACGTGGTGGCCCTGAGCAACCTGAAGCCTGGCGACGTGTTCTTCCGTTCGATGAACCTGGCCAATGCCGGATCCTTGGATTTCAAATACGCCATGACCGCCACCCGCCCCACCGGTGCTGGCGCTCCATTGGTAGATGCCATTTTGGTCGAGACATGGAAACTGACTGACGGAGCCAACTGCACCGCTGCCAAGTACCAAACCGGAACATTGATTGCACCTTCAAGCACTCTGACCGCTCTGCAGGTGTCGAATCAGTTGATGGCTCCTGCTAGCTCACACGCAGTGTGCTTCCGATTCGCACTGCCCATGTCAACACCTAACGCAATTGCCGGCAAGACATCAAACGTCTCAATCACAATCGCTTCAGAACAGGCCTAATGAACATTCGGCGCATCTTCTCTGCCTTCGTGGCAGCGTCAGCTACGGCGGCGGTCCTTGGCTCCCTTGCGGTAGCCGGGGCCACCGCCCAAGCGGCGCGTTCAGACAAGATGCACCTTCACATCGTGGGCGGATCAATGGAGCCCACCATTCATATCGGTGACATCATCACTGTCGACCCAACACTGTCTCCCGAAGTGGGAGATGTCATCACCTTTAAGGTGGATGACCACACAGTGACTCACCGAGTCACAAAGCGTTGGGCCTCGACAGACCCTCACGGCGTCGTACACGCAATGTTCAAAACCAAAGGTGACGCCAATGCCACCGAGGATGCGTGGACACTCACCGAAGGTCAGATCTATGGAACTGTTGTTTCCACACCTGGGATTGTTGTTGCCGCAGAGCCATTCGCAAATCATCCGATGCTGATTGCACTGTTGCTTTTTCCACTGCTGGCATCAATTCTGATGACCGAGTTCCTGACGATGCGAAACGAAGTTCATGCCATTCGTGGTCACAAGAATGCTGAGTGCCCGGAGCGGGAATCGAACCCGCAAGAAGTTGCCTTCCGGGGGGTTTAAGCCCCCTGCGTCTGCCAGTTCCGCCATCCGGGCAAGAACGTCTTTAGGCTACGCGCGAAGAAGGCTGCTCTGACCGAATGTTGCGACGGGAATTGCCAGAAATTTCTACTGTGAACTGCAACATGGTGCGCCACAGCAATGTGCGAACACGATCGGCCTCGGGCGGTTCGAGGCGATTGATGCAGACGACGCCTTCGATCATGTCGCCAATCACTGCCGTGAAGGGACGATCGGACAAGCGCACCGCAACTACCCCACCGACGCCATCTCGAGAGCGACGAATGGTGCGGTTCACCCCAACAACGCGCGGTGGACTACGAAAGCCAGGAACAACCATTTCGAGTTCAGCTGAGCGCTGAGCAAGTACTCGCGCTGCTGCTGTGAACTTCATAGTTGCCGACTGGGTCATGTGTACATATTGCCAACAGGGTGTTGCACCCTTTCCAGCCCTGCCACCCCCGCGTCATAAGGTGTGCA
>JBILBZ010000076.1:0-7118 GCA_044353425.1 Ilumatobacteraceae bacterium | reverse complement strand
TCAGCGTGACCGCTGGTGTGGTGGAGCCTCGCTACCCATCCTTCAAGGGCATCATGGCTGCAAAGTCAAAGCCAGTTGAAGAAGTCACCGCAGCTGACCTCAACGTCACGCCAGTCGGTTGGGCAGGAGCAGGTCAGAAGATCAGCAATGTCGCACAGGCAGAAGCTCGTCAAGCTGGCGAAGTCATCGAAGATGACGGCGAAACATTCGGCAAGATCGTTGGGTTCCTCGAGAACCTGAAGGTCATCTGAGTCGAAGTATCTAGAGGAGTTACACAATGGCACTGAACAACATCTGGGTCTTCGCACAGGCAGCCAATGGCGCGCCTACGTCGGCCACACTCGAATTGCTCACCAAGGCACGTTCGCTTTCTTCCAACGTCACTGCGTTCATCGCAGGCAGCGGTGCAGAAGCAGCAACACTTGGTGAATACGGTGCAACTGCAGTTCTTGCAGTTGAAATCGGAAAGAACCTTCCAGGCGTTGCAATCGCATCTGCATTGAAGAGCGTCATCGACGGTGGCAACACCCCCGACCTCATCATGTTCCCGCAGAACACCGAAGGCCGTGACATCATGTCGCGCTTGTCGGTGAAGCTTGACAAGACAGTCATCACTAACAACATCGACATCACCGACTCAGGCGATGGCGTCACTGTTGTGACACCAATCTTTGGTGGCAACACACTCGTCAGCACCACCTTCACAGGCGCTGGTCCATTCCTTGCAGCATTCCGTCCGAAGTCATTCGCAGCGGAATCAGCCGGTGGTGCAGCAGCAGCTGTCACCGCAGTGTCGGTTCCCGACCTCGGTGCAACTGGCTCAGCACAAGTTGTTGCTGTTCACGTTGAAGCAACAACTGGTCCAAAGCTTGACGAAGCAAACATCGTTGTTGCTGGTGGACGCGGTCTTGGCGAAGCACCAAGCTTCGCAATGGTCGAAGAGCTTGCAACATTGCTCAAGGGTGCACCTGGTGCATCTCGCGCAATCGTTGACGCTGGTTGGGTTCCTTACAGCTACCAAGTCGGCCAGACCGGCAAGGTTGTAAAGCCAACCATCTACATCGCAGCTGGTATCTCTGGTGCAACACAGCACATGGTGGGTATGAAGGGTTCCAAGAACATCATCGCGATCAACAAGGACAAGGAAGCACCAATCTTTGGTGTTGCCGACCTTGGCATCGTTGGAGACGTTCACAAGGTTCTCCCACAGATCATCGCAGCCCTCAAGGCTCGCTAAATCTCACTGACCGTTTGGTCAGTCGTTACGAACAAAAAGACCCTCGCCATTGTGGCGGGGGTCTTTTTGATTGTGCGGGTGAGCGCAGTTTCTCGCGTGAGCCCTCATCACAACAAAGCTTTAGGCGTGGTCGGTGGCACTGAGCGCAACCGTTAGGCCTTCTTCAGGGTCTTCAATAATCATGTGAAGGCCCCAGCCGGTGGTGGGTACTTCTTCGTTGCGGAACACCGAGAAGTTGAGTGTCTCGATCACTTCGCCCAGCTCTTCCGCATCGCACGGCCAATCCTCGTCTAAGCCCGTGAACGTAGCCAACAGCCACCAAGCCTCACTTCGACCAGTGGCAGCGCCACGGCGCTTCCCATGAGCTCCGCCACTCGATGCTGCCCAGCCCAACAACTGCAGAGCCTCCAGATGGGTGATGTCTGTAATGCCAGCACTGGACAGACCCAGTGCGCCCAGAGCCTCCTCGACGCCACCTTCCACCACGGCAGCATGTGCCGTGCCATTTGACTGCGCGGTCCACGGCTCCATCATTCGGCGGAACACGTCAACGGTGTTGTCAGAAATAGCCGAAGCATCTGCGGCCGTGAGAATCACGTTTGTGGGTGCGGTGTCGACAGAGTCAAACTGCACGCCATCGTCGGTATAGATCGCGAGTGAATACAGCGGCTCCCACCATTGCGGATTGATTGCGACATCCAATACTGCAGGTTCGTTCTCATCGATCTCGTCGCCACGCAATGCGCGTTCATATGCAACAAGAGAACGGTCATGTCCTGGCGCAAGGTGTTCGTTTATGTCTTCCCATGAATGATGGACAGCGAGAATTTCACTGACAGGTCCTGGCATGAATGTGCGAGCAGTGTCATCAAGTGCGCGCACTGCAAATTCTGCGGGTGCCCACAATGCAAGTCGATAGTTGGCCAGTGTTGCGATCGGCCACAGCTGACGGCCGGTGTTCACAGCACTGCGGGCCTCATTGCGAATTCGTATCAAGTGGTCCCACTCGCGCGATGCGCACGTGTCATCCACATGACGCACAAGACCATCAAGGTCGGCGCTGCGGATGAGATCGTCTAGAGAAGTGGCCACGGGTATTGATATCGACTCTCTGGTGCGGGAAAGACTCTGTTGCGCAGAAGCCATCCGATGCGCTCCAGCATCGCATCAATTTCTTCTTCTGTCAGCAATGACACAAGATTCGTAGGAACATCATTCACGAGTACTTCAAGTGGTGCGAGAAGTTCATCTGCGATGTCCTCTCCGGCAAAGTCCCAAATCACGGTGCGCAACTTGAATTCATCGCTAAAGCACACGCCGTGATCGATGCCCCAGAGATGATCACTGTCATCCACCAACACGTGCCCACCCTTCCGGTCGGTGTTGTTGGCAACAATGTCGAACACGGCCATTGTTCGCAACTGATCATGCAGTTCAGGGCGGTCGTCTAGGAATGTGAAGTAATGCAGTGACGGATCATGATTGATGAACAACTGCAGTGATCCTTCGCCCAGTGGCCCTTCACGCACCACAGTGGGCGGGATGATGTCGTACTGCAGTGCTTCACTGAGGCGATACGCAGCGACTTCGCGCTTGTAGAGGCCAGGTGGAAAGTCCCATAGCGGACGCTCGCCAGTGAGCGGTTTGTAGATGCCTTGCGTTCCGTCATCACCCACCGCCATGAGGAAGGTGGCGTTGGAAGAGTTCGGCATACGGCCTTCAATTTCAAGGTGGCCTTCAGTGAGTAACTGCAGAAGTTCTGGCGTGTTACTCATACGTGTCAGTCGTCCGTGCGGTTGCGCGAATGCTTAGTTGAACTTGGGGCAGGCGTGGCCTGCGGGGTCAACCGGTGCGGCGCACCACTTGCAGATGGCGCGACCAGCGTTGATGAACAAGTCTGCTGTTTCGCAGAATGCACGAGCTTGTGATGGCGTGAGCATCACGCGCACCACAGTGCTGTTGTCGTTGTCCTCATCGTCTTCATCCAGAAGATCAAAAATGTCTTCGTCGTCTTCGTCGACCAAGACCATTTCTTCCAACTGAACCACCATGCGCATATTGGGGCGGTCAACGCCAAGACCAACGGAGCCCAGAACGAAATCTTGTTCCACAGGGTTCATCAGCGATGCTGATGTTGAATCGATGTCCGTGCCGGTATCGGGCATATCGGCCAACATGCCGCGCAAGTATTCAGCAAGCGCCGCTACTTGTTGCTTTTCACACTTGATGGACACTGTGCGTCCGTCGCCGCGCACCTGCACATAGAACGTGCGATCACCAGGCTGCCCAATGGCGCCTGTTGCGAAACCATCTGCATCTTCGAAATCAAAATAGAAACCCATGTGACTACCAGTGTGCCAGTTGTGTCAGGACGGACGCAGGTCGGCCAAGGAGCCGCCGGTGGAGTTAACAGTGAGAACAATGGGGCCGTGGCCTGTGTAGGCAACAGCACTCACCGAGCACGTGCCGATGACAATGCGCTGGAAGAGATCAATGTGTGTGCCCATGGCATGAGCAACAGCAGCTTTGATGGGGTCGGCATGCGACACGCATACAACAGTGCCACCTGGGTGCGCTGCACGAATGCGGTCAAGTGCGCTCACCATGCGTGTTTGCATTTCGGTGAATGACTCACCATGAGGGAAACGGAATGTGCTTGGTGCCTTCTGCACGGTGGACCATTCAGGCAACTTCATCAACTTGCTGAGTTCAGCGCCAGTCCAATCACCGAAATCGCATTCAAGAAGTCCCTTGTCGATCTTTACGCGCTGCTTGAGAGCCTTTGCGATGGGTGCTGCAGTTTCACGAGCACGCTCAAGAGGAGATGCATAGATGGCGTCGATCTTTGGCAGTTCGGCAATGCGCTCGGCCACGCGATGAGCCTGCGCTACACCCGCCTCGGCCAAGTGCAACCCAGCGGCCCGACCCGGGAGAATTTTGCCCGTGGTGGGGGTCTGGCCGTGGCGCACCATCAAGATGACGGTGGACGACGGGGGAGCAGTTTTCTTTGCGGGTGCCATGCAGTATCCAACCTACTGTTGGGGTCGTGGATTCCCTGAAACGAGTGTGTGACGACATTGCGTCGTGCGTGGCATGTCCTCGTTTGGTGGAATGGCGTGAGTCTGTGGCCGTTGAAAAGCGCGCATCGTTTCGCGACCAGGAGTACTGGGGCAAGGGTGTTCCAGGCTTTGGTGATCCGAAGGCGGGACTATGGGTGATGGGTCTTGCGCCTGCCGCACATGGTGCGAACCGCACGGGTCGCATGTTCACCGGTGACCGCAGTGGTGACTGGTTATATCGCGCGATGCATAAAGCGGGGTTTGCAACGCAAGCGGAAAGCATTGGCGTAGATGATGGACTGAAACTCACAGGTGCGTGGGTGTCGAGTGCAGTGCGATGTGCACCGCCGGATAACAAACCAACCAACGTTGAGCGCGATACATGCGTGACGTACTTACAGCGTGAAAGACAACTGTTGAAGAAGGTGCGCGTTGTGGTGTGTCTTGGCAGCTTCGCATATGAAGCAGTGTGCAAAGAGTGGGGCGTGAAGCCACGGCCAAAGTTTGGTCACGGCGTGGAAGTCGTTGCTCCCGATGGCACCGTCATCATCTGTTCATTTCACCCCAGCCAACAAAACACCTTTACGGGCAAGTTGACTGAGCCAATGATTGACGCTGTCTTTACCCGCGCCCGAACGTTGACGAATTAAGCGCTGAGTGCGCGAGCGGTGAAGAACGCCGACATAGTGTGCGCAGTGTTCGCATCGTCCAGCAACTGATGCATCTGGAAGAAGCTGTGGAACATGCCGTTGAATCGCACCACGCTGGCGGTGACGCCATTTGCAATCAGGCGACGTCCGTACTCTTCGCCTTCATCACGAAGCGGATCAAGTTCTGCGGTGATGATGAGCGCTGGTGGTGCGCCCTTGAGTAATGAGTCTGGTGCGAAGTGTGGCGATGCCAGTGGGTCTTTCACGTCGGCACCTGCGGGCATGTAGTGATTCGTGAACCATTGCATTGCTTGTGTGGTTAACACTGGGCCAGCTGCGTTTTCCACGTGAGACGGGAACGATGCTGTCATGTCAGTAGCCGGGTAGATCAAGAGTTGAAACACCAATGGCACAGGGCGTTGCTGGCTCACGATGGCAGCAAGGTTTCCGCCTGCGCTGTCTCCACCAACCGCAATGCGATCTGGGTTGATGCCTAGTTCTGCAGCGTTTTCGTATGCCCAGCGCAGCGAGCACATTGCATCTTCAACAGCAGCGGGGAATGGGTTCTCTGGTGCCAAGCGGTAGTCAACACTCAACACTGCATGACCCATGCGATTTGCCAACGAACGACAAACGGCATCGTGCGAGTCGAGCCCACCAATTACCCAGCCACCACCGTGGTAAAACACGAGTAGTCCGAGGTTCTTGTCGGCGTTCGGGCGATACAAACGCGACGGCACGCCGCCTGCGCTGACTTCGCGAATCTCGAACATTTCTTCTGTTGAAGGCAACTGACGTGAGTTGTAGTACTCGCGGAATGCAACTGCTTCAGAGTCCTGAATCACGGGGCCGCCAGCGGCAGCCATCATTTGAAGAATTACTTGAGCTTGTGGATGCAAAGCCATGTGTTACTCCGCTGGTTTTGTGTCGGCTGTTGGTGCAGCGTCTGCAACTGGTGCAGCCACATCGGCAGCTGGTGCGTCTGCAGCATCAGCGACCGGCGCCTTCTTCTTCAGTGCAGGTGTTCCCACCTTCACCGTTGTTTCTGCCCAGTCTGGCCAGCGACGACGGCTCACGATGGAGAGTGTGCGCAACAACTTCATTGCTACTTCATCTTCTTGCGCAGGCTTCGACTCGATGACGCCTTCAGCGATCATGCGATTGATGACTTCAACACCCACCTTGGTGCGAACGATGGTGAGTGTCCAGCTGTTGTCTTTGCCAATGCCGCCGGTGGAGATGTCTGCATGTTCTGCAGCGAAGTCAGGGCAGCTCTTGCAGCCTTCACGAGTCCACTGATGACATTCCTTCAAATCAATCTCATGGAAAGAACCATCGTTCATCCAGATCTGGAAGGCGCCCTTGATGTTCATCTTGACCATGTCTTGCTTCTTCAAGCCGTACTTGGCTTCAAACAATTCAGGGAAGATTGCATCGTCGAATGTCTTGCTGCACAAAAGACCAATGTTGAATTGGAATGGCTTTGACACTTTGCCGGCCTTGCGGTCCCACATCACGGGTGGCGAAGACACTTGGCATCCCATGCCAACAAGAGCGAGCTTGGTGAGTCCCTTTTCTTTTGCTTCAGGAAGCGCGAGTGGGTTTGCGCAGTATGTGTAGCGCGAGCCCGCAGTTGCAAGAACTTCTTCCTTCGTCTGCACGAGGACTGGCTTTGCTTTCCACCTGTCGTCATCTTCCACACCGCTGACGAGTGCGCCTTCGATGTAGTTGTTGTCCATCAACCAAGAGAGCATTGCGGTGACAAAGCCACCGTCTTGACCTTTTTCTAACTGTGTCTGGTCGGTTGCGCGTGTGAGAAGAAGTTGTTCCCAGATGCCAGCCATTTCGTCGTCTTCGCGATCGCGACCAAAGAGGTGCTTGTTTGCCGAAGACTCCCATGTGCGAAAGCGTGGGCACGCACGTGTACAGGTGGTGCAGCCCTTCTCGCCGTGCAAACAGTTGTCGAGGCCGAGCTCTTCCTCAATATGGAATGGCTTGTACTTGCCTTCTTCGTGCTCGTACCCGATGACGTCGTGAGGACATGTAACAACACATCCGGCACAACCCGTGCACAAGCCCGTGTTGATGACTTCTTCGTAGAGTTCTTTCCATTGCGCTGTCCAGCGCTCGGCCTTGGCAGGTGCATCAGGTGTCATGGTCATTCCACGACAC
>JBILBZ010000075.1:0-7249 GCA_044353425.1 Ilumatobacteraceae bacterium | reverse complement strand
CATCATCAGAAAAACTCGCCATGATCTGCTGGCGGTTCTCCATGTCAATGGCTGCCTGCATGCCAGGGATTTCCAGCGCCGACCACATTCCCTCTTTCGTCAGTGCAACTCCAAGAGGCGTGTTCTGCTTGATTTCTTCTGCCTTAGACAATGCAGATTCGAGAAGAGCCTCTTGTGGCACGACTTCAGTAACAAGCCCAATCCGAAGAGCTTCATCGGAGTCAAAGAGACGACCTGTCAACATCAACTCCTGAGCTCTGGCTGCCCCGATAAGTCGTGGCAACAACCAACTAGTTCCGATATCACATGCCGATAGTCCAATTCGGATGAATGCAGCGTTGAACCGAGCAGTTGTAGAGGCAATCCTGATGTCCGACCCCAGGACAAGGGCAAATCCCCCGCCACTAGCAGGACCATTCACTGCGGAAATGACCGGCTGAGAGAGAGAACGTAATCGGGGTATGAGCGATGCAATGTGCTTCTGGACTGCGAACCCACGCTCTACTGAGCCATTCCACTGATATCCGGGGGCTTCTCCATAGCCTCCCAAGTCGAGACCAGCACAGAAGCCACGTCCCGCTCCCGTCAAAATGACCACCCGAGTGTCTCGATTACGGCTCACTGAGCTGAGAGTTTCATGCAGCATTTCGACCATTTCAGAGGTCATGGCATTTAACTTGTCGGGACGATTCATAGTGATCAGGGAAACACCGTCCCGGGGAGATGAAAGTTCAATATCAGCCATGTCTCATCGTGCCACAGAGCCTGAATGGTCCCATCAGGGGGCGTAATCTGTTGGGTGCCGTCCGGTACTTATGAATACTCTTTTAAAAGCCATCCGCCCACCATCCATGCCCCCGTCTGACGATCCGTGGGGTCGTGCCCTGCGTCGCGGAGCAGTTGCCTACATCGTCTCACGCATTGTTGTTGTGATGGGAGCCTCCATCGCGGTCGCCGCTGAAGCAGTGACAGCACGTGTGAACGAAGAAGAACCAAAGGGCGGCCTATCGGCCTTAGTCCAAGTGTTTGATAGTTGGGACGGACATTGGTACCTCGATGTGGTGCGCGAGGGCTACCCACATCACATCATGCCGAACGTGACTTACTTCGTTTCTGACGCACGTGCCGCATTTTTCCCGATGTATCCCCGACTAGTTCACTACCTCGACAACATCATTCCTGGCGGCCCGGTCAGTGTGGCCCTCCTCGTCAATCTCTTTCTTGGTGCTCTCTTCATTTATCTCATCGGCAGAATTGCTCGAGACCTGTTTGACGTAAAGACCGCCGAGAAGGCGATGATTATCGCTGCCCTGTTCCCCGGCAGTTTTGTCCTCAGCATGGCCTACTCAGAGGCATTGATGTTGGTGATCTCGTGTCTCTGTTTCATGGCGCTGAGCAAGAAGGCTTGGGTGTGGGCCGGAGTGCTTGCGGCCATTGGAACAGCCTGCCGTCCAAATGGTTTAGCACTGGTACTCGCCTGCGGCGTCGCTGCCCTTCTCGCGATCAAAGATGACCGAGATTGGAAAGCCCTCATTGCCCCGATCCTTGCTCCCGTTGGGTTCATCAGCTTCATGCTGTTTCTTGCCCATCACACCGACGAGAATTTTGCATGGTTCCGCGTTCAGACAGAAGCATGGAAAGAAGGCACAAGTTTTGGCGCCACAGCCGTCTCGCGCACCTTTGACTTCTTTTTGAACCCGACTAGCTCACCCACCACTGTTTTGACGGCTGCATCGATGACCGCAATGATCCTCGCGTTGTGGTGTCTCAAGAAGTACCGCATCCCAGCTATGTATGTTGCTTTCACCGTCGGCATTCTCGTTTTGATGCTGTTGCCAGCCACCGTGACAGCCCGTCCTCGTTTTCTTTACACGGCGTTTCCACTCATTTTTCCTGTGGCACGACGGTTACGAGATGACGAAGATAAATGGTGGCCATTGACCTTGATCATGTTTGCCACCGGACTTGTCACTGTGATGGGAATGTACGGCGTCCGCGCCGCAATTCCATAGAAATCAAATTGGTAGACGACGCCAGATTGCAATGGGAAGGTTCTTCAACACGAGGAACATCCAATGCAACGGAGCTGGGGCCCACACAATTTTCTTATCTGCGGAGATTCCCTTCTCGACGATCTGAGCAACCACTTCTGGGTTGGTCGAGAACGGAGCCTTCTTCATTCCAGTCGTCATCTTTGTCGTGACAAAACCAGGACGGACAACAAGGACTGATGCACCAGAACCAGCTAATTCATGATCCAGTGCGAGCGCGAATCCATCCATACCAGCCTTTGACGCACCATAGACAGGGTTGCCACGGCGAACACGTTCACCAGCAACAGATGACAGAACAACAATCTTTCCGTATCCCTGCGAGCGCATCCGAGAAGCTAAGGCATACAGCATCACCATCTCGCCAGTCATATTCACATTCACAACATCAATCAAAGCAGATGGCGAAGCGTAGTAATCCACGCCCTCATTCAATGATCCCTGTGCAATCACAGCAATATCAATATCGCCAATAGAGTCGGCCACTTCAGCGACTACATGCTCCATAGATGCAGCATCGCTTGCTTCATAACGAACGTGATGAACATCCAAATCCGGATGTAGACCGACCAGATCCTGGCTTACCCGATTAGCGGCGTCAATATCACGACTCACCAAGACAAGCCTTGAAACACCAGGCTTCACAATCCGACGCAAGATTGCTTGGCCTATTTCACTAGTGCCACCGAACAACACAATGTTCTGGGCTACTCCGACACCATTTTTCATAGGTTTCTCCTTGGATCTACGAGACCGAGTCGACGCGCTAAATCGCTGCGCCACATTCCTTGGGGGTCCATTTCCTCTCGTGTTGACATCCACTCGTCTAAACGCGGATAGCCACGACGAACTGCGCTAGGCGAGACATGGGAGTCCTTCGCCAAATAATGACGCCCACCAGCGTCAAGAACCATTGCATCTACAGATGCCAAAAGTTCTGCAAGACCCTTAATGCCGGCAGCCATATCAAGAGTCAATGTCCACCCCTCTGTAGGGAAAGACAGAGGGGCAAGGTTCTGCGGTCCCATCCTCTTCAGCACGGCAAGAAACGAAGCAACGCCCGCAGCAGAAAAGGTTTCAATAACTTTTCGCAGCACATCTGTACGGTCAAGAGGAACAATGAACTGATACTGAATAAAGCCTTGCGTGCCATACAAGCGATTCCATTTGTTTACTCCATCGAGAGGATGAAAGAAGGCAGGAATTGACTCAAGTCCGACATGGCGTTCAGACGGTGCTTTTCTATACCAGGCCTCATTGAAGGCCTTGATGGAGAACTTGTTCAGCAAACCGTTCGGCACCCAACCTGGAGCGGAAACCTTCAAGCGAGGGTCGTATGCCAAAGGATCATCGTTGTCCGCCTCAGCGGCAGTTGCGTGATCCCCTCTCGTCAGTACACCTCGACCCATCGATGAACCTGTCGCGAGCAGATCGACCCAACAGACGGAATAACGGTAGGAGTCATCTTCACCTTCACCGGACATCGCTGCACACACTGCATCAAAATTGCCCAGGCGTTCTGTCTCGACACGCACTCTCGAGCTCTGAATACTCAGCATCTGGAGCGACACACGAAGCACGATTCCGGTGAGCCCCATTCCACCGACCGTTGCCCAGAACCACATCGGATGTGACTCAGGAGAAATCTCTACAACTTCGCCAGACGACAGCATCACCGTCATCGAAATAACATGCTGTCCAAAACTGCCATCAATGTGATGGTTCTTGCCATGAATATCGGAAGCAACGGCTCCACCAACGGTGACAAACCGAGTACCAGGCGTCACAGGGACAAACCATCCACGAGGAACGCACATGCGCAAAATGGAGTCGAGACTCACGCTTGCAGCAACATCAAGAATTCCTGAAACGGGGTCAAGAATCGCATCAATGCCGAGCGGGTCATGCTCACTCGTCATCTCTAGAACTGTTCCACCAGCATTTTGTGCAGCAGCCCCGTATGACCGACCGAGACCACGAGCAATGATTCCTCGGTCACTCGCAGCACCCAAAGTAGAACGAATCTGTGTCTCATCAGTGGTGGAGACCACATCCGCAACAGTCCAAGCTGTGCGACCCCATCCAGAAAGGCGCTGCATCGTCATTATTTGATTCTAGACCGTTTCGACATGACGAAACATGTGCACCTTGTGCTTAAGCGATATAAACAGCCAACCCGTACACAAGCACCCATACAAGGCCATACAACTGCAACGAACGGTCCCGAATGAATACTTCCTCTGGTGCTCCACCACCGCCATTTTCAAGAACCATGAGATAACGAAGCAGCGCAAGAACCATTGGAATAATCGAGAGACTGTGGAATGGAAAAGCTTCCCCCGAATTAGTTGAGTTCTCAAACGCCCACATGCAATACGTCACCACAGTTGCGGTACACGAGACCACAAGCACTTGACGTAAATACGAAACCGTGTAGGACTTCAACGAAGCACGCGTTGAAGCAGCTTGATCACCCATCTCAATCAACTCAGCGAAACGCTTCCCTGTGACGATAAAGAAGGAACCAAAAGTCGTACACAAAACAAACCAATTCGACATTGGAGTTTGTGTTCCTGCGGCACCTGCCATTGCACGCAAAACAAAACCAGCAGCGACTATCGCAAGGTCTAGCAGTGCAACGTGCTTGAGGCGAGAGCTGTACGCAATCGTCAGGGCTGCATACAGGGCAACCACGCCTCCGGCTTCAAGTCGAACCGATGCTGCAAGCACAGGGCCGCCAAGTAATAGCAATGTGCCAATAACGCGTGCAACGGGGAGTGGAATTGCCCCACTCGCAATCGGACGGAACTTCTTCTTCGGGTGCAAGCGATCCTGCTCAACGTCCTGAATATCGTTCCAGTAGTACGTTCCGCTAGCCACTAAACAAAACGCAACAAACATCACGAGCGTCTTCCACAGCGGCTCCCATTGATTGAGGACTCCCAAGGCCCCCGGTGCCGCGAAGACAAGAACATTCTTTGTCCATTGGTTTGGACGCGCTTCTTTCAGAATGGCTTTCATCATGCTGGCACTCTGCTCACTTCAATCGATTTGACTAGTAATCCATTCTCAACCGACAACAACATCTGATAATCACCTGAAGAATCGCCATACGCATACTTCACTGCGTCTATCGGAAGGTTTGCCGCCGTGCACCACTCATGAAGACGGACAACCTTTTCTTCTCTACGACAGTTTTTCCCAAGCAATTCCCCTGTGTATACGCCATCTTGAGATTGCAACTTCGTGCAAAGAACCGCATCTACCTCGAGCAGATCACCGAGAACATCCAGATAAGGCTGCAGCGATGCAGATACAAGAACAACCACATGTCCTTGTTCCTGATGCCAACGCAAGCGCTGCGATACATCATCACGCATCCACTTTTCAGCGATATCAGAAGCAAAAAGAGCAGCAATATTCGCAACGTCTTCAACAGATCGCCCAGTGAATGCAGCTGAAACAAATAATGCCTTCAGACCATCACGGTCCTTGGATAACACCAACCGCAGAACAGGAATCGGACGACGCACGATAGATGCAATAAGAGAACCAGTACCAGCGATCTTGCGCATAAACGGCACAACACAATCTCGGACTGTCAACGTATTGTCAACGTCAAAGGCAGCAACGGTCACTTCCATACGTAGCGAGGCTAGTGCTGAGGGCTCAAAGCACCGAGGATTGGTGCCATATCGGTGTAGTACGTCGGCCAACTCTTTGAAACAACGCCAGGATCTGAGATTTCCACCTCAGGTATAGCCAATGCAAGAAGACTAAAGGCCATCGCTAAGCGGTGATCATGATGTGTCTCAAGAATGGCTGGTCGAGGATTCTGAATAGGACGAATCAAGAGACCATCGTCCTCTACTTCAATCTCGGCGCCAACCTTTCGCAATTCATGCGCAAGATCACCGAGACGATCGCTTTCCTTCTTGCGAATGAATCCAACACCACTGATTCGACTCTGCGACTTGGCAAAAAGCATCGCAACAGCTACAGCTGGAACTAGGTCAGAACAATCAGCCATGTTCACAGTCATTCCAGTTAACGCACCAACATCTCGCGTGATGATGTACGTGCCTTCTGCTACAACGAGAGAACAACCCATCGACGACAGAATGTTTCCAATTTCTGAGTCACCCTGCAAAGAGGGTTCCATCAGGCCCTGTATGCGAATTCTGCCTTGGCGCAGCGCAACAGCTGCCAAGGGGAAAGCAGCCGACGAGAAGTCAGGCTCAACCACATAATCACAAGGAACATAACCACCAGGAGCAACGACAATCTCAGAGACACCAACTGTGACTGTCGCACCGAACTGCGTCATCACCGCGGCCGTCATCTCAACGTATGAACGCGAGACAAGGTCCCCTGCAATCTCAATATTCAAACCATCATCAAGCATGGGACCAATCAACATCAGCGAAGATATGAACTGGCTCGACACGTCACCACGAATCGAGATGCGACCACCATGCATATCCCCCGCCTCAACCGACACGGGCAGATGTCCAGGATCACCCAACGGAACAACAGTTGCCCCCATGAATGACAACACCTCGTGAAGATCAGCCATCGGTCGTGAGCGCAATGGTGCGCCACCATCAATCACACAAGTATTCGTGCCAAGGGAAGCCACCGCTGTAAGAAATCTCGATGAGGTTCCTGCCAAATTGGAGTCAATAATTCCCGGCAACTTGACGACGCGAGAACCTGAAACAACCACAGCAGTATCAACTCTCGTGACTCGCTTCATCTGATCCAACACATCCAGAATCACAGCAGTGTCGTCACCATCTGGCAGTCCCGTTATTCGTGAGTCCCCTTCAGCAAGAAGCGCACAAATCAATGCACGATTTGCGATGCTCTTCGAGCCGGGAACCGAGATTGATGCATCCAACAAACCCTCAGGCGGCTGAAACGAGATTACGCTCATGTGAGTGGCTGTACCGCAGGACGGAAACCGCGGGCCAACAAACCGCCCCTGAATATGTCCGCGTGCTCCGAACGAATGACCGTGACCATGACGCCACGATCCCCCTCAGCGCTGTGCACAACTTCAAAGTCATAGATGTTGACGGCTAACTCACCTGACAGAGTGAAAACATCTGCTGCAGCTCCCGGACGGTCCGGAATTGGAATTCGAACTTCTACGAGATCTTCAACGGAGCCTGCTCCAATGGGAAGATTCATACGAG
>JBILBZ010000001.1:0-53800 GCA_044353425.1 Ilumatobacteraceae bacterium | reverse complement strand
ATGACAGCCGCCGCAACTTTGTCGATGACCTTACGACGGTCTTGTGCATTAAGCCCGCGCTCCATCAACACTCGGTCTCCCTCCACCGTCGACCGACGCTCATCATGGATGTAAACCGGCACGCCAACCACCGTAGCCATTCGATCGGCTTCCATTCGGGCAGACTTCGCTGCTGATCCTTCTGAGCCATCCATATTCAATGGAAGTCCCACCACAATTGCCTCAGCTTCTTCCTCAAGAACGAGCTTCAAGATCTCAGCATGGTCGACTCGTTGTGAAGCACCACGCTGCAAGACAACAAGAGGAGATGCAATGGTTCCACTTCGATCCGACGCAGCTATACCGATTCTCTTTGATCCGAGATCGATACCTAGAACTCGCACAATCTCAGCCGAGTGAGCCGATGACGGCTGCAGCTTTCTCGCGCGCAATTGAAAGTGCTTCATCAAGAGCTTCGGGGTTCTTGCCACCGGCGGTCGCAATGTCTCCCTTGCCTCCTCCACCACCACCGACTGCTTTCGCTGCGTCTTTGATGAGATCTCCGGCATTTGCCTTCACGGATGTCGCTGTTGCGCCAACGATGGAGACACCGCCCGTATCGGTCACGCCACCCAGCACGACAGCATTGATGCCTGATTGCTGACGAATGGCAACTGCAAGATCTCTGAGATCGTTTGCAGTTATGCCATCAACGCGTGCGACAACGATTCCGTTGACTGCTTCTGTGGCAAGTTCAATGGCACGACCCGAAGCAAGACGTGATCGCAGAACCTTCAATTCATCTTGCGCAGCCTTTAACTCTTCTAGCTTGCGCTGCACTCCAGCCACGGCATCATCAGCTTTCGTTCCTACCACTGCAGCAACCTGTTCAAGGATGTCGCCGTTTCGCTGAACAAAGCGGAGTGTGTTGGTACCCGTGACAGCTTCAATACGACGCAGGTTTGAGCCAATAGACGATTCACCCACAATCTTGATTGTTCCGATATCACCCGTTGCCGATACATGCGTGCCGCCACACAATTCAGTGGAAGCTCCAGCCTTCAGTACACGAACAGTGTCTCCGTACTTATCGCCAAAGAATGCAATCGCACCTGCGGCTAACGCCTCCTCTTTTGAGGTTTCAAAAGAATCAACAGAAACATTGAGAAGAACTTGTGTATTGGCAAGATCCTCGATGCGGGCGATCTCTTCAGCGGAGACAGAATCGTAATGACTGAAGTCAAAACGCAAACGATCTGGCGATACCAGTGAACCTGCTTGTTTCACATGCTCACCCAGAACCGTGCGTAGGGCCCAGTGCAAAATATGAGTGCCCGTGTGATTGCGACGAGTCGCCGTACGCGCCGCAGTATCAATGCGTGCCGAGACAACTGCACCCTCGACAGGCGTTCCCGATACAGCTCTGCACGAATGACGGCGAAGGCCTGGCAACGCAAAGGTTGTATCAAGCACATGCAATTCGAAATCCGAGCCGGAAAGAACTCCGATATCGCCCACTTGCCCACCGCTTTCGGCATAAAACGGTGTGTGATCAAGGAACACTTCGACAATCCCGTCATCGCCATCAATCACAGCCAGAATCGTGGACTCTGAAGTGTCATGCACGTAGCCGACAAACTCAGTTGTTCCGTGAGCTTCCATCACTTCGCGATACGCCTCAACGCGGTCGCCGTCAATACGGCCAGACTTTCGAGCATCTTTTGCGCGGGTGCGTTGTTCATTCATCTCAGATTCGAAACCTTCGATGTCAACTTCCACACCACGTTCAGCAGCAATCTCTTGAGTTAACTCGAGGGGGAATCCGTATGTGTCGTGCAACAAAAATGTTGATCGACCTGACAGGCGTTCTGGATTAGCAGCAATATCTTCTTCAAGAATTGCAAGACCTGTCTTCAGCGTATTGCGGAAACGCTCTTCTTCTTTCGCAAGAACACCGATGATGAAATCTCGGTTCTTCACAATGTCGGGATACGCATTCCCCATCACGTCAACAGCGACTCCTGCGAGAGTGGGCATAACAAGTTTTTCGGTGCCCAACAAGAACGCATGTCGCACCGCGCGACGAATGATTCGTCGAAGGACATACCCACGATTCTCATTGCTTGGGAACACGCCATCGTTAATCAACATGGTCGCAGAACGAGCATGTTCCGCGAGCACTCGAAGACTGAAACTGTCACGGTGCTCGTAATCCCCTATTCGGTACTCGCCGCCAGTGATTTCTTGTGCCGCCTGAATGAGCGGGAACAATGCATCGGTCTCCCACACAGAGTCAACACCCTGAACGAGTGCGAGGATTCGCTCGAGTCCTGCGCCCGTGTCGATGCTTGGCTTTGGCAATGGTGTGCGCGTTCCGTCTGGCGCTTGGTTGTATTGCATAAAGACCAGGTTCCAGAACTCCATGAAACGATCACCGTGTGGATCATTTTGTGGACCACCATCGGGGCCAAAGTCAGGTCCACGGTCATAGTGGATCTCTGAACATGGACCACATGGGCCAGTATCTCCTGCTTGCCAGAAATTGTCCTTGTCACCGAGACGCTGGATTCGCTCCATTGGAACACCAACTTTTTCGTGCCAGATGGCTTCGGCCTCGTCGTCTGATTCATGAACAGTGATCCAGAGTCGTTCAGGGTCAAAACCAAAAACCTCTGTTACAAGTTTCCACGACCAAGGGATGGCGTCTTCTTTGAAGTAATCACCAAAACTGAAATTACCCAACATTTCAAAAAAGACCAGGTGTCTCTTTGTGCGACCGACATCATCGAGGTCGTTGTGCTTGCCTCCAGCTCGAACACACTTCTGAACCGTGACAGCCCGACTGTACGGAGCGACTTCGTCCCCCATGAAGTACGGCTTAAATGGCACCATTCCGGCGACGGTAAAAAGCAGTGTGGGGTCATGAGGAATCAGACTGGCCGATGTGACGACAGTATGCGCACGGTCTCCAAAGAACTGTGAAAAAGCCGACCTCAGTTGATCAGCGCTACGGGGAGTTCCGGAAGAAAGTGGTGAAACCATGAGACTTCCATGTTACCCAGCAGCCCTCCGCCAGATGGGAAGACTTACGGTTGGCGAGGCTCAGGGGGAACAGTGGCTGAACTCGTGTCGCCAGATTTCCCGTATAAGGCGACTAAGCGTGTCACCAAGGACTTCGCAGAGTCAATAAGAACCGAGAGAATCGCACTAGGCGTGATTTTCTCGGCGGCAGCAATTGCCTTACGTCGCAGCCACATCAGACCTGCAGCGCCCGACACAACGCCGAGACAAAACCAGAACAATCGCTTCATCATGACAATGCCCTCACCTGAAATGCCTTATTCACCTTCCGCACGGTAGTAGCGAAAATCACCAATTCCCATCGGTCGAAAACCGGGTGGCTGGGCCGTTGTTGCCGGAGCTTGTCCTGTCCGCCCTTCTCGCACGTCGGCGACTGCGCGGGCGATTGCGTTAGTCACTGCACGGCTCTTGGGAGCCTGGGACAAATGAACTACTCCATGAGCAAGGTTGTGAAGCGCTTCGGGAAGACCCACACGATCAAGAGCATCTGCCACTGCAATGGCGGCCTGCAACGCAGTGGGGTCTGCCATGCCAATATCTTCACTTGCGAAAATGATCATGCGCCGAGCAATGAAGCGTGGGTCTTCGCCAGCTTCCACCATTCGCGCAAGCCAATGCAACGCGATATCAACTTCAGAGGCGCGCATCGACTTGATGAATGCAGAGATCACGTCATAGTGATCGTCTCGTCCCATGCGAGACACACTTGTATCGAGAGCGGTTGTGGCATGTTCGACAGTAACGGTGGCACCACCAGATAGTGCGATAGCAACTTCGAGAGCTGTTAACGCTTGGCGCGCATCGCCTGTGCATCGGCGTGCAAGTAACTCGACAGCTTCTTCGTTTATCTCTACACCTTCGTGAATGACTGCACGACGAAGCAACTCTGCAACAGCTTGTTCATCTACTGGCTTCAAACCAAAGACGGATGATCGACTTCTCAACGCCGGGTTCACGGAGAACGCAGGGTTCTCAGTTGTCGCTCCCACCAATGTCACGAGGCCACTTTCAACAGCGTGCAACAGAGCATCTTGCTGCGTCGTATTGAATCGATGGATTTCATCGACAAACACAACAGTTCCACGATCATCAATCGTCAATCGTCTCTTAGCGGCTTCGATAACTTCACGAATGTCCTTAACTCCGGCTGTCACAGCAGACAAACGCTCAAAGCTTCTCTTCGTTGTGCTTGCCACCAACTCCGCAAGTGTTGTCTTCCCTGTGCCCGGAGGGCCCCACAAGATGATGGACGCCAAACGATCAGATTCGATCAGGCGACGAAGCGGCCCCGAAGGGCCAACAAGATGATCCTGACCAACAACTTCGTTGAGTGATGTGGGACGCAGACGAGCAGCAAGAGGTGCTCGAGACGCAATGCGCTCCTCCACTGAGGCAGTGAAGAGATCGGGAGATTCCATCTGAACTACGACGTGGCAGGTGGTGGCAACAGACGCAATCCAAGATCAGCCAAATGTGCTGGCTCGACTGGCGTCGGTGCGTTTGTCATTGGGTCGGAACCACTTTGAGTCTTCGGGAAGGCGATCACTTCACGAATGTTTTCTTCTCCAGCGAGAATCGCCGTTAAGCGGTCAATGCCGAAAGCGAATCCACCGTGAGGAGGGGCTCCGTACTTGAATGGCTGAAGAAAGAACCCGAAACGCTTGTCGGCCTCCTCGTCGGAGATACCTAAACGGTTAAAGACACGACGTTGCAGTTCTGGTTCATGAATACGAATTGAGCCTGAACCCAATTCCCAACCATTCAAAACAAGGTCATACGCCAACGCACGAACCTTCAAAGGCTCTGTCTCAAACAAGTGCAGGTCATCAGGATGTGGATGACAGAACGGATGGTGCCCTGGTCGTGGATTACCCGAGACAGGATCGACGCCAATAAACAACGGGAATTCAGTGACCCATACATATCGGTATGGACCCTCATGGACCGGCGGACGACCGATGTCATTGCGCAAGGTACCCAAGACTTCACATGTCGTCATCCATTCATCGGCAACAAGAAGAATCAAGTCCCCTTCAACCGCGCCCATCGTTGAAACCAATGCAATTCGTTCCGCATCAGAAAGGAACTTGGCAACAGGAGAATCAACAGCCGAGTCTGCACCAACCTTCATCCACACAAGACCCTTTGCGCCGATTTTCTTGGCGCGATCGGTCAAAGCATCAAGCTTGTTTCGACCATATGCAGCTGCCTCTGGATATGTTGCGGCATCAACGCGAATGCCTTTAATGCATTCAGCACCTGCAAATGCTTTGAATTCGGTTGCAGAGAAGAGCGGCGTCAACTCCACCAATTCCATACCAAAGCGCAAGTCAGGCTTATCGATTCCGAAACGCTCCATAGCGTCTCGCCATGTGATTCGTTCGATTGTCGGAGGTGCTTCACCAGTCACTGCGGTTGCTGCAGCAACAACTGCCCGGCCAATGAACTCGAGAACATCATCTTGCGATACGAACGACATCTCTGCGTCCAACTGCATGAACTCATATTGACGGTCAGCGCGAAGGTCTTCATCGCGTAAACATTTCGCGATCTGGTAATAGCGATCAACACCCGACACCATCAACAACTGCTTCCACAATTGCGGAGACTGCGGCAAAGCAAAAAAAGAACCATGCTCTTTACGAGACGGCACCAAGAACTCACGAGCGCCTTCAGGTGTCGACGGCATTAACAGGGGCGTCTCCACCTCCAGAAAGCCGTTTTCTTCCATTGCACCGCGAATTGCACTATTGACCTTGGCGCGAACACGAAGGTTCTTTTGCATCCGCTCACGACGAATGTCGAGGTAGCGGAACTTCAGACGAACTGATTCGTCAACATCATCTGCACGGTGGTCTACCGGGAACGGAGGTGGTTCAGCAGAGTTCAGAACTTCGACAACACACTCTCCCACTTCCACTTGACCAGTTGACAAAGCGGTGTTGACGGTTCCTTCCGGCCGAGCACGAACGACACCAGTGATTCGAATGACATATTCACTACGGACATCCACATCATTGTCAACCACACATTGAATGATTCCCGAGTGATCGCGAAGGTCGACGAAAGCTAGCTTCTCCCCGTGCTCACGACGGCGTCCAACCCAGCCACACACCGAGATGGCGGTTCCGATGTGAGACTCATTCAACTCACCGCACATATGTGTGCGCATTGCAGTTGACTTCATTGTGTGTTCCTCCGGGGGTTACGTTCACCAACGATGGACGCGAGATGTGTGACCACTTCAGTTTGCAAAACAAGGCTTTGTTCTGAGGTCATTAGGTTACGGACGGTGCAGTTCCCCGCCTCAGCCTCATCTGGCCCGATGATGATCGCCACACGGGCACCGCTTCGATCAGCAACTTTCATCTGTGATTTCATGCTTCGACCGTCATATGAGCGGTCGGCGGTGAAGCCTGCAGCACGCAATTCATCAGATAAACGAAGGGCTGTCATTCCGTCAACGACATCCACGATGAACGCGTCAATCTGGGGTGAGCCAAGCTGAAAAACCTCTTCGCTATCGCAGGCCAATAAGGTGCGGTCGATACCAAGCGCAAAACCCACGCCAGGCGTTGCAGGACCACCAAGGTCTTCGACAAGTCCGTCGTAACGACCTCCACCACCTACTGCTGTCTGCGCACTGTCGAGCGATGCAGAGACATATTCAAATACTGTGCGTTGGTAATAGTCCAACCCACGGACCAAGCCCTCGTTAATTGAGTATGTGACTCCCAAGACATCGAGGCCGGCTTTCACAGATGCGAAATGACTCTTGGCCTCATCCGACAAGAACTGCGAAATAGTCGGAGCACCAGCAATAATCGGCTTGTCCTGAGCTCTTTTGGAATCAAGTACACGAAGTGGATTGCGCTGCAAAGTTGCGCATGATTCCTCAGACAATTTTTCAGAATGCGATTCCAGATACAAGCGCAACGCTTCGATGTATGAAGCTCTATCCGAAGGATCACCCAAGGAGTTGATCATGAGGACAACGTTGCGCAAACCAAGCGACTGGAAGAACTGCCACCCCATCGCAATGACCTCGACATCAAGCAATGGGTCAGTGCTACCCAAGACTTCGATACCTACTTGGTCAAACTGACGGAAACGTCCAGCTTGGGCTTTCTCATATCGAAAATTAGAACCCGAGTACCACACCTTCCACGGCGTAGTGGGACGATGCTGCGCGAAAGAACGACAGATACCGGCAGTGTGTTCAGGACGCAGGGCGACTCGTCGCCCACCTTTGTCCTCGAAGTCGTACATCTCTTTTGTCACGACATCGGTGGCATCGCCCAGGCGTAGAAAAACACCAAGATCCTCAAACATCGGCGGAATAATGCATTCGTAGCCGGCGGACTCAACAATGTCTGCGAACTGGCTCGTAAAGGCACGCCAGCGTCCCGCCTGGGGAGGAAGGATGTCTCGGGTACCCGGACTGGTCTGGAATGACGGCACGACAGGCAAGGCTAGTCGGGCGCACCACCAGGGACGATGCGATATGCGTCGAAGACCGAATCAATGGACTTAATCACCCTCAGGACAGACTCAAGATGATTTGGGTCAGCAAGTTCGAATTCAAAGCGCATCTTGGCAACCCTGTCTGAGCCTGTATTCGTACTGCAGGCGACAATGTTGACGTGTTGTTCAGACAACGCATTGGCCACATCTCGTAGGAGTCGACCACGGTCGAGAGCCACCACTTCGACACCTGCCGTAAACAAAGTTCCGGGTGTTGTTCTTGACCACTCCACATCGATCATTCGTGTGGGCTCATCCACCATCAAGGTGACTGCATTGGCGCAGTCAGAGCGGTGAACACTGACTCCCCTGCCCTTCGTCACGAACCCCAAGATGTCATCTCCAGGCACCGGGGTACAACAACGAGACAAACGGACTAATACATCTTCCAGGCCTTCGACATGAATTCCTGCCGAACCGCGTCGATCGGTCGTTGGACGATCAACACGCATCGGCATCGCTAGCTGTTCGTCACTACCTTCACGTCGAACTGCACGACCAATTCGTTGGGCGAAACCACGAGCAGACACATGATGTTCTCCGATTGCGGCAAACAATGTGTCAATGTCAGCCATGTTCAGCGCTTCTAGTTCCTGGAGGAATGCATCTGATGTCCAGATGCGCTGCACGGGAAGACCTTCACGACGAAGTTCAGCAGTGAGTTCCTCACGGCCCGACTCGACCATGTCTTCTCGACGTTCGCGTGTGAACCAATTCTTGATCTTCGTTCGAGCTCGTGGAGATTGAACGAATCCAAGCCAGTCTCTCGATGGACCAGCGTCTTCCACCTTGGAAGTAAAAATCTCACATGAGTCCCCCGAGGCAAGTCGTGCATCGAGAGAAACAAGTCGACCGTTAACACGCGCGCCTACACACGCGTGACCCACCTCTGTGTGGACGGCATACGCAAAGTCAACAGGTGTTGAATTCAGTGGCAACGTGATCACGCGACCCTTTGGCGTGAATACAAAAACTTCTTCTTGTTCGAGATCGCTCTTGAGGTCGGCCATGAATTCATTGGGGTCAGTGATGTCTGACTGCCAGTCAATGATGCGATTCAACCAGTCAGAATCATTTGAGTCAGTGCCTTGCTTGTACGAGAAGTGAGCAGCAACACCCCACTCAGCACGTTCATGCATCTCTCGAGTACGAATCTGTATCTCGAGAGGTTTACCAGCAGGGCCAATCACGGTTGTGTGCAATGACTGATACAAGTTGTACTTCGGCATTGCGATGTAATCCTTGAAACGGCCGACAACTGGACGCCACTTGCCATGGATACAACCCAGGGCGCCATAACAATCACGAATATTGTCAACAATGATTCGCACAGCCACAAGGTCAAAGATCTCATCAAAGTCTTTGTCCTTTTGGATCATCTTTTCGTAGATGCTCCACAGATGCTTTCCGCGGCCCGTCACCTCACCACTGATGTTCACATCAGCAAGTCGAGCACGTACCTCTGTTATCGCCTTAGCCAAATACACGTCACGCTCCGGAGTACGTGAGGAAACCAGATGATCTAATTCGGCAAACCGCTTTGGATACAACGCCGAGAACGAAAGGTCCTCGAGCTGCTGTTTAATCTCCTGCATTCCCAAGCGATTCGCAAGAGGTGCATAGATATCGAGGGTTTCTTGGGCAATGCGTTGCTGCTTATCGACAGGCACACCGGCCAACGTGCGCATGTTGTGCAGTCGGTCTGCCAACTTGATGACCAACACACGCATATCCCGTGCCATCGCAACAAGCATCTTGCGCATCGTGGCGGCCTGCTGTGCTTCTCGCGAATCGAATTGGAGACGTTCTAACTTGGTGACGCCATCAACCAAGTTTGCAACTTCTTCGCCGAAGTTGCGCTGAACATCTTCGAGCGTGATCTCTGTGTCTTCCACCGCATCATGCAAAAGTGCTGCCGCGAGTGAAATGTCATCCAACCCAATGTCGGCAACAATGCGAGCAACAGCAATCGGATGATTGATGTAGGCCTCTCCAGAGGAACGCTGCTGAGAGATGTGCGCGATACGAGCCGCTTCATATGCGCGGTTTACCAAGGCCACTGATGCCTTTGGATGACGCTTGCGATACGCCGTTAAGAGAGGAGCAATTTCCTCAATGGGCGCACTATGGTGCCGTCTCCAGGGAAGGACGCGGTCGGCAGTGGCCATAACGAGATGTTACCGACGTGACTTCTTCCGAGGTCGTGGCGGGTGACTAAGAATTGCCTCTACCGCGGTGACCGGAGTCGAAGGCGAGGCATCTGCGGCTGTTTCGCTCTCGATCTGACGAGAACGACGACTCTGCGGAGCACCTGTGGCCATCACGTGAGCCATCTCAACACCCACGGACACTTGTCCCTTCATGGGGAGATATTCACGACTGCGTTCTTTCAACAAGCCCAAGACGGGAGATGCGATGAAGATGGAAGAGTACGCACCAGTTGCCATACCGACAAGCAATGCCAATGCGAATTCTTGCAATGCCACCGCGCCAAAGACACCGGAGCCAAGCACCAAAAGACTGAGAACAGGAAGAACAGCGGCAATAGTCGTATTCAAGGAACGCATCAATGTCTGGTTCATTGAGACATTGACAATGTCTGCATACGGAACACGAGAATTTGCAAAGCGCTTCTGATTTTCATCCACTTTGTCGAACACAACAATGGTGTCATACAACGAAAAGCCAAGAATGGTGAGGAATGCAACCACTGTCGCTGGTGTGACCTCAAGGCCTGTTACCGAATACACGCCAACACTGATCAGAACGTCGTGCACAACAGCAGCGAGAGCACCTGCAGCCATACGAGCTTCAAATCGCCAGGCGATAAACAAGGAAACTAGGACCAAGAATGTCAGAAGAGCCTGAATGGCATCTCGTGTGATTCCCCGGCCCCAGGTTGCACTGACTTTTTCGATGTTGACATCCGCGACGGGGATTCCAACTTTTTTCGCTAGGTCTTCCTGAAGTGACTTTTCGACATTTGTGTCAAGAACCTCAAGCTGGATACGGATTCGCTCATCAGCGCCAGAACTCAATGTCTGAATTTTGACACCTGATGCCTCAACCTTGTTCTCCTCGAGAATGGTACGAGCTTGATCGACAGTGATCTTCCCATTCACCGGCATCTCAAATGCCACGCCTCCCTTGAAGTCGATGCCAAGGTTGAGCCCTTGTGCAAACAACGAGACAATGGTGACGAGCAGAAGCAGACCAGATGCAATAAACCCAATATTGCGACGGCCATAAAAGTTAATCGTGGTCTCACCGCGATAGAGACGCTGCCAACGACCAGACATTATGCGACCTCCACTGCCGTTGATGAGCGTCTGACTCCCAGAACTTTTCCATTATTGAACAACTTTGTTCGAGCAAGAAGAAGAACTGAGGGACGAGTAAAGAAGTACGACACGATCATGTCAATCAATGTTGACAAGCCGAGGAAGAAGGCGAATCCACGCACCGAACCAACGGTGAGCCACCACAACACACCTGCACCAATGAGTGATGCAGTGTCTGCAACAACGATGGCTCGCCATGCTGAATCAAAACCACGCGCTGCAGAGTTGCGCATCGTGCGACCTGCTTGAACATCATCTTTCAACTTCTCAAAGAACACCACATAGGAGTCGACGGTGACACCAATCGACACGATGATTCCGGCTGCACCGGACAGTGTGAGAGCAAGGCCATTTGTCTTCGACAACCAGGAGATCACACTCCACATAAGAAGACCAGAAACGCCGAGCCCAGCGACAACCACGAGGGCGATAAGGCGGTAATAGAAGATCAGGAACAACAGAACCAAGAGCACACCGATGAGTCCAGAGATCAAAGCGGCTTTCAAGGAATCCTCACCCAACGATGCCGACACTGTCTGCACAGTTGGCGTGTCGAACTTGACGGGTACCGCACCAAACTGAAGGATGCGGGCAAGATCTGTGGCTTCCTTCTCCGAGAAAGAGCCGGTGATTTGAACACTTCCATTGAACGAAGCTGCCTGCACCACAGGAGCAGAAATCACTTCACCGTCAAGGCTGATTGCGATTTGTTTTGACGGGCAGTCTTCGCCGCCTTCAAAGCACTTCTTAGCCAGAGCATTCCACAGGTCTTCACCAGCAGCGCCATCACGCAAGTTGACCGACACAGCCCATCCACCCGCATCAATCTGAGCAGATGCTTCATTCGTGAATACTTCGCCAGTTGCGCCAGCGGGACCGAGAAGGTAAATCAAACCATCTTTCTGACCTGCATAGACAGTCTGACCAGGAGCAAGTCCCGTTACAGGATCTGTTCCAGGAACTGTGGTTGCAACGGGAACTGTTGTTTGTGGCACCGCGCGTCCGCGCGACTCGCCACCTCCACCAGATGGTGGCGCCAAAGTTGTGGTTACGCCCTTCACTGTGGTGGTGGTCGCACCCTTTGCGACTGTCGTCGTCGTGGTGTTTTCTGGGTTCTCTGCGGTCCTGAGAACTGGACGCATCTCAACGGCGCCAGTTCGACCAATCAGGTCGAGGGCCTGTTGTTGATCTTTGACGCCAGGAAGGTTGACAACAACTGTGTCGCCTTGGCGAATGATTTCTGGTTCTGCAACGCCGATGGCGTCTACACGTTGGCGAATAATGTCGACAGCCACCGAAAGTGCAGCTTCTTCATACTCGCCAATGGGCGTCATCGTGACCGATGCTCCACCTTGGAGGTCTAAGCCAAGAGATGGCGAGTTTCCTGCGATGGTATTGCCAAGAAAAAGACCCGAAGCGACAACGAGAATCGAAATTAAAGAGACAAGAAGATTGCGCTTCGGCATGCTTTACTGCTTTGCAGAATCGTCGGCTTCGCCAGCCGCCACAATTTTACGAGCGACTGCAGTACGGCTCACACGAACTTCGATGCGCTCTGAAGCGTGACCATCAGCAATGTCGACCCACAAGATGTCATCTTCGATTGCACTGACAAAGCCATAGATGCCCGACGTCAAAACGACTTCATCGCCTACTGCCGTAGAAGCAACAAGTGCAGCTGCCTGCTTGTTACGACGGCTGCGAGGACGAATGATGACGAAATACATTCCAGCAAAGAGCACCGCATACACAACGATGATTCCGACGGGAGAGTTACTGTTGCCTTTTGCTGCTTCGGCGGCGAGAAGAATTGAATTCACGAAAATAAATCCTAGCCCTGAGAGGGCTATTGAGTCCGAAGAACTAGCCCCAAAGATCCAAAACAGAGGCTCGAAAGCGCGAAAAGGTTCCGTTCGTGACGGACTCACGCATTTCTGCCATGAAGTTGATGGTCCAGGCCACATTGTGCACGGAGACCAAACGAGCAGCGCTGGGCTCACCCACTTGAGTTAAATGACGCAGATAACCACGCGTATGGGACTGGCACACCCAACAAGAACATGTCGGATCGAGTGGCTCATCAGATTCAGCGAACTTGGCATTCTTGATCTGAAGGCGGCCCTGAGATGTCAAAGCCGCACCATGACGTCCGAGTCGAGTTTGGAGTACACAGTCAAACTGGTCAACACCAAGAGCAACCGCTTCCACTAAAGATGCAGGATCGCCCACGCCCATGAGATAGCGGGGCTGTTCATCGGGAAGTTCACCAATGCAGGCACCGATGGCATCAACCATCTCTGCTCGAGACTCTCCGACCGATAAGCCACCAATGGCATATCCATCAAACCCAATCTCCACCGTGCGACGAGCACTCTCAGCGCGCATCGCAGCATCGGTTCCTCCTTGCACAATTCCGAATAAAGATTGGTCAGGTCGAGTGTGTGCAGCTTTTGCGCGCTTGGCCCATTCAGCAGTTCGTTCCAATGCAAGACGAACCACGCTCGGTTCCGCCGGCAGAGACGTACACACGTCAAGAACCATCTGTATGTCTGCGCCCAACTTCTGCTGAACATCGACAGCAATCTCCGGCGTAAAGCGATGATACGAACCGTCATATGTGGACTTGAAAGTCACACCATCGTCATCGACTTTAGGATCAAGAGAGAACACTTGAAATCCACCTGAGTCAGTGAGCGTTAGTCCTTTCCACCCTGCAAATGAACCGAGCCCACCAAACTTCTCAATGAGATCCGCACCAGGACGAAGCATGAGGTGATACGTATTACCCAAAACGATCTGAGCGCCGAGTTCTCCATAGTCGCGTGCACTGAGATACTTGATCGCGCCACGGGTGCCCACTGGCATAAACAGTGGAGTGTCATACGTGCCGCGATGAGTTGTTGCAGTTCCGACACGAGCATCGCCATCACGTGCACTGATATTGAGCTTCACCTTAAACATCAGTCGCTACTTCTTCCATCGATCAATCAACATTGCATCACCAAACGACAAGAAGCGATACTTCTCTTCGATTGCTTCTGCATACAAATCTCGCCAACGTCGCCCGACAAATGATTCGATCATCAATAACAGCGAAGTCTTGGGCATATGGAAATTCGTCAGCATTGTGTCCACGATTTTCCATTCGTATCCCGGAGTAATGAATAGCGATGTTCGACCTGACTCTTCACCGAAGGTTTCAGATGATTCAAGAGCTCGTGTGGCAGTCGTACCTATCGCGATCACGCGCTCGGCTTCCTTGCACGCCTGCAGCACTGATGGTTCAACATGAAAGTACTCAGAATGAATCACATGATCGAGTGGATTATCTGTCGAAATCGGCTTGAACGTATCAAGACCAACGATGAGTTCAACTCGTTCAATTCGTGCTCCGGCATCTTGCACCTTTTGCATCAACTCCGGCGTGAAGTGCAGGCCAGCAGTCGGGGCAGCTGCACTTGCAGCACGACGGGAATACACAGTCTGATATCGCTCGTTGTCTTTCAGGGAACCCCGTATGTACGGAGGTAACGGCATCGCTCCAATGCGTTGAATCAGAGCCAGCGGATCATCATCAGTGATCTCCACAACAAAGGTGTCACCCGCCTCGGTACGAGGGCCTATACGCACCACTCGCTTACCGAAATATTCCAGCAACTCCCCTTCTTTCAACTTACGCGCAGGCTTCACCATCGCTTCCCACAAACGGCCATCGGGGGAACGTTGTTCGAGGAGCAATACCTCAGCGGCGCCGCCCGTCTTTCGATTCAGAGCCAGTCGTGCCGGAAGAACGCGAGTGTCGTTGACGACGATGACATCACCTGGACGAACCAATGTATGCAAATCACCAACAGAGAGATGTCTAATGCCGGCGGCATCAACATCCGTCAACAAACGAGCAGAATCCCTGGGTTCAATGGGCTTCTGAGCGATGAGACCCTCGGGCAGGTCGTAGTCAATGTCCGAAAGTTCCACGTGATGAGGCTAGGGGTTCGCAAGGTGCGTACGTGCGGCATCCATTGCGATTCGACCTCGCGGGGTGCGGGCGATGAGTCCAAGCTGAATCAGGAAGGGTTCATACACATCCTCCACGGTTTCAGGTTGCTCACCCACAGCGATAGCCAAAGTAGTGAGACCCACAGGTCCACCCTCGAACTGCTCACACAAACTGCGAAGAATCGCACGGTCCACTTTGTCAAGACCGAGATTGTCGACGCCAAAGACCCGCAATGCTTCGGTGGCCGTGTCGTTATCGATGCGACCATCACTTCGCACTTCTGCAAAATCTCGAACGCGGCGAAGAAGTCTGTTTGCAATACGCGGGGTTCCTCGGCTTCGCCGTGCAATCTGCACTGAAGCACCCTCGTCAATCGGCACATCAAGAATGCGCGCGGCGCGAGTCACAATCAGTTCCAACTCATCATGGTCGTAGTAATCAAGTCGAGCAACAAGACCGAATCGATCGCGCAAAGGACCCGTGATCATTCCGGTACGAGTAGTTGCACCAATGAGCGTGAAACGAGGCAGTGTCAAACGAATCGAAGAAGCAGCAGGTCCCTTACCAACAACAATGTCAATCTGGAAATCCTCCATCGCTGGATACAAAATCTCTTCGACCGAACGAGAAAGACGATGGATTTCATCAATAAACAAAACATCGCCTTCACCCAATTTGGTGAGGATGGCCGCAAGGTCTCCAGCACGTTCGAGTGCGGGTCCACTTGTTACGTGTAAAGCAACACCCATTTCTGCAGCGACAATTCCGGCCATAGTTGTTTTCCCGAGACCTGGAGGACCCGCCAGCAAAATATGGTCGGCGGCTTGCCCTCGCTGTTTTGCAGCGCCCAAAACAATGTCGAGATGTTCTTTCAGTTCTCGCTGCCCCACGAACTCGTCAAGCTCGCGCGGTCGCAAACTGACTTCATCGGAGACTTCATGTTCTGATGCCAACTCTGGATCTAAAAACTCATCCCGCACGACGTGCCCCCAACAAAGCCAGTGCATCGCGCAACATTGATTCAGAATCATCGGCAGTGTTCAATTGACGCATAGTGTCGCGAATTTCTTCGGCTCCATACCCCAACGCAGTCAATGCTTCGCGAACATCTGCGGCAGCTGATTGAACAGAGTCAATAGGGTCTCCACCAACAATTCCGTCAATATTCAAACGCGACTTCAGTTCCACCATGAGGCGTTCAGCAGTTTTCTTGCCGACACCAGGAACAACCGTGAGAGCTGCAGTATCGCCCGAGCCCACAATGCCAATCAGGGCTGTTGGCGCATACGTAGAAAGAATTGCCATGGCCATCGATGGGCCAATGCCATGTGTGGCAATCAATACGTTGAAAGTGTCTCTTTCAACACGCGAGGTGAAAGCAAACAATGTGTGCGCATCTTCACGAATGTGTTGATGAATGTGAAAGAACACCGGAACTGTCGGTTCACATTCACCAAACGTTGCGGTCGTGACATTGCATAAGTACCCCACGCCAGCAACTTCAAGAAGAACTGTCGATGGAACGAATCGTTCCAGCACTATTCCTCTGAGACTGCCGATCATCGAATGCTCCGAGCAATGGCAGCGTCACGTGATGCAATAAATGGCGCGATAGAGCAATGACACAGCGCAATTGCGGCTGCGTCTGCTGCATCGGCAGGTTGTGGAACAGACTCAAGACGAAGACGCTGTTGCACCATGAGACCGATCTGTTCTTTGGTGGCACCACCCCAACCGGCCACCGTGTTCTTCACCTGCGATGGGGTGTATTGAGCAACGTCACATCCGGCACGCGCGGCGAGGGCCAACACGATTCCACTTGCTTGCCCAACTCCCATGGCTGTGCGCACATTGTTCTGAAAGAACACTTGCTCAACAGCGACGGCAGTGGGCTTGAAATCTGACAACAGACCCTCAACTTCACGATGAATCTCACCGAGACGATCATGTAATGCGGCCGATGGTGGAGTCCGCAGCACTCCGATAGCCAGTGCCTTGATGTCCTGAGAAGAGTTCATACCCAAGACCGCATACCCACAACGGGTAAGGCCAGGGTCAACCCCGAGGACCACTTGAGCGAACATATGTTCTATGTTACCCGAGGCCTCAGGCCGAAGGGCGGAACTTCAGCGAGCAGCCTCAACGGCAGCAACAAGCTCTTCCACTGGCCGGAAAGTCAGTCCAGCAATGGCTTTGTGGGCATAGCGAATAATCCCCTGGGCGTCGATGACAAAGACACTGCGTCGTGGATACCCCAACGGCCCCACGGTTCCAAAAAGGCCTGCCACTGTCTTGTCGGTGTCGGCCAGCAGAGGGAACTGAAAACCGTGCTTGGACGAGAACTCTTCATGACTGGAGACATCTTGGGCTGACACTGCAAGGACTTGAGCCCCCACCGTGTCAAACGCCGAGAGTTCGTTGTTGTACGAGTTCAGTTGCTTTGTGCATACAGGCGTGTCGTCGCCTGGGTAGAACACCAAGACAACAGGCTGACCGCGGTATGACGACAACGTGTATTCGCGGCCTCCGGTACCTGGAAGTGTGAAATCGGGAGCGAGGTCCCCTATCGAAATAGCCATCAGCCAAGCTCCTGCATTAAAGATTCATCAATATCAAAGTTCGCATACACATCTTGCACATCATCATTGTCCTCCAACATGTCCATGATGCGCAATATCTGCCTTGCATCCTCAATGTCGGTGACCTCAATAGTGGTGGACGACACCATTGTTGATTCGGCACTTTGGACTTCAATGCCAGCAGATTCGAGCGCATCCTTTACGTCATACACAACCGAAGAATCAGTCAGAACACGCCAAGAGTCTCCGTCACGCTCAACATCCTCAGCGCCCGCTTCTAGGGCCGCCGACATCACAGTGTCTTCATCGAGAGATCCGTCCACGAGAACTACACCACGACGCGAGAACTGCCAGCCCACTGCCCCAGGCTCTGCCAACGCCCCGCCAAACTTGCTGAAGGCTGTGCGCACGTCTGATGCGGTGCGATTGCGGTTATCGGTCAATGTGTCAACAAGCATCGCAACGCCACCTGGTGCGTACCCCTCGTACATAATCGTTTCGTAATTGGCGCCATCGTTTTCACCGATGCCGCGCTTAATCGCACGATCGATGGCGTCCTTTGTCATCTGGCCAGCTTTGGCCTTCAGCACCATGGTGCGCAGTGCAGCGTTGGCATCAACATCTCCACCACCAGCTCGTGCAGCAACTTCGATCTGACGTGCCAACTTGGCGAACAGTTTTCCGCGCGCCTTATCGGCAGCGCCCTTCTTGTGCTTAATAGTTGCCCATTTGGAGTGACCGGACATCGGTTACACCTTTCTCGCAGTTGTCATGGTTGTTATAAAGAATTCGTGAAGTCGAGCATCGCCCGCCAGCTCTGGATGGAAAGACGCCGCCAGCACATGGCCTTGACGCACCAATACTGGCTCATCTCCGAGTCGACCGATGACTTCAACCGCTGATCCCGTGCGCTCAATGCGCGGCGCACGAATGAAGACACCGTGAAATTCACCAAACGGCGTGTCGATTGCAGTCTCGAAGGAATCAATCTGGCGACCAAAAGCATTGCGTCGAACCGAGATATCGATTGCACCAAAGCTTTGCTGATCCGCACGTCCGTCGAGGACTTCAGATGCAAGAAGAATCATTCCGGCGCATGTGCCGAATGTCGGCATGCCATTCGCAATACGCTGCGCAATTGCATCGAAGAGACCAGAAGACAACAACAATTGCGACATCGTGCTGGATTCGCCACCTGGCATCACCAATGCATCAACGTGTTCGAGTTGTTCTGGAGTGCGCACTTCCAAAACTGAGGCGCCAAGAGAGGCAACACACTCAGCGTGTGCTGCGAATGCTCCTTGTAGAGCAAGTACTCCAACGACGGGGTTCACCCGGAGGCCTCGAATCCATGTGAATAGTGACTGCTTACCAACCGCGCTCAGCGAAGCGCTGAGTTCCGTTGATCTCATCCATTGCGATACCAGTCATTGGTGCACCAAGACCACGACTCACGCGAGCAAGAACATTGGCATCACGGAAGTGAGTAGTTGCTTCAACGATTGCTTTCGCACGCGGCGCTGGATCATCGCTCTTAAAGATGCCCGAACCAACGAACACTGCTTCGCCGCCCAATTGCATTGCGAGTGCGGCGTCTGCAGGAGTTGCGATGCCACCGGCGCAGAAAATGGGTACAGGGAACTTGCCAGTCTCTGCAATTTCTTGCACAAGTCCAAGAGGTGCCTGCAAGGTCTTTGCCCACTGGAACAGCTCTGCATTGTCGGCCTGAGTGATCTTGCGGATGTCGCCAAAGATATTGCGAAGGTGACGGACAGCTTCCACAATGTTGCCTGTTCCTGCTTCGCCCTTTGAGCGAATCATGCACGCGCCTTCCGACACGCGACGAAGAGCTTCACCAAGGTTTGTCGCACCACAGACGAATGGAACTGTGAATCCAAACTTGTCAATGTGATGTGTTTCGTCAGCTGGTGTCAACACTTCAGATTCATCGATGAAGTCAACGCCAAGGGCCTCGAGAATCTGCGCCTCAACGAAGTGACCAATACGAACCTTGGCCATCACAGGAATGGTGACAGCTGCCTTGATGCCTTCAATCATCTCGGGGTCACTCATGCGCGCGACGCCACCATCACGACGAATGTCGGCAGGTACTCGCTCGAGCGCCATGACGGCACATGCGCCAGCGTCTTCTGCAATCTTTGCTTGCTCAGCGTTGACGACGTCCATGATGACGCCGCCCTTCAACATCTCAGCCAAGCCACGCTTCACGCGCTGGGTGCCGACAGAGGATCCGTTCGTTGAGGTCATAGCAAGCAGGCTACAGAGGGCGCCATGCCCTCCTGCCACTGAATAAGTGAGACGTTCGTCAGACTGCTGGAAACTTGACCGTCTTCGGATCAATTCCGGGGCCCACTGGAGCCAAAGACTTCTTCCACGCTAATTCCACCCAGGTTCGACCTGGCGTCAGACGCACAACTGCCCCACTTGCATCCGTGAGGGTAAATGGAACAAGACGATTAGGTCGCACCCAGTTAATGGGGATGAGTCCACCGTCTGTCATCACGAAGCCGGTTCCCTTACCAGTGGTGATTGCGTTCGGACTCTTGCGATCCGCCTTACTGCGGACGTAGGTGACATAGAGAACGACGACATTCTTGGTGTTCACCTGGCCATCATCAGCCATGTGAGGTTCAAGTTCACGCCTCAGGTTCTCGGTGAATCGGATGAAGTTGCCGGTTGCGGCATCCCATTTCCAATACACCTTCACGTTGTACATCGAGACCTTCGCACCGTCGATAGCAGTAGACGTCGCTGGCTTAGCATCACTACTGCCGCGGTATGTGAACTGCTGCTGCGGCGAGACTGCATCGTTTGGAGCCAGTGTCCACAGGTCGGAAGTTCTCGCGTACAAATTGTGCGGAATCTTCTTGTTCTTTGAGCGGTAGTAGCCACCCTTGCCACGAGAAGCGCTGTACCCAACATTGACCAGGTCGCTGTTGTTCACAGCACGAGAGACCAAATAGTTGCCACCACTCCATGCGAAGAGCGGCTTATTGAAAGATCCCAAAATGTCAATGTCCTGTGTACGCCCACTGCGCATCGGTCCAACTGGGTCACTGCCCTGGCTATGGAACACGGCCGCAAAACGCGTTAGCGCTTCCACATTTTCTTCAAACACTATGTCAGCTCTATTGAGACCCGACTGAGGTCGCGCAGCGGGGTGGTTATCGATTTTTGCAACTAGAGCAGGGCGTGCAGCAGCGGCAGCATCGGTCACGGGCGTTCCCAACAATGGGTACATAGCCCCCATCCCTTGACCAGGAGTTGTTGAACTTGATCCATCGCTCGAGGAATCGTCCGACGATGATGAACCTCCGGCGCCGCAGGCTGCAAGCACAGTGAAAGCGAGCGCAGACAATGCGTAGCGAAGAATAGGACGACGAGTTCTAGACATGTCAGATCTCCTTGAGAACAGCAATACGTTCCGCCAATGACGGACGAACGAACCCAACACTAGGAACTGTTGGTACCGAAAGAGTGTCATTCCCTGTGGTCTCTGGCAGAGCAAAACAGAATGGCGCAGCAATACCAACGGAAACAGCGCATTGTGATTGTGCACATTTCTCCAAGGCCGAGATCAATGCTGGTGGATAACGAGTAGCTTGACACGCTGAGATATCTGCCCAGATCAATGCACGATCGTCAACGGATCGCTCAATGACTTTCTGCGCCAGGCGAGAAAGACCTACTCGAGACATCAGTGCGTGAAAAGAAATCAGGTATGCCATGAGAGCAGCATCTCCAGATCTGATACGCCACAACAGATGGGAGACGACCGCTTCGGTTTCAACGCGATCCATTGAGCGCAAGAAACCATCAGAGACAACGATGTTTCCATCGGAACCTGATTCAGCGATTGCGAAAGCAAGTGGGAAATCGGACTCAGTGACGTACATCGCTGGGCGATGATCACCACTGCTCATTCGGAGGCCTTCCACCACATTAAAAAGGCGGGCATGTTCATTCTCGTCAGCCGGAGTCAGCGCGAGCGCAGCGAGCACTGCATCTTCTGCATTACGTCCAATTGACCAAGCAAATGCACCGAATACTCCCAGACCAAGAATGCCCAGGAGGGGCTGTCCGATAGCAAGTCCGATCAGAAGGAACAGAAGCGTTCCCGCTGCCGTGATCACCCATTCAATTTTCTTAACGCGAGCCACATTCGGCACCGCTGACTCTTCAATGGGAATCCACTGTCGCTGATTCATAGTTCCTTCCGTGCCGACCTACTGGTCGGATCCTCCAAGTCGATTTTTCCTCAGAAAGCGCCCTTCGAAGCGCTTCAGCATACGAGGCAGTTCGATCTTCGTAATGTCGTCAGCTTCCATACTGAGCGCCCTCTCGTACAACACCACATAGTGGTCTGCTAGCGCGTCAAGTGAATACGACTGTGCATGAATACGACCCGCAGCCGTCAATCGAGTGGCCAAACGAGGATCAGCAATAATGCGAGACATCGCTGAAGCAAGTGCTTGAGGATTCCCCGGCTCTACCAGTAGTGCATTCTCACCGTCAGTAGCGACATTGCGATACCCATCAATGTCGGTTGACACAACTGGAGTGCCTGCTGCCATTGCTTCGAGCAAAACAATTCCAAACGACTCGCCACGCAGTGATGGCGCGCAAAACAGTGATGCCCGACGAAGCCGATCAATTTTCTCTGCATCTGAAATTCGGCCAAGCCATTCAATGCGCTGATCATTTTGGTATTGAGTCTTTAGAAGTTCTGTTTCTGGCCCATCAGACGCGATCCACAGTCGAACGTCACCAGGCATGAGAGAAACTGCTTCAAGAAGCACTCCAAGACCTTTGCGTGGTTCATGTCGACCACAAAAGAAAATGGCATTGTCTCGGTGCTCCACCATCGGCCCGCTGTATGCCTCCAAGTCGATTCCATTGAAAAGAATTTCGTATTCACCCCCGATATATCGCTGAGCAAGTTCGACAGCATCCGCAGAAACAGCCACTCGAACATCAATACGTCGCGCAATTGGACGACCAAGTTTTTGAAACGTCTTATATGCGCCGGACTCCCCTGCCGAGTGAAAAGTCGCAACAATGGGTGCGAGTTTCACAAGCACCGCAGTCAAGGTTGGACCAGGTACCAAGGGCTCATGGACATGAAGAACATCAAAGGCTTCATCGTTCAGCGCCCGAATCGTACGGAAGGCAGCCGATGCGTCAGGGGCAACGGGCGCAACAGAGCCATTGATGGCCGTCGGAAGGCTGTTCCCCAATGGAGTCACGAACGAATCGGGAGGCGGGCCGTCACACGGGCCAAGAACACGCACCTCGTGTCCCTTTTCGCGCAGAGCGCGAGCAAGTCCCAAGACCTGCTGCTGCACTCCCCCTGGAATTGTGAGGCTGTAGGGGCTCACCATTCCAATTCTCAACATGCGACTAGGTTACGGGAATGACTCAGGTTGATCAGTCCTTCCGCCCCGCCCTCTCAATCGTCGCAACACCGAACAAACGTCGCGCCATCCTTGATTTAGCTGTGGAGGCTGAAAACCGAGGTTTCAGCGGGCTGGCCTGCCCCAGCCTGGGCGGCACGATGGGCCTGTGCGTCTCCCTGGCTCATGTGACCTCACGAATTAACTACTGGACATCCATCCAACCGATCTATTACAGCCACCCGGTCGAGGCAGCGAACACGGTTGCTCATATCAATGAGATGTCGAATGGT
The DNA here is from genome assembly GCA_044353425.1 of Ilumatobacteraceae bacterium. Taxonomy (GTDB): domain Bacteria; phylum Actinomycetota; class Acidimicrobiia; order Acidimicrobiales; family Ilumatobacteraceae; genus UBA2093. The sequence goes on along the minus strand of JBILBZ010000001.1, from coordinate 30,592 downwards.
CGATTCCGTTATGGCATCGGTGTGAGTCATGGCCCAGTGACACAACGTCTTGGCGTTGAAACCGGAAAGCCCTTGTCGGACATCAAGAATTACGTCGCCGCCATGCGTACGAATGAGCGTTTCGGGGGTCAGCTTCCTCCGATCTATCTGGCCACTTTGCGAAACAAGATGTTGGAGCTTGCCAGCGAGATTTCAGAAGGCGCAATTTGGGCCAACGCATCGCTGAGCCACATGGCAACACAGCTTGCTGAAGTACCCACTGCGTCTCGAGATGACTTCTTCCTCTCCAACATGATTCCCACAGTCATCGACGATGACATCGAAGCTGCACGGGCCATCAACCGTCGCACATTGACTGGCTATGTCTCTCTTCCCAACTATCGCAACTATTGGCGTGCAGCTGGATACAACGACGAGATGGATGCCATCGAAGAAGCACTGAATGCTGGTAACAAGGATGCTTTAACCGGACTGATGACGAACGAATGGCTCGATGACTGCACCATCAGCGGGTCAGCAGGACATGTTCGTGAGCGGTTAGCCGATTGGGCAAACGCAGGCGTGATGCCCATTGCAGTGATGTCTTCCACCACCGGTGGCCAAGCCAAAGCAATTGGCGAGCTTTTCGAAACTTACAGCTGAGCCAATAGCTCTTCGACATGCGACCGAATCTCGTCGCGGATACGTCGGACAACATCAAGTGATTGACCCTTGGGATCATCAAGAGGCCAGTCGATGTATTTCTTGCCCGGGATAAAGGGACATGTGTCTCCACACCCCATTGTGACAATCACATCAACTGACTGCAGCAAGTCATCAGTAAATTTCTGCGGAATGTAACCAGCGATGTCGATGCCAATTTCGTTCATCACTTCAATCGCAACTGGATTCACGTGTTCTGCTGGTTCCGAACCACCCGAGAGAATCAGAACCTTGCCATCAGATAACTCACGGGCAAAACCCGCCGCCATTTGTGAGCGACCAGCATTGTGAATACAAAGGAACAAAACACCACTCATGATGCAACACCTTTCTTTGGCCACAGTGTCTTAATGAATGCGAATCCGACCAGCCCACCAATGACTTGCATCAGTGCAAACATCGGCCATGACTGTGGGGCGATACCTGCAAAGGAGTTAGAAAACATTCGACCAAAGCCCACTGCAGGATTAGCAATACTTGTCGACGACGTGAACCAATATGCACCGGTGATCCATGCAGCAACGAGTGCCGCAACGTTGGCCTGTGCATTAATGCCGCCCCAGATAATCAACAGAAGCCCCACGGTTGCAACTACTTCCGAGAACCATGTTGGGCCACCTTCGCGAATCTTCATTGACTCTTCAATGAACGGATGTTCAAACATCACATTCGCGATAACACACCCCACAACTGCACCGGAGAACTGCGCGACTATGTCAAAGACAACGGACGAAACAGTTGAAGTGCGATCAACAAAATGCCCAACGACGGTGACAACTGGATTGAATGAGGCGCCAGAGATGGGGCCAAAAATTGTGATCAGACCGAAAAGCGCGCCACCTGTGGCGATGGCATTGGCGAGCAACTGCAGCCCTACATCTTCTGTGAGGTTTTGGGCCATGATGCCCGAGCCCACGACCGACATCACCAAAAGAGCGGTACCCAAGAACTCTGCAGCAAAGCGACGTGGATTCAACTGCAACCCTCCGGACCGCAGCAACTACCTGTATCAGCTATACCCAGCATGATCGGCATGGGCTTGAGTGAAGTGTCCTGGGGCGCATCAGCAAGAACCGTGTACCACTCCCATGGCAGCTCCCCGCCCTTGATCCACACTTTGTCCTGCACTGCGAAACAGCATGTTGTGCTCTCTTGCAATTCAATAGGCAATCCGACATTGACTGCATGTTCCATCTTTGCTGCCACTTGCTCGGTGTCTTCGACTTCGACGCCCACATGATTCAAGGTGCCAGCATTACCGTGACCTTCGATCAGAACCAGCTTCAATGGAGGATTCTCAATCGAGAAGTTGGCATACCCTTCACGAACCTTTGCCGGACCGACACCAAACATCTTGCTGTAAAAGGATATTGCTTCTTCGATGTTGCCGACATTTAAAGCAAGTTGTACACGTGACATGGGAACTCCTCTTCGATGCACGAGCACCGCGATGCGCGTTCACCAGATAATTAGATAGTTGTCAATATATCCAGCACATTGATGACTGTCAATGTATGGTGGAAGCATGGCAACATCGAAGGCAATCCCCTTAACAAAGAGACCCTTGACTGATTCATCTGCCAATGAACTGGCCATCGTCTTTGCGGCACTCGCCGACCCGGTCCGATTGCGATTATTTGACATTGTGCGTCGTGCAGGCTCTACAGGTGTGTGCTCATGCGATCTGGTGGAACCGCTTGAACGAAGCCAACCAACGATTAGCCATCACCTCAAAGTGCTGCGAGAGGCAGGTCTTGTCGAGTCGCGCCGCGAAGGAACATGGCTGTGGTACTCAGTTGTGGCAGACGCACTGACGAATGCGGACACATTTATTTCTCACGCAACAAAGTGATCCCCGTAGCCGGGGTCGCTTGGCCAGTTCGGTTGGAACAGATGCCATTGTTCGGGTGCGCGACGAATCAGTCCTTCTAGCTCAACTGCAAGCGCTTGAGTTCCGGCCGTAATTGCAGCCCGAAGTTTTCCTTCTCTGTCGAGAGGTAGTGGCGGACGTATTACAGCATGGTGACCATCGACCGCGTTGGTGAAATACGTAGCTACAGGAAGTACCGCTGTATTCGCCCGAATGCCCAGCATGGCTGGTCCAGCAGGAAGCGTGGTCTTTTCTCCGAAGAAATCAACCTCGATGCCACCACCTTGAATATCTCTGTCAGACAAGAGGCACACAATCTCATTGCGCTTCAATGCACCGAGAATTGTCGGTGCAGCAGCAGGCCCGAGTGAAACCACGTTCATTCCTAAGTCACTGCGCAACTTTGTAAACCATTCAAACAACTCGGGCGGATTCAGTGGCTCCACAATCACCGTCATCCGGTGACCACGATCAGCCATCCAACGACCAGCCCATTCCCAACCACCGAGATGCGGCAGAGCAAGAATCGCTCCATTCCCCGCTTCTAACGCTTCTTCAATGTGATGAAAACCGTCAACGCTGAAGCATCGATCAACATGCTTCTTTGAAAGATTGGGTAAGCGGAAGCTCTCGGTGTAATACCGCATATAGCTATCAAATGCTTGCTGCGAGGCACGACGTAGTGCCAACCCCTTCAAGGATGGGTTGACACGCTGTAGGTGACGCTCCACCATGAGACGTTTACTGCGTAAAGAAAGTGCGATACCGGGAGCTAACAAAGCAGCTGCACCTTGAGCAATCGGGCCGGGCGTCACCTTGGCAATCAAAGAACCCAGCTTGTAGCCACTCACTGTCAATGAGTTCGTGAGTTCGTCGAATGGATTAGCCATTGCGTTGACGCTTGCGCTGTCGTGACACGACCGACAGTTGGCGCCGTGATGCGCGAGCACTCTGACGAGACATTCGACGCACTGAACGCACGTCTCTCTTTGCCTGCGTTGTTGAAGAAACCTCTGCTTGACGCCACACCTGAACAAAGCGCTGGATAGCAGTAGCAACCGTCAGGACAAGCATGACCCACAAAATGGGAACTAAGAGCGAATCAAATAAAAGCCCAATGCACAAAACGATGATTCGTTCTGCGCGCTCCATCAGGCCACCCTTGGCATATAAGCCCAATGCCTCGGCCTTTGCTCGCTCATAGGAAATCAATGACGAAACACCCATGATTGCCATCGGCAGAAGCGCCAGATGTGGAGACTTCTCAGACGCGAAGAACCACGCAACACCACCGAACAGAACCGAATCGGTTACTCGGTCGACAACAGAGTCAAAGAATGCTCCGCGCTGACTTGCAGTGTTCGATGCCTTTGCCAAAGCTCCATCAAGCATGTCAGGTAGTGCAGCAAGGATCACCAAGGCAAGCCCACCTTGCAAGGCGCCATTACCAATCGCAAAGGCTGCAGCTATGGCAAAAAGAATTCCAAGAATTGTGAGATGGTCCGGCGACATTCCGGTGCGGCGCAACAACATGCCCACAGGACGCACTGCCTTTTCAATGGGCGTTCTGAATCTGCCGTCAAACATTGAGAGAACGCTAGTCCTGCGTGGACGATTCGGAAGTGGATTCAGCGTCAGGATTCGCCTCTACAAGACATTCAACGATGTCTCCGTTGACAGCATCAACAAGAACGAGTCCACGCTGAAGGGGTGGCTCTTCCACGCTGTAACAAAAGATGCGCCAGGTTGGGCGACTACGAAGACCACGCCACACCTGCTGAGCAGATGCATGGCCGACTGGGAATCCAACTTTTCGAGTTGCGAGAACGAGAGCCTCTGACTCATCAATCGTCATCCGCCAACCACTGGTGAAACTGATGATCGCCATTGCACCGAGAAGACATGCTCCGAACAACAATCCGCGGTTTACCAGAACAGAATCATTTGAAGTACCGACTTGCCAGGCAACAAGACACAAGATGGCGATGATGCCGTAGAGAATGCCTGGAATACGGCGACGACTGTTATCGGGGAAGTCGTAGGCAGCAACATTGTCGACAGCATTCAAGTCGTCGGGAAGTTCGTCACGAATATCGTCGGTCATTGGTCCCCCTTGGGCCATGCAGCACGAACTTTTGATGCCGTGAGCGAGAGTGGTTCTGGAATTGTGCGAGTGTCTGCCACTGATGTCATGAAGTTTGAATCCCCATTCCAACGGGGAACTACATGCACATGAAGGTGACGAGCAATACTGCCACCCGCAGCCGCCCCAAGGTTGATTCCCACGTTCAACGCATCGGGAGTATGGGATTTCTTCAATGCGACAGTGGCATTCGTGACATTTGACCAAAGATCTCGTGATTCATCGGCGCTGAGATCTTCCAAGTGAGCAACCTCTCGAAAAGGCAAAACCAAGAGATGACCTGAGGAATATGGAAATGCATTGAGGATGACGAAGGAAAGCTCCGAGCGATGAACAATATGACTGTCTTCATCAGACAACTGAGAGTTCAGAATGCGTGTGAAAACTGATTGCGAATCGTCTGACGATTGAGCAGTCCCCTGCCCCACATACTCGGCCCGCCAGCCGTTCCACAATTGTTCGAGCGACATCTATTGTCCGCCTGATTGCCCTTCAGCAACCTCACGTGCAATGCGATCGAGGAATTCAGTAACTGTGACATCACGTTCAACTTCGCCACCGCGTGGATTCACACCGACAGTCCCATGAGCAACATCATCATCTCCGACCACCAGGACATATGGAACTTTGCTGGTCTTTGCATTGCGAATGCGCTTCCCGAGTTGTTCATCAGCATGATCGATATCGACACGCAGTCCTGCTGCTTTCATCTGCGTAACAACTTGCTGAGCATATGCATCGTGCGCCAACGCAACGGGCAGCACGCGAACTTGCTCGGGCGACAACCATGTAGGGAAAGCGCCTGCATAGTGCTCTATGAGAACACCAAAGAAACGCTCAATCGAACCGAACAAGGCACGGTGCAACATGATGGGTCGATGACGAGCACCATCTGAACCGATGTACTCAAGTTCAAAGCGCTCTGGAAGGTTGAAGTCACACTGGATCGTGCTCAACTGCCACTTGCGTCCGATTGCGTCGCGAACGTCGATGTCGATCTTTGGACCATAGAAAGCAGCATCGCCTTCCTTCATCTTGTACTGCACACCGTGGCGGTCAAGAGCTTCTTTCAACGCTGCTGTGGCCTTCTCCCAAATCTCATCGGAACCGACGGACTTTTCGGGGTCACGAGTTGAGAGATTGAACTCAAAGTCTTCAAAACCAAATCGACGCAGAACTGACATGATGAAATCAAGAAGCGATGCAATCTCATCGGCCATCTGCTCTTCAGTGCAATAGATATGGCTATCGTCCTGCGTGAATCCGCGAATACGCAAGAGACCATGCAAGGTGCCTGCGCGCTCATAGCGATACACATTGCCCAATTCAAAGAGACGAAGAGGTAGTTCTCGGTAACTGCGTTGACGACTGTCGAAAATAAGACAGTGCATCGGACAATTCATCGGCTTCATGTAATACGTGCCGTTGTCCATCTCCATCGGCGGATACATGCCGTCGGCGTAGAAGTCGAGGTGGCCCGACTTTGCGAAAAGGTTCGCATTGGCAAGATGCGGGGTGTACACGAACTGATAGTCGCCATCTTGGTGACGCTGACGGCTGTAGTCCTCCATCAGTTTGCGAACAATCGCACCCTTCGGATGCCACACCGCAAGACCGCCTCCGAGTTCCGTAGGGAACGACAAGAGATCGAGTTCGTTGGCGAGACGACGGTGATCGCGCTTCGCTGCTTCTTCAAGACGATGAAGATGTTCTTTCACTGCGGCATCTGACTCCCATGCGGTGCCGTAGATGCGCTGCAGCATCGGACCTTTTTCGTTACCTCGCCAATAGGCGCCTGCAACCTTCATCAACGCAAAGTGACCGAGCTTGGAAGTTGTCGGCACATGAGGCCCACGACACAGATCAACAAACTCGTCCGTGTTGCGGTACACACTGATCGTGTCACTGTCCCCTACTTCAGCGGCGTCACTTCCATCTGCAGCTCCGGAAGTGACGCGCTCAATGATCTCGCACTTGTATTTCTGCGATGCAAAGAGTGTCAAGGCATCAGCCGCAGACATTTCTGAACGAACGAACGGCTGATTGGCCTTCATGATTTCGCGCATACGAGCTTCAATCGCAGCCAAATCATCATCGGAGAATGTGCGCCCACCAGGCAACTCAAAGTCGTAATAGAAACCGTCTTCGATAGCTGGTCCGATAGAGAACTGCGCACCAGGGAACAACTGGACGACTGCTTGCGCCAAAACATGCGCAGTTGAGTGACGTAGAACGTGGCGACCTTCATCGCTGTTGTCAGTAATCACGGACACCGTGACACCGTTCGTGAGTGGTGCGGTGAGATCGACTTCTGTGCCGTTGATCGTGCCAGCCACTGCAGCTTTGGCTAAGCGGGATCCGATGGACGCAGCGAGGTCAGCAACACTGGCGCCCTGCGGCAATGAACGGGAAGACCCATCCGGAAGGAGAACGGAAATATCAGCCATGAGACTCCCATTCTACGGAGTGGGTTGGGGCGAGAACCCCCTCATTATGAGGCTGTAATGACCGCCTGCTCGGTGGGCAAAGACTCCGCCTTCTTCGTGGCGTACACATTTTTGTACTCCTGGCCCGTCAATTCACGAATCTCGAACATCAATTCATCGGTCAATTCGCGCAACACTAAATGGTCGTCACCGCGGTCGAGATACCGCTGCGGAAGAATTGGCTGGCCAAATTTGACAGTGCATTGCAGGCCAATCCTGGGCAGAACCTTGTCGGGTGGCTGAATCTCTCGCGTACCGATGATGCCCACGGGGATGATGGGACACCCTAATTTCACTGCAAGCCGTGCCGCTCCTGTATGACCCTTGTACAGAATTCCGTCTCTACTGCGTGTGCCCTCTGGATAAATTCCAAAAAGTTCCCCACGTCGCAGAACATTCTCAGCTGCGATCAATGCGCCTTCGCTTTTTGAACCACCAGCACGATCAATAGGGATCATGCCTAACGCTGGGAATAAGTGTTTCGTCTTCCATGAATCCATGTACTCGGCTTTACCAACAAAACTGATCTGCCGACCGGCATACACCATCGTGAATACAGAATCGAAAAAACTGATGTGGTTTGGACACAGAATTGCTGGACCTTCGACTGGAATGTTCTCCAACCCTTCAAGTGTGACTTTCCAAAAACTGTTCAACACCGGCCGAATGACACGACGCACACGATGCTGCGCTCTGCCAGTTCCTGGCAATGCTGCAGAACTAATGCCTGCAGGTTCTGAAGTATTGAGCGGAGTCATCCCGAGCGAACATTACCCCTTATTCAGAAGGCCGTGAACGGCACCAGGGAATCAGTCCTCGGGGAATGAAAACGGGCTATCGAGGACCTATAGGGTCAGCCAACTCAACGCCCAAGAGCGACGCGGCCGCTGACACATCATGGCCTCGTGCTGCTGACGAATCGATTGTGGCAACGGCACTTGGTGTGTCGAGATCATTGTCAAGACATGCACGAACTTGGTCCAGTACATCGGAGGTTGTTCCACCAACGGAACCCTTCCAAGCAACAAGACGAGCATGATTACGCGGCATGAGTTCGTCATCCCACTCCCACTCGTTGCGGTAGCTGTGCTCAATAATCGCCATGCGGATTGAACGTGGATCCCATTCAGTACGGAGCTTGTCTACAAATACAAGATTGCCGAGACTCTTTGACATCTTCTCGCCGTCTTTAAACACCATCGCTACATGCATCCAATGCTTGACAAAAGTCTCGCCAGTCGCGGCTTCAGACTGAGCACGTTCACATTCGTGATGCGGGAATATCAGATCGCTTCCGCCGCCGTGAAGATCGATTGTCGTACCGAGCTCGCGAAGTGCAAGTGCGGAACACTCGATGTGCCAGCCAGGGCGACCAGCACCCCAAGCGGTCTCCCACGCAGGTTCATCTTCAGCAGATGGGTGCCACAATACGAAGTCCAATGGATTGCGCTTATGAGGGTCGTCAACATTGCCGCCGCGTTGACGAGCAAACTCAATCATTTGCTCGTGTGAATAATGCGAGATGTCACCAAAGGATGGGGACTTTGAGACATCGAAGTACACGGATCCACCGGATGCGTATGCGAATCCACGATCAAGAACCTCACCAATGAACTTACGGATATCGGTGATGGCCGACGATGCACGCGGAGTACTGAAAACTGGAAGCGCATTCAACGCAACCATGTCACGGTTAAAGCGAGCTTCTTCTCCTGCTGCCAAGTCCAGGTAATGAACACCGAGCTCACGTGCCTTCGCAAACAAAGGATCATCAACATCAGTCACGTTTCGAACACACTTCACGGTGTGTCCGAGGTCGATGAGACGACGCTGCACAATGTCGTACATCAGGAATGTGGATGCATGACCAAGGTGCGTGGCATCGTATGGCGTGATGCCACAGGTGTACATGAGGACAGTTTCACCTGGGGTGAACGGAACGACTTCGCGGCGCGCCGTGTCGTACAACCTCATGGACATAGGAATCAGGCCTTCGCCCGTGGGTCCTTCTTGATGCCGGTCAACTTCGGTGCCACTCGTGTCTTGTAGCGAACATTGAGCTGCAAGAGCACTGCGGTAAACGCTTCAATAGCTGTCGCATTTGACAATTCACCTGCATCAAGGGGGCGGCAACCAGGAATCTTCTCCGTGATCTCCATCGTGATGCGCTTTGCGTCATCGTCGTCCGAACAAATGAGAACATCTGAATCGATGGGATCACCGAGGTGGCCCAATTCAGTTGCAGGCAGGTGATGGAACGCAGCAACCACGCGGCACTCTGGAACTGCAGCCTGAACATGAGCCGCCACACTTCCACGAGGAGGCATCAGGGGCTGGAACTCGTGACCAACACGAACGAGAGCGTTGGCCATGCTGATCACGACTTTCCCCGCCAGCAGTCCAATGTGTTCTTGAGCAGTGGTCGCGGCACCTTCCCATGGAGTGGCAAGCACAACCACGTCGCACGCAGATGCGGCTTCGTTGTCCCCGGCCTCGATGGCCAGATTCAATGCTGGCCACTTGGCCTTCAGGCCATCAACTGCCTCAAGTGCTCGATACTTTGATCGAGAACCAATAACGACTTCATAGCCAACCGACGCCAATCGAGCGCCGAGGGCACTTCCGGCAGGCCCGGTTCCTCCGAGGATTCCAATACGCATTGATAGAGCCTTACACATAGACCCCTACCGAACTACGGTCATAAGCATGGGACTTCTTGACGGTAAGAAAATTGTGGTGACTGGCGTATTGACAGATGCGTCTCTCGCCTTTCGAGTCGCACAGCTTGCGCAGCGCGAAGGAGCCGAAATCGTGCTCACGGGCGCAGGTCGGGCACTTTCGCTCACTCAGCGCACAGCCCGCAAGCTCGACTCCCCTGTTGAGGTTTTTGAGTTCGATGTCACCAATGCAGAGCACGTGGTAACAGTTCGTGAACAAGTGCGCGCCTCCCTCGGTCGCGTCGACGGTGTTCTCCATGCCATCGGCTTTGCTCCCGAAGTATGCCTCGGAGATGATTTCCTTGCTGCCCAATGGAGCGATGTTGCCGTTGCGATGGAGATCTCGGCGTATTCCTTGAAAACAATGGCCGATGCTTTCCTTCCTCTCATGCAGCCAGGCTCAACCATCGTTGGCCTCGACTTTGACAACACTGTTGCGTGGCCTGCCTACAACTGGATGGGTGTTGCCAAGGCAGCGTTTGAAGCGACAAACCGTTATCTCGCAAAAGACCTCGGCCCTCGTGGCATTCGATGCAATCTTGTTGCCGCTGGCCCCATCAAGACAATGGCTGCAAAATCAATTCCTGGCTTTAAGAAGTTTGAAGACATTTGGGATGAGCGCTCACCTCTCGGCTGGGATGTCACTGACTCCACTCCTGTGGCAAAGACTGTTCTTGCACTGATGTCAGATTGGTTCCCCGCAACAACGGGCGAAGTGATCCATGTCGATGGCGGCTATCACGCCATGGGCGCATAGACCACAGTGTCTAATCGTCTCGCCGACGCAACGTCTCCGTACCTACGTCAACATCGAGACAATCCCGTTCACTGGTATCAGTGGGGTGATGACGCATTTGAAGAAGCGCGTCGCACGGGGCGGCCCATTTTGTTGTCTGTCGGGTACTCCGCATGTCACTGGTGCCATGTCATGGCTCATGAAAGCTTTGAGGACGAGGCCACTGCATCTGTCATGAACTCATTGTTCATCAATGTCAAAGTCGATCGTGAAGAGCGACCCGATGTCGATGCTGTGTACATGGATGCGGTACAGGCACTCACCGGACGAGGTGGATGGCCGATGACAGTCTTCCTAACTCCTGATGGAGAACCGTTCTATGGCGGAACGTATTACCCCCGCGAGACATTTGTGAAGCTCATGAATGCTGTTGACGACGCATGGACGAATCGTCGTGATGAACTCCAACAAAATGTTGATGCACTTGTTGAGTCAATCGGTCGCACCGCACTCATTGAACCTGCCGACGACATCGACACTCCCCGCCTTATCTCATCAACAGTTGATGCTTTACGAGCCAACTTTGATTCCACCTGGGGTGGATTCGGTGGTGCACCTAAGTTCCCTTCAACGTTTGCGCTCGACCTACTCATGCGGATTTACTCCGTGAATAAAGACGCAACTCTCCTGCCACTTGTGCGCACATCTCTTGATGCCATGGCCGCTGGTGGAATGTACGACCACTTAGGTGGCGGATTCTCTCGGTACAGCGTCGACAATCAATGGCTTGTTCCTCACTTCGAGAAAATGCTCTACGACCAAGCCCTACTTGTCCGCGTGTATTTGCACAGTTGGCAGCTGACTAGTGAACCTCGCGATGAACAAGTCGTTCGCGAGATCATTGCCTATATCGCTCGCGACCTCACCCATTCTCTCGGAGGCTTCTACAGCGCTGAGGATGCGGACTCATTAGACGAGCATGGACATTCCGAAGAAGGCGCGTTCTACACATGGACACCTGCAGAAGTTCGTCGCGCAGTGAGCGGCGATGCAGAGACTGTGCTTCAGTACTGGGACATCAGCGATGATGGCAATTTTGAAGGACGGTCGATTCCGAACCGCATTCGTCAACGCGCCGACATCATTCGCCCCACAGACATCGTGACTGCTCAGCAAGAAATGCTTGCTGTTCGCTCTCAACGCCCACGACCTGGCCTCGACAACAAAGTGCTCACGGAGTGGAACGCGATGATGCTTTCGTCGTTGTGTGAAGTTGCATCAGCATTCGAAGACCCGTCATACATCGCAATGGCAAGTGCCAACGCCCGTTTCCTCGTTGACAATCTCCGCATGCCTGATGGCTCCTGGCGTCGCAGTTGGCAATCCGACGCCACACCATCTGCACGGCATAGCGCACTCGCCCACGACCTTGCTCATGTCGTTGATGCGATGACCCGAATGTACGAACTGACTGCAGATCACGAATGGCTCACCGTCGCAATCGACACTGCGAAGCACCTCATTGAACAACATTGGGACGAAGAGCATGGTGGGCTCTTTACTGTCGGCAGCACAGCTGAACAGCTCGTTGTCCGACAAAAGGATCTCATGGACAATGCCACTCCGTCTGCGAACTCAGTCGCAGCAATGGCACTCCTTCGTCTTTCTGCAATCACAGGAGATGAATCATTGAGGCAACGCGCTCATGACATCTTGCGTTTGCTGGCTCGTGTCGCACCCAATGCCCCATCGGCGTTTGGCAATGCATTGGCTGCGGGGCTCCTTCTCCACATCGGCACAACCGAAGTCGTCATTCCAGGAACCGAGACTCCACTCCTCTCTGTGTATCGCGAACAGTGGCGACCTCATGCAGTACTCGCCTGGGGTACTCCAACAGAATCACCACTGTGGAGTGGAAGAGAACCTGGTGCGGCCTATGTCTGTCGCGATTATGTGTGCCTACTGCCGGCATCCACCCCTGACGACATGCGTCAGCGGCTACTCACCACTGAGAACGGTGAATAACTTCGTCAACTGTTTTGCGAAGTCGAGATGCACTACGGCCACGTCGTTCTTCTTGTTCCGTTGCGTACCCGAGAGCCACTGTTCCGAGAATCTGTACCTCGTCTGGTAGTTGAAATTCTTCGCGGAGTCTCTCCTCATTCGCATGAGCAAAGAACAAAGCTCCCAGGCCGTTGTCTTCTAACGCCAAAAGAAACGTCATCGTCGAGAATGACGCGTCGATTGTCCAATAGGGCGCCACCCATGCATCAACAGAATCGCCGAGTCCGGTGTGTGATTTATCTGCCTCGGAATAGCGCTGCAAATACGCCGATGTGTCGGCAAGCATGAGTGCAATCGCTGGCGCTGACAACAGATGTGGGAATGCAAAACTCTCGCGCTTGCTCTTCGGCAATGCATTGTCCCAGTATCGAGATGTTTCGTCGCCTTGCAGTAACAAGACATGCCATCCCTGCGACTTCCCCGCACTTGGGGCACGAAGTCCGAGATCAATGCACGACTCAAGGACAGCAGGATCAACAAGGTCCGAACGGAAGGAACGAGTCATCCGACGCGAACGAACGACGTCGGCGAAGTGCACAGCGTTACGAGCGAGCGCCGAGCTTGACGAGGCTCTCTGCCATCGTCCAGCCATGAACGATCAACACTCCACCCTTCTTGGCATTGACGCCCTTGAAGAGTGTTGTGATTTCATCAGAGATTTTCTCTGGCTTCAATGACACGTGATCAAGAAAGCCACTTTGTCCGCCTGACGCGACAGTGAAAGTTTTCTCGTCATATGTTGCATCAACTTTGAAGCGACGAGCCAGACGCTTGCCCCATGCACGAGCTTCGCCATCTGCGCGATGCTCAAAACGGGGAATGATGTCGGTGAGCGACTTGAACGCTTCCATGCCATCTGCCGATGGGAAGCGACTACCGACCACAACATCTTCGTCAGGAAATGCCATCAAGGCTCGGTGATACGCCTCACCCATCAGGCCCTTCAGAATCGAATCACGCTTTGCAGTGCGCTTAATAGTCATCAGACCAAGCAAGACACATGGTGTTCCACCAATACGCTCGAGAGTTGAGAAGGTCACACCGTGCAATTTTCCATCGAGGCGAGCAAGTGTGCAGAGCACCCAATCCTGTTGTGCCTTCTGAAACAACTCAAGGCCAAACGAACCCTCAATGGTCAGCATCTCTTCGAGCTGAGCCTCTGTAAGGGCACTGCTGTCCTGTGTGGTGACTTCCAACGACATAGAACTGAGCGACTCCCTAAGGCTTTTCGCGGCGAGACCGCCGACAACAACCCCTCTAGTCTGCCATTCCAAATGTCGGAACCCTGAAACGGAGCCGAATTATCAGATGATTTTCACCGCATTTGACCCAAAAGTGAGTCGAAGCGGGGCAACAGCCTTCTCAATATCCACCAAATGACCAGACCCAAGGTCAAAAACCTTGCCGCCAGCTAGCTGCAATCGCACGGGCGAATCACCGGGGAACTCAGCGATGATTGCCTTGAGTGCATCAAGTTTTGTGCTGTTGAATCCGGATGGCAAAGAGATCAGAACCTCTGAAATTCGTACGTGAAGATTCTCGGGCACGACGATGCGCTGGGCCGAGAAACTCGCGGGAGCATCTTCGCGTCGGTTTAAACGACCCGAGACTGTGATGACTTGGTCATCTGACAACAGATGTCCAAACTCGCCAAGAACTTTCGAGAAGACCGTTACTTCAATCGCTGCGTCCAAGTCTTCAAGCACAAATGTTGCCATTTGATCGCCGCGTTTTGTGAAGCGTCGATTGAGTGATGTCATTACTCCACCAATGGTGACATTGCCCGCTTCGCGAGTCTCAAGGTCGCGAATCGAACTTGTTGTCATGCGACGCAATGCATTCTCAACACCATGCAACGGGTGATCCGAGATGTACAGCCCCAGCATGTCTTTTTCATGACGCAGTTGATCAGGCTTGGCGAATTGCAATTCGGGAATAGCAATTTCGGATGACCATCCACTATCACTGGACTCTTCTAGTTCCCCAAAAAGGGACATCACGCCCTTTTCTTCTTCGCGACGTTTCGACACTGCATTGTCGATGATTGATTCAAACACCATGAGTAAGCCGCGACGAGGGTGCCCCAATGAGTCGAAGCCACCGGCCTTGATAAGAGACTCAACTGCACGCTTATTTAGTGCCTGCTCTGGCGCCCGTTTTGCGAAATCATGAAACGATTCATATGGGCCATTGGCGTCGCGTTCTTCCACAATTTGTGCAACGAGACCTTCACCCACATTGCGCACCGCCGACAAGGCAAAAATGATGCGCTTTTCGTTCTCTGTACAGATGGCTTCAAAGTCTGCTCGGCCTGCGTTGACGTCAGGGTTTGAAACTGTGATGCCCATGGAACGACAATCTGCAAGATGTACAGCCGCCTTTTCATAGTTGCCCTTTACTGACGACAGAAGTGACGCTGAATACTCGACCGGAAAATGCGCCTTGAGGTACGCGGTTTGATACGAGATGAGTCCGTACCCAAACGTATGGCTCTTGTTAAATGCGTAGTCAGCAAACTTACGAATCACGCCGAAGAGGGTTTCACCAAGCTCGCGACCGTATCCAGTCTTCTCACAACCCTCGACAAAAGCACCTTCTTCTTTGGCCATTGCAATGTGGTCTTTTTTACCGCAGGCTTTACGCAAGTTGTCGGCTTGAGCAAGGTCGTAGCCGGCGAATTTCTGCGCCACACGCATCATGCTCTCTTGGTACACCATGAGTCCGTAGGTGTCGTGCAGCAGTTCTTTTGCCTCGGGGTGGAAGTACTCAGGAACTTTGCGGTTGTTCTTGTAGTCCGCGTAGTCGTAATGCATATTGACGCTCATCGGACCAGGTCGATACAACGCAAGAACAGCACTCACATCTTCAAATGATGTGGGCTTCATGGACTTCAACAATGCACGCATTGGAGGAGACTCCAATTGGAAGATGCCAATGGTGTCTCCCCTGCCCAACAATTCGAATGTCAACTTGTCGTCAAGCGGCACATTGTCGATGTCGAAATCAGGGTCGCGTTGCCGGCGAATCATTTCGACAGCATCAGTAATGACGTCCAGGTTTCGCAAGCCCAAGAAGTCCATCTTGAGGAGCCCAAGTTCTTCCACTGCGTGCATTTCATACTGCGTCACGATGGGCGCTTCGTCGGCCTTCAGGTCTCCCACTGGCTTGCGCTGGATTGGCAGGTACTCCGTGAGTTCCTTAGGCGTAATCACCACAGCAGCAGCATGAATACCGTCGGAGCGCTTCAGCCCTTCAAGACCTCGCGCCACGTCAACAACTTTGGCCGCTACTTCGTCAACAGCGATGAGATCTCGCAAGCCCTGCGCATCGCGAAATCCGTCTGCAAACTTGTCGTTGAATTCAAGACATGCCGCCAGTGGAGTATCGCGGCCTTGGTTCAGCGGTGGCATCAACTTTGCAATACGGTCTCCGACCGCATATTCATGGCCCAGCACACGGGCAGCGTCGCGTACGGCGTTGCGTGACTTGATGGTGGCGAACGTAATGATTTGGGCCACGTGGTCGCGCCCGTACTTTTCTGCTGCGTACCGA
This sequence comes from Ilumatobacteraceae bacterium, assembly GCA_044353425.1. Taxonomy (GTDB): domain Bacteria; phylum Actinomycetota; class Acidimicrobiia; order Acidimicrobiales; family Ilumatobacteraceae; genus UBA2093. The sequence continues at coordinate 14,322 of JBILBZ010000001.1, read as the reverse complement.
ATCATGTGATCTCGGTAGCGGGAGTCAAAGTCCATATCGATGTCAGGCATGCTCACACGCGATGGGTTGAGGAAACGTTCGAACAGAAGGTCGTATTTCAATGGGTCTAGTTCCGTAATGCGGAGGCAATAAGCCACCGCACATCCGGCAGCGGAACCACGACCAGGACCGACACGGATGCCTTCATCTTTTGCATGCTTGATGAGATCCCACACAATGAGGAAGTAAGAACTAAAGCCCATCTGCTTGATGACACCAAGTTCAAAGGCGACACGCTCAACAACTTCGGCTGGAAGTTCCTGACCCCAACGCATTTTTGCGCCTTCCCACGCGAGATGCTCTAGATACTTCTCGTCATTGGAAAACTCTTTTGGAATTGGGAAAACGGGAAGATGGTACGTTCCCAATTCAATTTCAACATTGGAGCGTTCCGCAATCCACAGCGTATTGTCACAACTCGTGGGCTGCTCGCGCCAGAGATACCGCATCTCTTCAGAAGACTTGAGATAGTGCTCGTTTCCTTCGAACCGGAAACGGTCTTGGTCGCGCATGAGTGCACCGGTTTGTACACAGAGCAATGCGTCGTGCGCTTCGTGGTCGGCTTGGTTGACATAGTGCGAGTCGTTAGTCGCAAGCAACGGTGCGCCGATCTTGTTTGCGATCTCAATCAACTTGGGGTTCGTGCGCAGCTGGTCAGCAATGCCGTGATCTTGCACTTCGACAAACAAATTGTCTTTTCCGAAGATGTCTTGCAGGCGACCAGCTTTAGCAATGGCACCCTTCTCATCGCCATTCAGTAGCGACTGCAACACATGGCCGCCGAGGCAACCCGTCGTAGCAATCAGACCCTTGGAGTGGCGTTCTAACAACTCCCAGTCAATACGTGGTTTGTAGTGGTAACCCTCGAGGAACGCAAGGCTGGACAGCTTGATGAGGTTGCGATAACCCTCATTGGTTTCTGCCAAAAGAGTCAGGTGGTAGTACTGCTTTTGACCGCGCTCGTCTGCACCGCCGTTGTCGTCCATTTTGCCGCGACGCGCAATGCGTTCTGTGCGGTGATCAAACGCCATGTAGGCCTCGGTGCCAATGATGGGCTTGATGCCTTGCTTCTTGCACTCTTTGTAGAAGTCAATGACGCCATACATGTTGCCGTGGTCAGTGATTCCCAATGCGGGCTGGCCGTCTTGTACCGCCTTTGACACCAGTTCATCGAGCCGCGCTGCGCCGTCCAACATGGAAAATTCGGTATGAACATGGAGGTGTGTAAACGATGACGACACGCCCACACTCCTTTACACATCCGCTACTTGACTGAATCCACCAGCAGACGAGGGCACGCCTGTGGTGGGCTTCACCAAGGTAGCAGTCAGGTGGGTCAGGCCTTCAGAGCCAGCAACGGCACCAGCATCTCATCGGCAGTCAGCGAACCATGACGACACACTAAGTCAAATGCCCCGCCGTCCAACGGCTCCTCAAAACTCACAGGCGCATGCGCAGCAAGCGCCACGTCTCCCATTCGCCGGATCACCGCATCACTCACCCGCGGACCAAACCAGTTCTCTTCCAGCACTTGTTGCTTGGTGACAACCCACGCCACGTCGTCATATTGACGGGCTGCGTCCAAAAGGGCGCCTTCTCGTCCACGGCGAGCATGCAACCATCGGAATCGACCCTCACCCGATTGGTGGTGGACATGTTCTGTCACCGATGCCATCGGAACAATCGTGTTGTCGCCTACATGTACTTGTCCGTGATCAGCTGTCACTATCAGAACAGTGTCGGGCGGAAGCACTGACAGCACATTCGCAACCAAATTGTCGGCAGCACGCAACTCGGCTGTGTAGTGATCAGTAAATCCACGCTCATGTGCAATCTTGTCGATGCCGTCGTAGTACGCATAGACAAAATCCTCACCAGCAGCTAAAGCATCACGAACGATCACAGGGATGCTGCTGGACGCACGCCACCCCATGTGTTTGACCCCATCGAGATGAGCCATAGTGAAACCACTGCCCTCGAGCTCAGCTTTACTCAGCACGGGGACGCTGGAACCCAAGAATGGTGGACAAGGTTGCGTCTGTTGCGGAGGGTATCGACGTCGTAGGTCCCCGTTTTCATCCCCCCATCGCAAGACATTCATGACTGTGTCACCCATGTCGACGCGGTACCCGATCAGGCCATGTTCTCCTGGTGAGAGCCCTGTCACCAGAGACGTGAGAGCGGTCGCCGTCGTCGAAGGTGCCACCGTCGTGATGTGGCCCCCGGACATTGATGCCAAAGTGGGCATGTGCTCTGCATAGGTCTGCAGTTGATTCCAGCCCAGACCGTCAAGAAGCAAGACCACGATGCGTGGAGCACCCTGAACCACTCCAGGCATCCATGAGGGCACCGTGCGAGGCCCTCCGGGCGCGCAGAGCACAGGAATGATGTCGGACAGGCATCCGGCCGAATATCGGGGCAGGACGGGGGATGGAGTGCTCACCCCACTAGTTCAGCACCTACGATGGCACTGTGCGAGTTTCTACACGAGGTGATTATGCGTGCAGGGCACTTTTGTCTCTGGCGTTACACACTGAAACAGGCACGCCTACTTCAGTACGTGACATTGCAGACCGTACGGGACTCCCCCAGCCCTACCTCGAACAAATTCTTCTGGCCCTCAAAGGCGCCGGCCTTGTGCGTTCCAAACGAGGCGTAGGCGGCGGATACGTGCTCGCAAAGGCACCAGCCGATATTCGCCTCTCTGAGATTATTTCTGCCGTTGATGGCCCCATCACCTTGGGCGACTTTGGCCAACCTCATCAAGACGGATCATGTGACCACGAAGGTCAGTGTGTTCTTCTCGCCATCTGGGATGTTGCAGGTCAGCACATGCGCGAGCACCTCGACGCCTACACGCTTGAATCAATCTCGGCGGCAGCTGCTGGCACTGGACCGTGGCCAAAGGCAGACCCACACCACCATCATTAATTGTGCCGCGGCACCATTAATCGAAAGTTCGCACCGAACACTTGGCGATGATTGCTGCCATATCAGCAGGGAGCTGTGCCTCAAAGGTCATTTCCTCACCACTGCCTGGGTGAATCAACGTCAACCGTCGCGCATGCAACATCGGACGTGGCGCAACGAGAGCAGACCGTGCACCGCCATACATCGAGTCGCCGACAACAGGATGTCCTACGGCACCAAGATGAACACGGATCTGATGTGTACGTCCTGTCTCCAAGGTGCACTGCACCAGAGTTACATCAACGGGATCATTAAACGTTTCTTGTACCTCAAGATGTGTCCGCGCCCATTTTCCACTGTTCACTACAGCCATCTTCATCGGGTCTCGCGGGTGACGGCCAATGGCAGCATCAACTGTTGCAGTCGGCGAATCAAAGTGACCCCATGCCAACGCCAAGTACTCACGACCCACTTCATGTTCCTGCAACGCGGCTACAAGAGAGTCATACGCACGTTGCGTGCGAGCTACAACCATCATTCCCGTCGTCCCGGAGTCGAGACGGTGCACGATGCCAGGTCGACCCGGTTGACCAACAGTCGCAACTTCTGGGTACAGGGCAAGGATCCCATTGACCAGCGTGCCATTGCCATGACCTGATGCCGGATGAACAACAACCCCAGCAGCCTTATTGATCACGATGATGTCTTCATCGACGTACACAACATCAAGTACTACAGAGGCATCAGGACCAGGCAGGACCGGTACAGGAATCTTGTCAAGATCAACAACAACAGTTTGACCTTCCTTCAGACGCGACTTTCCTGACGTCACGACTGAACCGTCAATCTCCGTACCGCCATCAGCGATGAGTTTGGTTGCATCCGATCGGGAGATATCAGCAATCAACGAAACCACACGGTCAATTCGTTCGCCGTCCAATGCAGCCGGAACTGTCTCTTCAACTTTCATATGTGCCTCTCGAGACGTTTTGATTCCCTGTATTCAATAAACAATCCAATAATCAATACACCGGCACCAACCGTGATAGCCGAATCAGCAATATTGAAAACGGCAAACCATTGGAAGTCAATAAAGTCCACAACATGGCCATGTAACCAACCATCACCTCGGAAGATGCGGTCAGAAAGATTTCCTATAGCGCCACCGACAATCAACGTTAAGCCGTAAGCAGCGAGAACCGTTTCCGCACGCAATGCAGCACCCACCAGTAACGACACCGCAACCAGAGCAACGAGTCCCACCACAGGTCCAAGGTCCTGCGCTTGCGAGAATGCAATACCGCTGTTGAAGCCCAATGCGAACCGAAGCGTCCACACCACATCAATGGTGCGTCCATCATCTAATGCATTAATTGCCCATGACTTTGACAATTGGTCAATGAGAACAATGAGTGCTGCAACAAGCGCCAAGCGACGCGGAGATGGCATGGAGAATCTGGGCGACCTAACGGCGGCCCAATCCGCCAGCACGCTCGGTCACCAACTCGGTCGCCCACGGCAATGCCTTGAGACGCTCACGAGGAATTGGTGAACCAGACACACTGGAGTAGCCGTACTCGCCAATCTTCATACGAGCAAGAGCAGCATCTATCTCTTCCACTGTCTGACGAGCAAAAGCCGACAATGTGAGGTCCTGCTCGCGCTCCACCACCATGGTGTCGCCTTCGCCGCCTTCATCATCGAACTGCACGTCGCCCATCTCGGCATCCGCAATCATCGCGTTCGCTTCATTCTCAAGGCGGGTTGCTTGACCAACCAACTTGATGCGCTCGTCGTTCAACAACTCACGCTGCGAGAGTAGAAACTTCATATCGAAATCTTTAGTGGCTGTGATGCCATCTTTCGATTCACCCTTGACGATCACATGACGCTTTGGCGGCTCAACCTTTTTAATGGGGATCCGTGGCGGCATTGCTGGCGGCAATGGTGCGACGACTGCTGCCGTCTTCACCGCAGGAGAAGCGGCCTTCTTGGCATCAGCCTTCTTTGGTTCGACCTTGGGAGCAGGGGTTGCCTTCTTTGGCTCTACCTTTGGAGCTGCAGCTTTCTTTGCGGGAACAATTTTCTTTGCCGGAGCCTTCTTGGCGACAACCTTCTTAGCCACGACCTTCTTTGCTGGAGCCTTCTTGGCAACGACTTTCTTCGCAGGCGCCTTCTTCGCGACAACCTTCTTTGCTGGAGCCTTCTTGGCAACGACCTTCTTCGCAGGCGCCGCCTTCTTTACTGCAGTTTTCTTCGCAGGAGCAGATTTCTTAGCTGGAGCCTTCTTGGCTGGAGCAGCCTTTTTCGCTGGAGCCTTTTTGGCTGGAGCAGACTTCTTCGCAGGCGCGGCCTTCTTTGCCGGAGCCTTCGATGCCACCTTCTTTGTGGGCGCCTTCTTCGCGGGGGCCTTCTTCTTGGTTGCCATGATGATCTCCTTCAACGAACTTTCGCTCGTGTTGCCCCGAGAGGCTACGACCCGAAAGGGGGTAACTCAACGGCTAACAGCAACAAGTACAGCGATGGATGTACCTTCAATGGCCACAGTGCGTTCAAGGCTTGAGTTCCACACCACTTCCACAGCAAGGGTTTCCCCCGCAATCAGACCCTCATGGGGGGCCAACTGGTCCTGTACAGCAGGTTCGGCACCCAATGTCAGAACAATCCGATCAGAGACGTTCAGGTCCGCATCTCGACGGGCTTGTTGCACCGCACGTACCACATCGCGAGCTAGACCTTCGGCTTCCAATTCAGGAGTGAGATGAATATCAAGAAGAACAACACCCGCTCCTCCGGGCAATGGAGCACTGGCAGAGTCGGACTTCGTGACCAGTTTGAGCGCGTACTCACCGGGCTGCAGAGTCTCGCCTGCGACGAGGATGGTCTCGCCTTCTTGAGTCCATTCACCCTTCTTCACAGCCACGATGACCTTTTGTGTATTTGGTCCGAGACGCGGTCCGACAACAGCTGGCACAACTTGCAACTCATGTGAAGCCACAGCATCGACGTCGGCTGTGAGCAGCACCTCTCGAACATTCACCTCATCTTTGACAATGTCGAGGAAGTTCTGCAAAGACGACGCATTGGGAGATGCAACGGTGAGTGATGCCAAAGGCAAACGAACTCGACGACTATGAGCTTTACGAACAGACAATGCTGATGAACAGACGTCACGCACCATATCCATCGATGCAACGAGCGCTACATCACGCGGCAATGAAGCCGAGGTGGGCCAGTCGGCAAGATGCACGCTCGGAGCTCCAGAACCGTTCAAGCCTGCGCTGATCTCATCAGTAATGAGAGGCAAGAGTGGCGCTGCAATCTTCGTGACGTAATCAAGCACCGTGTGCAAAGTATCAATGGCATCTTGATCGCCAGCCCAAAAACGATCGCGGCTTCGACGGATGTACCAATTGGTCAACACATCAAGGAATGTACGGATTGTCTGGCACGCAGCGAACAAGTCGTACGTGTCCATCGAAGTGCTGACATTGTCAACGGTGTCGGCCAGTTTTGACAGCACATACTGATCAAGAACATTCTTCGAATCAGTGCGAACTGAACCTGTCTTGCCTTCTGCATTGGCATACAGGGACAAGAAGTAATACGAGTTCCAGAGTGGTAAGAGCACTTGTCGCACAGTGTCACGCATGCCGACATCGGTGACCGAAAAATCTCCACCGCGCAGAATGGGTGACGACAAGAGATACCAACGCATTGCATCGGCACCATGGGAGTCAAATACACCCATTGGGTCAGGGTAATTGCGCAGACTCTTTGACATCTTTGCGCCATCGTCACCAAGGACAATTCCGTGGCTTACACAAGAGACGAATGAAGGACGATCAAAAAGAGCCGTTGCAAGCACATGCAATGTGTAGAACCATCCGCGCGTTTGCCCGATGTATTCCACGATGAAGTCGCCGGGATAATGGTTTTCAAACCAATCACGATTCTCAAATGGATAATGCACCTGAGCAAATGGCATTGAGCCACTTTCGAACCAGCAATCGAGAACTTCAGGGACGCGACGCATCATTGACTTCCCCGTTGGGTCATCAGGGTTTGGTCGCACCAGGTTGTCGATACCGGGCCTATGCAGATCAGTGACTGCGACACCAAAGTCCTTGCTTAATTCTTCAATCGAGCCATACACATCGATGCGTGGATATGTCGGGTCATCGCTCTTCCACACCGGAATAGGGGAACCCCAGAATCGGTTGCGGCTAATTGCCCAGTCGCGCGCATTGCCAATCCACTTACCGAATGTTCCATCTTTGATGTGTTCAGGAGTCCAGTTGATGTTTTGGTTCAGTTCCACCATGCGGTCACGAAATGCTGTGACCTGCACAAACCACGAAGACACTGCGCGATACACGAGCGGTTCCGCACAGCGCCAGCAATGCGGGTAGCTGTGGTTATACGTGTCGTGACGAATGACGACACCCATCTCCTTGAGGGCCTTGATGACATCAGGGTTTGCATCAAAGACATGGCGACCGACCCACGGCGTGATCTCTGCGGTGTACTGACCATGTTCATCCATCGGACAAATAGTCGGAATGCCAGCAGCGTTGCACTCATTCTGGTCGTCTTCACCAAACCCAGGAGCCATGTGCACAACGCCAGTACCGTCTTCGGTTGTTACGAATTCTGCACCCAAGACCTGGAAGGCATTCTCCGTATCCGCAAAGAATGGAAACAGAGGCGTGTACCGACGACCAACGATTTCTGCACCCTTCAGGGTCGCTACTTGTTCAGCACCTTCGAGTTCTTTCTCGTAACCGCCAAGGCGAGCCTCGGCGAGGATGTACTTGCTGCCATCTGGATGCGCCATAACGGCGTAGTCAACATCGGGACCAACAGCGAGCGCCAAGTTTGAAGGAAGAGTCCATGGAGTTGTTGTCCAGGCGAGGATCTTCTCCCCTGTCTCCAATTGAAACGACACGGTGAGCGCAGGATCTTGACGATCGCGATACACGTCATCCATACGTGTTTCTGTATTGCTTAACGGCGTCTCACAACGCCAGCAATAAGCGAGCACACGGAAACCTTCATAGATGAGTCCCTTGTCCCACAATGTGCGGAACGCCCACATGACACTTTCCATGTATGGCGTATCCAGAGTCTTGTAGTCATTCGAAAAGTCGACCCACCGCGCTTGACGCGTGACGTATCGCTGCCATTCATCGGTGTAGCGAAGCACACTGGTACGACATGCGTCATTGAACTTGTCAATTCCGAATTCCGTGATTGCTGGGTGTCCGGCGATGCCAAGTTCTTTCTCAGCTTCCACCTCTGCAGGAAGACCGTGACAGTCCCATCCGAAGCGACGCTCAACTCGACGGCCCTTCATCGTTTGGTAGCGAGGAACTGCATCCTTCACAAAGCCAGTGAGAAGATGGCCATAGTGCGGAAGTCCATTGGCGAAAGGTGGACCGTCGTAGAAGATGAATTCGTTGTCACCGTTGATGCCTGCATCACGTGCGGCAACACTTGCAGCAAAAGTTTGGTCGCGTTCCCACCGAGCAAGGACGCCCTCTTCAAGACGTGGAAAGTTCGGTTGAGGATCGACCTGCGGATATGTCACGCAGTAAGGCTAGGGCGCTGGCCACCTCTGCCCACGGAACCTCAATGGATTCAGTGAGTTATCAAATGAAAATTGAAGCGAGAACTTGTAGTCCGATAATGAGAACAAGCGGAGAAAGGTCAAGGCCGCCCATAGGGGGCAACACGCGACGAATTGGGGCAAGTGCTGGCTCGGTGACGCGATCCAAGAACGCGACAACAGGTGCAAGAGGGCTGTCGTAACGAATTGGAAAGAACGACAAAATCGCACGAGCGAAAATGATGAAGACGTAGAGCTGAATGAGTTGAGCGATAATCATGTCGGAATTAGCTACTTAGTAGCCGCCACCTGGCTTCAACAGGTACACGCCGGTGCCCACTTTTTCCATTGTGCCGCTGAGTGCGTAACACATGCCGCTTGCAAAGTCGATGACACGACGAGCCATCTCACGATCAGCACCTTCAAGATTCACAATTACTGGAATTCCTTCTTTGAAGTGATCAGCGATCTCTTGTGCTTGATTGAAGTTGCGCGGACGAACAGTAACTGTGTCGCCTACTGCGGGAACAGGACGAACTGTTGGAGCAGTGCGCGGCGCACCGATGGGACGAACCTGCAAACCAGAATCATCGGGGCGACGAGTTGCGCCTGTGTCGTCAACACGGGCAGAGCGTGGTGCAGGACGCTGCGTCTCCGATGAGTATTCGGGATCGTATCCACCACGACGTGCGAGAGGTTCGGGGCTCGATGCTTGACGTTGTGGGCGCGCTGGACGCTCATATTCCATCGACATGTCGTAATCGTCATATGCCTCATCGCCATTGAGACCTAGATAATCCATTGCTTTACGGAGAAACGACATGCTGAAAGGCTAATGCACTCGTGCATTCGTATGTGGGAGTTCCGAGGCCAAGTTTTGAGTAGTGCTCCCGAGTGTTTTTCAGTGCGTGGTTCGGGGGCCAAAGAGCCGGCTGCCGATGCGGATCATTGTGGATCCACACGCGACCGCCACGAGATAGTCATCCGACATTCCCATGGAGCACTCGGGAAGATGCAACGAATCAGCCAATGATCGCAAGGACAAAAATGCCCTCTCAGCATCCCCCGCGTTGCCCGATGTTGGACCAATCGTCATCAGACCCCTCACCACTAATCCTGCGTCCTGCCCAGCTGCCAGTAATGACTCGACCTCCGCGGGAGCAACACCGGACTTGGAGTCCTCGTTCGTCGTATTCACCTGCAGGAGGATTTCCGCCCCCGGGGCACGCTTCCCAAGCTCTGAGATCACCGACAGTCGGTCGACCCCTTGCCACAACGAGATGTAGGGGGCTAATTGGCGAACCTTGTTGGACTGAATTGCACCAATGAAATGCACCGGCAAGTCAATCGGTGCTTCAGCAACCTTTGCCAGCACTTCCTGGGCGTAGTTCTCCCCCACTGCATCACAATGAGCAATCACTGCTGCGCGAATTGCGTCGTGACCAAAGGTTTTGGTTACAGCGATAATGGAAACAGGAGTCGAGCTCGCCTGAGCGACCTCTTCACGAATCTGTTGCACTCGAAGAGCGACCTCATGTGGGTCGATCACGAGAAGTCTCTACTTCAGGAACGAAGGAACATCGAAATCGTCATCGTCATCTGCCAATGGGTCAGAGTCGGAGAAGATGTCGCGCACGTTGCTAGCGGGACGCGATTCACTTGGACGTGAACCACTGGTGCGAGTGCCGAACCCAGCATTACCGCCTGCTGAAGAGTCCCAGCGTTCAAAACCAGCAGCGATGACAGTGACCTTGATTTCATCACCCATCTCGTCGTCGATAACGGTACCGAAGATGATGTTCGCGTCTTGATGAGCAACTGCATGTACCACTTCGGCGGCTTCATTAACTTCAAACAGACCCATGCTGGATGGGCCTGTGATGTTGAGCAAGATTCCACGAGCGCCATCGATTGCTGCTTCAAGCATTGGGCTTGAGATCGCATCTCTCGCTGCCGTCACTGCACGCTTGTCTCCGCTTGCAATTCCGATACCCATCAGTGCCGATCCAGCACTGGTCAGGATCATCTTGACGTCAGCAAAGTCAGTGTTGATCAAACCAGGTGTCGTAATCAGATTCGTAATGCCTGCGACACCCTGCAAGAGAATCTCATCAGCCATCTTGAACGCATTGACCAAAGATGTCTTGTCGTTTGCAACCGTGAGCAAGCGATCGTTCGGGATCACGATCAACGTGTCGACTTTTTCCTTGAGGCGCTGGATGCCATTGTCTGCCTGAACAGCACGACGGCGACCTTCAAACTGGAACGGACGTGTCACCACACCAATGGTGAGTGCGCCCACAGATTTAGAAATCTCTGCGATGACTGGCGCTGCACCAGTTCCGGTACCGCCGCCTTCGCCCGCAGTAATAAAGACCATGTCGGAACCACTGATGAGTTCTTCAATCTCCTCACGATGTGCTTCTGCTGCAGCACGACCCACATCCGGGTCTGACCCTGCACCAAGTCCACGGGTGAGGTCTCGTCCAATATCAAGCTTGACGTCTGCGTCGCTCATCAACAATGCCTGAGCATCGGTGTTAACAGCGACGAATTCAACGCCGCGCAGACCGGCATCGATCATGCGGTTGACGGCATTGACGCCGCCGCCGCCGACACCAATAACTTTGATGACAGCGAGATAGTTCTGTGGTGCTCCGGCCATGAGCCATTTCCTCCGAAGAAACGTCCAATAAGGACTGTGTGCGTCAATGTTTCCACAGTGGACGCCGTTTTTGTGGGAATTGCGCTCTCGAAGCCCTGATAGTTCCCCTACTAGCGCTGTTGAATCGTCGGTTCACCCGTCGAAACGTCAACAACTGCCAAGGTGGCAGGGTCTTGACGACGGAAGAGGACAACAACCTTCACCAACTTGTCTTTGAGGTCAGATGGTGGTCCAAAACGAACAACGGTCCCGCCCTTGAGAATCATGGAGAGTTCCCCGCCGCCTGTGAGGTCTAACGCTTTCACCTTCGGTCGAATCTCCGGGGGAAGGGCTAGGACCAACTGAGCCGCAGCACGGAATACGTCATCAGCCACCGCACCGGCTTCAAGGTCGGGGCCCTGCCCTCGTACCTGGAGATACTTCGTAGGCCATCCGGTCAGCACCGTGATGACATGACCGCGAGCGTCAACGACTCGCGCCTTCTGGTCTGCTCCGAGGTACCAGACCACAGGAACTCGCTCAGCAACTTCGACAAGCGCCCCATTCGGGAAATCAGTAGTAATACGTACCTCGGCCACCCACGGGTCTTTCAAAAGCTGTTCCCGAGCCTTTGCTATGTCAACCGTGAAGACCGATGCACCCTGCATGCCGTCGGTTACCTTCTCGATTGTTTCTGGCGAGGTGTACACCACGCCTTCAAAGTCCAAGCTGCGAATAGCAAAAAGTGGCGACGCCAAAATGCCCATGACGATAACGATGACGCCAACAAGTAATCCACCCAACTTGAGCCACTTCACCCGCCGAAGGCGTTCACGGCGCTTTCGGCGACGTTGGCGCTCATCGAATCGTGGATCGGGACGATCGTCTTCCACAATGACCACACGGTCACCGTCCTGATCATCAATCACGACAGTGCCACCACTGTCATCTGACATTTCAATGACGTCGGCACCGCGGGCAAGCGGCTTCAACAATGGGTCAGCTGGAGCGGGGGTGAGGTCATGTTCGTCGGCGCCACCGATCACGATGACATCAGCGCGATATCCATCTGAGACATCCGGCTGATCTGAAGAGATGGAAACAACTTCGGCATTCAGCGGCGTCAAATCTTCTGTCGCATCTTCAACGGTTGGTGTATTTGCTACTGGCCGCTGCACACCCTTTGTCGGTCCGAAGAGGTCCGATAATTCGCGCAACACTTCATCGCTGACTTCCGTGACAGAAATTTCTTCCGTGACTTCATCGGGATCGCGACCATCGCGAGAATCACTCATCGATGTCGCCCATCAAAAGCGCCAAGGCATTGCTGGCTTCTCTTCGATCAGAGTCGTTGTGACGTGGGTCAGCGAAACGATTCATGATGGCTTCATCAAAACCCAGAAGACACACTTCACTTCGCAAAAGAACTCCATGAGTGTTCAGCACCGTGTCTTGCACATGTGACATCACCGCAACGATGTCCGATGCAGTTGCGCCATCAGAGGCCTGAATGAAATTTGCATGCTTCTCAGAAACACGGGCCTCGCCCACTTGAAATCCGCGCAGTTGACAAGAATCAATGAGCGCGCCCGCACTTCCCTCGCCTGGTGCAGGGTTCACAAAGACAGAACCTGCATTGCGTCCGCCTGGTTGGTGTTCTCGACGCCAAGCAACGACGGCATCGAGTTCCTTCTGCCCCTCCGACACCTCGCAACTGGTTGTTCTCAATTTCGCCGCAGCCACGATGTGATGAGAAGCAAGCGCAGAGCCCCGAAAATGCATCCCCAACTGGGCCGCAGGAACTGGCATGCATTTCCCTGAACGCAATGACACCACTAAAGCTGACTGCAACGTGTCCACCATCTCGGCGCCATGGCCTCCTGCATTCATACGTACGGCACCGCCCACACTGCCGGGGATGCCCACGCACCACTCGAGTCCACCTCGGCCGGCCTTCACAGAGCGGCGTGCCAAAACTGGCATGGTGACTGAACCAGCGACGATCACATCGTCACCATCAATGTCAATCACCGCTTCGTTAGCAGGAGCGGACACAAACACCACTAGCCCATCCACACCATTGTCCGCAATCAACGTGTTACTGCCACGACCCACGACATGCACCGGAACATTTCGAAATCGAGCAGTCACTGAGGCGAGAGTTTCCACATCATGCAAGGCAGACACTGTCACCGATGCAGCGGCCTTACCCCCAACTGCATATGTCGAGAGATTGCTCAGAGGGCGATTGACATCAACTTGTACGCCAGTTGATTGCAGTTCAGCAATCAGGGCATCGAGGCCTGCATGTGCCATCACTGTGCCGCCTTCTGCAGATCATCAGGGAAGGTTTCAATGTCTCCACACCCCATCGAGATACACACATCTCCAGGTGTAATCATCTCAGCCACGACATTCACGATGTCTTGACGAGTGGGCGCCCACACCACCTGAGCATTCGGATGTGAAGCACGAATCGCGTTCACCACAAGTTCGCCTGTGACGCCTTCGATAAATGCAGTCCCTGAGGCGTACACATCCGTCACGACAACGACGTCTGCAGCACGGAAGCAATCAGCATAAGTTTCGGCCATTACTGCAATGCGGTGATATCGGTTTGGCTGGAACACTGCGATTGTCTGACCCGTACGAAAGGGGTGCGTGACAACCGCAGCAATTGCAGCTTCAATCTCTGCAGGCAGGTGCGCATAATCATCAATCAGCATGGCACCGTTAAACATGCCGCGCTCAGTGAATCTCCGCGCCACACCTGCAAACGAGGAAACCGCCAAGCAAGCAGTCACTGCATCGACACCAAGGCACGTTGCCATTGCGAGAGCTGCTGCGATATTCATTGCATTGTGCTCGCCACGCAATGGAGAAAAGCACGAGACTTGTTGGCGGTCAATTTCTAACGACATGTTGATGCCATCGTCCGATGACTCCACTGCATTGATTCGCACATCAGCAGAAGATGAACGTCCAAACGTTCGCAGTCCTTGGTGCGGCAAGGGAGCCTCAAGCACCACACGACTTTGTGGATCATCGGCATTCACAACAACATGGCCACTCGTTCGCATTGCGGCATCGACAAAACAAGCCTGCACTTGTTCAAAGGATC
>JBILBZ010000074.1:0-7257 GCA_044353425.1 Ilumatobacteraceae bacterium | reverse complement strand
AGCGCAAGGCTGCTAAGAAAGCAGCTCCTGCAAAGAAGAAGAAGGCTGCAAAGAAGGCCGCCCCAGCTAAGAAGAAGGCAGCCAAGAAGGCAGCCCCTGCTAAGCGCAAGGCAGCCAAGAAGGCAGCACCAGCAAAGAAGAAGGCAGCTGCAAAGCGCAAGCCTGCCGCCCGTAAGAAGGCAGCAAAGAAGAAGTAATTCTTCTTTCGCTCTTTTAAGCGAAAAAACCAACCGGCTCGGAGTGCAGAAGAGGGGGACGCAAGTCCCCCTCTTCTCTTTTGTACCGATGAAGTTCGTGCCTACGACGTGAGTTCATATCGGCAAGACTTTGCCTATGTCTGATGTCATCGATCCGGTTCTTGTTGATCTCGCAGGCGAAGTTGCCTCGATCGACTCACTGCTTCAATCGTTGTCGCCAAATGACTGGGTGAAGCAAACACCAGCGCCTGGCTGGAATGTGGCGGACCAGGTGATTCATCTGGGTCTTTTTGATCGCCGCGCACAATGGTCGATGACTGAACCAGAACATTTCAGTAGCGACATGCGCGACCTGATGACCAAAGGCGGTGTCGATGCGATTCATGATGCCGAGCGTCATCGCTCTCCGGAGGATTTGTTGCAATGGTGGCGCACGGGTGCTGCTGCTCTAGCGGATGCATCTCGCAGTCTCGACTTGTCGGCTCGATGTGTCTGGTACGGCCCGCCGATGAGTGCTCGTTCCATGCTGACGGCACGCCTGATGGAGACATGGGCACACGGATACGACATTGCTGATGCGGTGGGCGCCACACCCGTCGCGACAGATCGGTTACGTCATGTCGCACACATTGGAGTGCGCGCACGTGGTTTTGCTTTTACGGCAAATAAGCGAGCCACGCCAGAAGGTGATGTGTATGTCGAACTCACGGCGCCAAGTGGTGATGTGTGGACATGGGGTGACGCATCTGAACCCAACAGTGTGAAGGGGAGTGCTGTGGGTTTCTGTTTGGCAGTCACGCAACGTCGTCATGTGGACGACTGCGGCTTGGACATCTCTGGTGAGGTCGCAACGGAATGGATGTCAATCGCGCAAGCATTTGCAGGTGCGCCCGGTGTAGGGCGCGAGAAGGGCCAGTTCGACTAGAGCCTGTCCATGAGATGAAAGATCTCTGCTGCAGCAACGCCGTGTGGAGCACCAAGCTCTGACATCCGAGTGCGCATGCGCTTACGGAACACTTCCATGCCGTCTTCGTCGGTTGCCTTCATGGTGCTTTCGAACTGGCTCTCATGACGCTCTAATGCGTTGAACTTTGCATCGATATACGCCGAGATGTCTTCGAAATGATTTGGCTCGTCGGCTTCCCATAGCAATAACGCATCGGGGCGGTGATGAACGACACCGTGATTCGTCATGTGGTGCTTCAAGAAATGTGGGTCGCGCGCAGCAACAATGGCATCGCACACATTGAGACCTGTATTGCGATGGTCAGGGTGGAGTCGATAGCGCTTCCACGGGTCATGTGAGAGCACCACATCTGGTTTGATTGTGCGAATTGCGAGAGCAATGCGATCGATTACCTCTTTGGAATGTTCAAGTTCACCGTCTACGTACTCGAGGAATGAAACGGTGCCTATCGCGCCAAGTGCTGCCGCCGCATTGCGTTGTTCCATTTGACGAGATGCGATGAGTGACGCGATGTCGGCATCGGGGTTCCATGTGCCTTTCGAGCCGTCGGTACACACGAGATGATGGACTACTGCGCCGTCGGCAGACCATTTAGCGAGAGTGCCGCCACAGCCGAACTCCACATCGTCCGGGTGTGCGCCAATTGCGAGCACCACTTTCGGAGTTGGCAGATTGCTGCTGTAGTGAGATTTGGTGATGGGTGGTTGGCCCGGCTCGTTGGCGCTCATGAGATGTCCTTTCGGCGACGTTCAAGTTCGCTGAGGTCATCAGCGGTGTCGAGATCAAGTGCAAGTGATGGATCGTGGATTACTTCGTGGGCAAGACCACAGGCAGCGGCAGCTCGCATGTGATTGTCAAAACTGCCAGGGCCGTACGCCGTGGTGAAAGTGCTTGCGATAGGGAATGACAACACGTTGGTGCCATCGCTGTGTCGGTCGGTGACCATGGTGACCATTCCTTCACGAGCAACATGGACAAGCGATGTCGCGAGGGGAAGATCAGCGTGAGCGACGATGATGTGATCAAAACCTTCAGCTGCGATGGCTGTGCGTCCGGCCGCAACTGCAACGTCAAGACCAGGTGTCATGCAGCGCACCACGTGAGCACCCACTGAGACGGCCCAGGAGGCAACATCGTCATCAGAACACACGACGTAGGCAGGAAGGGGAGAAGCAGCGCGTATGACTGTCTCAGCGCATGTGCGTGCCAGATCTTCGCGTTGTGACGGAGTGAGAGTGTCGGCCAAGCGACCTTTTGCCATGGTGAATGACTTCACGGGGATGACAACTGCGGTGCGCACGAGGGTAAGCCTACGAAGCCAGAGCCCTTGTGGGGGAGGTCGTAGTCCTAGTGGTCGCCTACGCTGTGACCATGGCGTCAATCCGCATGGCAGTAGTGGGCGCTGGCTCGTGGGGAACCACAGTCGCATCGCTCGCCGCAGTCAACACCCCCACCACTTTGTGGGCACGTCGCGCTGATGTTGTGGAGTCCATCAATACCCATCATGTGAATCCCAGCTACATCAGCGGGGTTGCGTTGTCTCCGGATCTGAAAGCGTCTGCTTCGCTGGCCGACACTGTCTCCAATGCAGACGTTGTAGTGATGGCAGTGCCCTCGCAAGGTTTTCGTCAGGTGTTGACTGAAGCTGCGCCACATATTCGTCCCTGGGTGCCTGTCGTCAGTCTTTCGAAAGGGCTAGAGGCCGGAACCATGATGCGGATGTCGCAAGTGGCAAACGATGTGTTGCCTGATCATCCCGTTGCTGTGCTTACGGGGCCGAACCTTGCATCGGAGATTTCTGTGGGTCAACCCGCGGCCAGTGTGGTGGCAATTGACGACGATGTGATTGCCACTGCATTGCAAGAGCTGTTCTCCACGCCAACGTTCCGTGTGTACACAAACGCTGATGTCGTTGGGTGTGAAATTGCCGGCGTGGTGAAGAACGTGATTGCCATTGCATCTGGCATGGCCATGGGAATGGGCTTTGGCGACAACACACGCGCATCGTTACTAACGCGAGGACTCGCAGAGATGACGCGCCTTGCGGTCGCGCTCGGCGGCAATGCTGAATCGCTCTCTGGCCTTGCAGGAATGGGTGACCTCATCGCCACATGCTCATCAACGAGTAGTCGTAACACCAGTGTGGGAATTCGCCTCGGTCAAGGTGAAGGATTGGCAGACATCGTGGCCTCAACATCGATGGTGGCTGAAGGTGTCAAGAGTTCTGCAACGGTGCTGCAACTTGCGCGCCAACACGGAGTCGACATGCCCATCACTGAACAGGTGGTGGCTGTATGTCATGAAGGAAAGAGCGCAGCAGATGGGCTCCTCGCATTGATGTCGCGTCGCGCGCGACCTGAAGCAAAGTAAGTAATCACATGAACTCCCCAGTGAATGGTCGTCTTATTGGAAATCGCGGTGGCGCATGGCGTGGCACTGTGACCGAGCATGGTTCGGTTCTGCCAGCTGATGGCAGTGCAGAACTTGATTGGTTTATCGCAGCCGATGATCGCTGGTACACGCCTCGTAACGAGCCGACAACACGTCAAAAGTGGTACGCCGGGTATCCCGTTGCAGAGACCCGCGTGAAGATTCCTGGTGGTGACATGATTCAGCGTGTCTATTCAGTTGCAGACCTTGGCGGCATGACGGTGATGGAGTTTGAGAACGACTCGACTTTGCCGATTGCTGTTGCTGTGACACGTCGCGATGTATTCACAACGCGTGAGCCAGCTGCGAATCCACCAGTGGGTATTGAACTGCCCGCTGATTCCATCGTGATTCCGATTGGGCACAAGAGCACGGCACGAATTGCTTTGGCTCACAACAATCCTGTCTCAGGCCGTTTGCCCGATGACACGCCAGACCATCAAGCAGTCGTGCGTGGCTGGGAAAAGGCATGCGATACGGCTTCGCGTTTCAACGTGCCTGATCACACCATCGTCGCTGGAGTCTCGAGAGTGCGTAGTGACTTGTTGTTGGGTGTCGGCGCTACTGATGATGCTGCAATTGAGTTGGCTCGCTTGGGTGAGAAGTACAGCGACTCCATCGTCGATGTGGTCGAGGCTGTTCAACGTCGCTTGAAAGAAGAAAAGCGCGCGAAGGTTTTACGCTGGGACACGCCACACGTTTTGTCATCGGCAGCACGTGCATGTGTGTTGCTGGGTGACGAGGTTGCTGCTGGCGACATTGGTGCCACATGGTTGCGCCTTGCCGACCGCGACGTACAGGAACTGCCTCTTGAAGTACCTGCTGGCCTGCAGGCCATCGCGTGGGCAGAGTCACTGCTCGCACAAGGTTCACCGAGTGGCGGAGTGTGCCGCATTCTTCCTCATGGCATTCCCGAACCTTGGTGGGGAGCATCATTTGAAGCGCACGGAATCACGGGTGATCCTTTCCGCACGATCAACTATGCAATTCGTTGGCACGGACCACGTCCTGCGATTTTGTGGGAGGTCACAGGCGCACCTGGTTTAGTGCTCACTCACGGTGAATGGGCATCAACTGATGCTTCAGGCGAAACCTTGCTGGAAGCTCCTGTTTCCGTTAGCTAATCGGCCTCAGCAATGAAGTCGTACTCATCGACATCGCTGGTGCGGTCGTCGTCTCCAAACTCATCGATGTAGTCGTCGATGTTGAGACCACAGGCGCTGCAATGTTCAACTTCATCTGAGTCGTAGGCGGTGTCGCCGCCACATGATGGACACACGTCGGGTGAATCAATGCTCATGAACACACTGTGCCAAAGAAGTGCACGAATGTGAATTGGTAATCAATACCGATTACAACAATCAGCAGCGGCAGAAGACGAGTGTTTAGCGGTCGGTAAACAATTCGAACGTGTCGCCCACAGAGATGTCTCCGCACGTGGTGACCATTGCATACACACGGCTGAAGGCGCCGGTTTCGTGACTCATCGCATTGATGTTCTTATTCAGAAACCACGCATTGTTCTTGCTGCAGGGGATTGTGTATGCCGAGATAAAGCCGCGCACTGTGCCGATGCGGAAATGCGCACCGGGGCGAAATGCTTCTGCAGGAATTCCTGCAACGGTGATGTTCTCGCCGGCGAAACCTGGCCCAATGGGATGACCTTGTGCGCGTAGTGCGTCAATCGCATCGGTGGACCAGATGCATAACGCTTGCCACGGACGTCCGTGGTGGACACGTGATTCCTGTACGTCGCCTTCGATGCCTGTCCAAGAGATATCGGCATGGTCGATTGCTTTCTTTGGCAAACCTTTTGATGCATGCAGGTGGGCAATGGTGCCGGTGTGTTCTTCGTTGAGCAAACGCATGGTGGGGAAGAAACGCCACGATGCTGCAAGCAATGATTCGATTTGCGGGTCGGTGAGGTCTTTGTATTTCGCTACAAGCGCTGTGGTGAGCGAAACAAATGCAGTGTCAACATTTTCAAGTGACGGCAACTTGATGCCACCGAGTGATGACATCTCTGCAAGAAATCCACGTGCGCCTGCCAGCCACCCATCGGGGATCTGTGAATCCTGGGTGTAGTACGACCAGATTTCATCCAGCATGGAAATTGTCTTCTGTGCATCTTGCGCCGAATAGACGTAGTGACCAACGGTGATGGATGCTTTGGCTGCCATGTGCGAAGCCTACGCTTCATGCAATGGCACGGCCGGAACCCACCCTTGACGTTGAGCGTGAATTCTTCGCGAACGGTGCACGCATCGTTGCTGGTATGGACGAAGTAGGGCGTGGTGCGATTGCTGGTCCAGTCACCATAGGAGTTGTCGCTATCGACGCAAATGTCGGTGAGATACCTGCGGGGCTGCGCGACTCGAAGTTGATGACGCCAAAGCGACGTGAAGCAATGGTGCCGATTGCCAAAGAGTGGGGCACTGCGTGGGCAACTGGTTCTGCGACAGCAACAGAGATCGACAAGTTCGGCATCGTCACATCTTTGGGCTTGGCCGCTAGTCGTGCATTGCAGAATTTAGGCATCACGCCTGACGTGGTGATCTTGGATGGCAACACTGCATTCCTGATGGAAGAAGCTGGTGGACCGCGCATCGTGACGCGCATTAAAGCCGACCAAGACTGTGCGTGTGTGTCTGCTGCCAGTGTGATTGCAAAAGTGGAACGAGACACCTTGATGATGCAGTTACACGATCAGTTCCCGCATTATGGGTGGGAAGGCAACAAGGGCTACGGCGCGGCTGTACACACGGACGCAATCAAAACGCATGGTGTCACCGACTTGCATCGCAAGTCGTGGAACTTAGGTGTGTAGCTCGGCAACATTTTGGCCAATCGTAATTGCCTTATAAAAAATCAGTAATGAACCGTGTGTGAGTGAATGCCTAATCTAAATAGGCTCTCTTCCATGAAAAAGTGTCCTCCATTTAGGAACTGGGTGTCCATGAGGGGCCGTTCAAAATCTGCTCTTGCCTTTGCTGCATCTGTCATTGCAAGCAGTGTGGTCACGCTCGGAACACCAACAGTGAATGCTTCAGGAGAATGCGCTGCGGGTTGGACCTTTGATTCAGTCAATTTTCTATGCAAGTTCACAGTGACGTCCTCGGGCTCGGAAGTGATTGTGACTGTCCCGGCGGGTGTTTCCAGTTTGAGTGTGACCATCACCGGTGGCGTAGGTGCGCGTGGGGGTCGTAACTCGAGTTACTACGGAGACTCAAACAGGGGTATGCCAGGAGATGTAGGACAAGTAGCCGGAAACCTGGCGGTGACATCATCAACCTCTATCAAGGTGGCTGTTGGCGGTGCTGGCTCGGAAGGTTCGACCGGCTGTGGGTCTCTTGGCTACTGCGGTGGAAACGGATCAGGTGGTCCTGGTGGTAGCAGCGTAATTGCTGGGTATGGCGGTGGTGCAGGGGCGTGGCAAGCTCCAGCTGACTGGTCAGGCGGTGGTGGCGGTGGAGGGGCTGCAACTGTTTTGAAGGTTGAAAATGTTATTTATGCCATTGCAGGCGGCGGTGGCGGCGGTGGCGGTGGCGGCGGCTACAGCAGCGGCGGCGACGGCACGACAAGCAACTCTTTTGTTGGCGGCACTGGTGGTGCGAATGGTGTTCAAGTAGGCGGCGATGGCGGTGGTGCTGGCGGCGGCGGTGG
>JBILBZ010000015.1:0-21511 GCA_044353425.1 Ilumatobacteraceae bacterium | reverse complement strand
CTGCGACCTGCTTGACGCATGAACCACACGGGGGTGTGGGATGAGCGCTCGCCGCGTGCTGCTGCAAGAAAAGGATCGCCGGGGAGACTTGTCATAACAAGTCCAAACGCTATCGGGGTCGGCCCTTGGGGTTCCTTCGAAGTTGAGCATCGATCCGTGCAATACGGGTGCGAGCTGGGGGGTGGGCGGTCACAAGGCGGTCTTTCCAATGGGCCGCACGCTCGCCATTTCCTGCATTCACGACGATTCGCAGAGCATCGCGCAGTTCGTGGCCAAACCCCATTGCGACAACTGTCTCATCTGCTTTGAACTCGGCGCCTTTGCCAACTGCATTTCCAATGAGTTGGGAAACAGTGATCATGGAGAGAAAGAGCCACGAGACGATTGTCAGGATTCCTGCAACTGTTCGCCCAACGAACGACACCGCGTTGTCACGAGTCGCAAATGTGTCGGTTGCAGCATGAGCGATGTTCTGCAGAAAGAAACCGATGCGAGCGAGAAGAATGATTGGAATGGTGAGCCATTGTCCAACGGTGAGAGCAATGGTGTGCATACCGAGGTGATGACTTAACTCGTGTGCGAGTACTCCGCACAACTTCTCATGCGACACATTGGCGATCGCCCAACTTGAAACAACAACAAGATGTCCGCCCGAGGCAAAAGCGTTGAGATCTTCTGAGTCTGAGACTGCCAACACAAAGTCACCGGGGGAGATGTGATTTGCCTGGGCAACGACATTCCACGCGCGGTGAAGTGCTTCATGCTCAGCACGATTCGGTGTACGAGCACCAAGTAGGCGTTGCAACACAATTCTTTGTACTGGTCGCACAAAGAGGAGAGCGCCTGCAAGAAAGAGTGTGGAAGCAAAAAGAAAGAAATTGAGTGTGACGAACAGTTGGAGGACCCACCACACAGCGGCGATGGCGACCAGCCATGCGGGAATGAGTGCGATGACGGGGGCGATCGCAGCGATTGCGTATCCGTCTATCTTGCGCTGACGTTGGAGGCGAGATGAAGACGGCATAAGCCCCCCTAGTCCATCAGTAAAGAGGTGGGGGGTCAATGACCATGCCCAGGGAGGTCGCTGTGCCAGTGGGGAGAGACGTCTCACATACACTCGGAATGTCAATTGACTGAATGCTTACGAGGAGTTTCGACATGACTGCACCAACGATTCCAGGCGCCGAGCCACTATCCGTCGTCGGGTCTAAGGACGCAGGTGTCCTTGTGTTGCATGGCTTCACGGGCAATCCAGGTTCGATGCGTGGTCTTGCTGAGGCGTGTGCTGCCGCTGGTTTTCATGTGGAAATGCCACAACTTGCAGGTCATGGCACCGCGATGGAAGACATGATTCCCACGCGCTGGGCCGATTGGAGTGCAGACGCCGAGGCCGCATACCAGACGCTGGCGAAGAGGGTTTCTCAGGTAGTTGTCATGGGCCTTTCCATGGGGGGAGCACTCACATTGTGGGTCGGAGCAGAACACCCAGAGGTCGCAGGTTTGGTGTGTGTGAATCCAGCAACACAACCACAAGCACCTGAAGTAATGGACATGCTGAAAGGCATGATCGACGGCGGCGCAGAAGTCATGGACGGCATCGGTTCTGATATCGCAGAGCCAGGTGTGGTCGAGACCGCGTATCCGGGAACACCTCTTGCTGCTCTGTATTCATTTCAGTTGGATGGGTTGACACCTTTGGCAAAGCGATATGCATCAACAAAAATGCCATTGCTTCTTTTCTCTTCTGTGCAAGACCATGTGGTGAGTCCTACGGATGGCGATGCATTGATGGCGGAGTATGGCGGTCCAAAGGAACGAGTCATGTTGGAGCGCAGTTTCCATGTTGCGACACAGGACTATGACAAGAGCATCATCTTCGAGGGTGCAGTTGCGTTCGCTCTTCGTTTGACTTCATGATTTTCATGTCGACGTTCTTCGCGTCAATCCCTAGTCCATCGAGCGGTTCAATTGAATTGGGTCCACTTCGCTTGAATGCATATGGGTTGATGATTGCCCTTGGTGTTGTGGTGGCTGTCCGGATTGCTGGTCGACGCGCAGAGGCTCGCGGTGTCGGAACTGTTGAAGATTTTTCTTCGATTGCGATGTGGGCTGTTCCTGCCGGTGTCATCGGCGGTCGTGTGTATCACGTGATCACAGACGCACAACGCTTCAGGGGCAACTGGGCTGAGGCATTCATGATTTGGCACGGAGGATTAGGTATCTGGGGCGGCGTTGCTCTCGGTGTTGCTGTTGGGTTTTGGCGTGCACGCGTGAGAGGACTCAATGCATGGGCGATTCTTTCCTGCGCCGCACCAGCAATTGCGATTGCACAAGCGATCGGGCGATGGGGCAACTGGTGGAATCAGGAGCTCTTTGGTGGCCCCACGACATTGCCGTGGGCATTGCGTGTTTCAGACTCCGCTGCGATGAAGGCAGGAGAAGCTGCAGGAACAACTTTCCACCCCACCTTCTTGTACGAATCCATTGGGTGCGTTGTTCTTGCTGGTCTATTGATTCTCATCGAACGCCGCTTGAACCCGGCACCCGGGCGCCTTCTTGCGTGGTATGCCGCGGGCTATACGGCGCTTCGGTTCTTTATCGAGGGCCTTCGAATCGACCCAGCGCATTCTGCAGGCGGATTACGTCTGAACCAGTGGGTGTCGCTGGCTGTCTTCGCTCTTTCTGTTGGGTTCCTGCTTTTTGATGCTCGGCGTTCTCGGGAGGCCTCTGCACCGTCTACGGTCACTGAACATGAGTGAAGTTCTGTACAACGTTGTTGAGCCTGGCATTGCCGTTATCACCCTGAATCGACCCGAGCGTCTCAACGCTTGGACAGGTCGCATGGGTGTCGAATACTTCGATGCAATTGATAAAGCAGTTGCTGATTCTTCCGTACGCGTCATTGTTGTAACCGGAGCAGGGAAGGGATATTGCGCAGGTGCAGATATGGGCACACTGCAGGGCATTCCCACAACGTCAAGTGATGATGGCAAAGAAGACAGCAACATTCTTGAAGGCCGC
The DNA here is from genome assembly GCA_044353425.1 of Ilumatobacteraceae bacterium. Taxonomy (GTDB): domain Bacteria; phylum Actinomycetota; class Acidimicrobiia; order Acidimicrobiales; family Ilumatobacteraceae; genus UBA2093. The sequence continues at coordinate 18,490 of JBILBZ010000015.1, read as the reverse complement.
ATGCAAGATGAGATCACTCGTATCTCTAAGCCTGTGATTGCTGCAGTCAATGGTGCAGCTGCTGGTCTTGGTTTAGTGCAAGCGTTGATGTGCGACATGCGTTTCGCCGCCGACACTGCAAAGTTAACGTGTGCATTTTCGAAACGCGGTCTCATCGCTGAGTACGGCATTTCGTGGGTGCTTCCGCGTCTCGTTGGCCAAGCGAATGCTCTGGACCTCTTGATGTCAAGCCGTGTTGTGATGGCTGCAGAAGCACAAGAGTTGGGCATGGTGAACAAAGTTGTGCCCGCCGACCAACTCATGGATGTTGTGATGGCCTACGCCGCTGACCTTGCGATGAACGTGTCACCATCTTCGATGTCAGTGATGAAGCGTCAGGTGTATGGCGACTACGACAAGGATGTCTCCACCGCCAGCCTCGACGCTCTGAAATTGATGGGCCAGTCGTTTACGCGGCCCGACTTCAAAGAGGGCGTTGTGAGTTATCTGCAGAAGCGACAGGCACAATTCCCGCCTGTCGACCCCTCGGCCTAGTCCCGAAGAGGGAATCAGGCGGGGTGTCCTCCCGCATGGCTCGTAGGCTTGAGAACTGTGACCCAGTCAGGTAGCCCCATTTCCGCAGCCGACGTAGCCAAAGTGGCTCACCTCGCGCGACTCGATATTGATGACGCCCAGGTGGTGCACTTCACCGAGCAATTGGCCAAGGTGATGGGCCATTTCGGCGACATCGACGCACTTGACCTGTCGGGCGTCGAGCCGATGACCCAGCCCTACCCATTGGTGAATGTGATGCGCGAAGACGTTGAGATGCCCACGCTTGATACTGATGAAGTGTTGGCATCCGCTCCGGCAACCGAAGAGCGCCGTTTCCGTGTTCCACCCATCGTCGGAACAGAGGGCTGATTATGGCAACAATTCCCACCACTGCATCAGAGATCGCAGCAGCAGTTGCCTCGGGGGCATTGACCGCTCGAGAAGTTTTGGAAGCTCACCTCGCGCGTATCGATGAACGTGAAGCAGATATTCACGCTTTCAATTTGGTGACCGCAGATGCTGCACGTGCTCAAGCAGATGCAATTGATGCAGACATTGCTGCTGGTCGCCCTGTGGGTCCACTTGCAGGAGTACCCATCGCAATCAAGGACAACTTGTGCACACATGGAATTGAAACCACATGCTCATCGAAAATTCTTGAAGGCTGGAAGCCGCCGTATGACGCCACAGTGGTGACACGTTTACGTGCTGCTGGTGCAGTGATGGTGGGCAAAACAAACCTTGACGAATTCGCAATGGGTTCAAGTACTGAGAACTCTGCCTTTGGTGCAACGCGTAACCCGCTCGATACATCACGTGTTCCTGGTGGCTCTAGTGGTGGTAGTGCAGCGGCAGTTGCTGCAGGATTCTCGCCTGTGAGCCTTGGCTCAGACACGGGCGGCAGTATTCGCCAGCCCGCTGCACTGTGTGGCGTTGTTGGCGTGAAGCCGACCTACGGCCTTGTGAGTCGATACGGCCTTGTTGCATACGCAAGCTCGCTTGATCAGATTGGTCCTTTTGCAACAACAGTGACTGATGCTGCTTTGATCACTGAGGTCATCGCCGGCCATGACGTCATGGACTCCACTTCAATTCCGCAAGATGCACCGTCCTTAGTGGGTGCAGTGTCGCAAGGTGTGGCAGGAATGCGCATCGGTCGCGTTGTTGATCTTCCGGGTGGTGCAGAACCTGAGGTCTCCGCACGTTTGGACGCCGCATTCGAAGCGCTCGCTGCTGCAGGGGCCACGATTGTCGACGTCACGCTTCCCAGCCTTGGGTATGCGCTGACTGCGTATTACCTCATTGCACCTGCAGAGGCCAGCAGCAACCTTGCTCGCTTTGACGGCGTGCGATATGGATTGCGTGTGAATGCTGTTGACACCAACGCAATGTATGGCGCAACCCGTGCAGCAGGTTTTGGTGATGAAGTAAAGCGACGCATCATGTTGGGCACCTATGCATTGTCAGCTGGGTACTACGACGCCTATTACGGAAAAGCGTTGAGGGTGCGCCGTCTCATCGCGCAAGATTTCGACAAGGCATATGAATCTGTTGACACCATCTTGATGCCGACCTCGCCATTGGTTGCGTTCAAATTTGGTGAGAAGGCTGATGACCCAATGTCGATGTACTTGTGCGATATCTACACAATCCCCACCAACCTTGCAGGACACCCTGCAATGAGCGTTCCGTTCGGGACTGGTGCACATGGTTTGCCAGTAGGCATACAGGTGTTGGCACCAGCGTTAGGTGAAGCAGCGATGTTCCGCGTGGGCGGAGCACTCGAGGCAGCAGCAGGAGGCGCGCAATGAGCGATAGTCCACTTAGTTCCATCGTTGCAACCCAAGAGCAGATGCTGCCCGGCGGTTGGGAAATGGTTGTTGGCCTTGAGGTGCACGTCGAACTTGCAACCGCCACAAAGTTGTTCAGCGGTTCGCCAAACCGTTTTGGTGATGAGCCCAATATCAACATTGACCCCGTCACGCTTGGCTTACCCGGAGCATTGCCTGTGTTGAACAAGAAAGCTGTTGAGCTCGCAATGCGCATTGGCCTTGCACTCAATTGTCGAATTCAGCGATGCATCTTCCACCGCAAGAACTATTTCTATCCCGACCAGCCTAAGGCGTACCAGATCAGCCAGTACGACTTGCCTCTGAACGCAGACGGGCATCTGGAACTGCCAAGCGGTGTTGTCATTGGTGTGGAGCGCGCGCATCTTGAAGAAGACACAGGCAAAAGCACCCACGTTGGTGGTGCAACAGGTCGTATTCACGGAAGTGATTACTCACTGATGGACTTCAACCGTGCAGGTGTTCCTTTGGTGGAGATCGTGTCACGTCCTGACATTCGCACCAGTGAACAAGCACGTGAATATGTTTCGGAGCTGCGTTCAATTCTTGAAGCTATTGGTGCATCTGATGCAAAGATGGAAGAGGGCTCGATGCGTTGCGATGCAAACGTGTCGGTGCACAAGCCAGGCACTCCATTCGGAACGCGTTGTGAAATCAAGAACGTGAACTCGATTCGTGCGCTGGGGCGTGCGATTGATTACGAGGCACGTCGTCAGATTGACATCATCGATTCAGGTGGAGTGATTCGTCAGGAAACACGTCACTGGGATGATGCAGAAGGCCGTACGCACACGTTGCGCACCAAGGAAGATGCTGACGACTACAGATACTTCCCCGAGCCAGACCTTGTGACAGTTGATCCGTCACAGGAATGGATTGAAGAAGTACGCGCTGCACTGCCACCATTGCCAGCAGCACGTCGTGCCATGTTGCACGAACTGACTGGATACGACGTTCGCAGTGAGGCAGTTGTTGTTGCTGTTGAGCGTGGTCAACATGAATACGTCAAGGCTGTTATTGATGCGGGCGGAGATCCTGTGAAGGCACTCATCTACGTCACGCAGGCATTCGCTGAAGCAGGTGCATCGCCGGCTGTACCAGCAGCAGACATTGCATCTCTCACCATTCTCGAGCGCGACAACAAGTTGTCAGCAACACAAGCAAAGACAGTTCTCGCAGAAATCGTTGCTAATGGCGGTGGCGATGCCGCTGCGATTGCAGCGGCCAAAGGCTTTGAGGCAATGGATACGTCAGCTGTTGAAGCAATGGTCGACGAAGCAATTGCTGCAGACCCTGATGCGTGGGCAAAGTACTGCGCGGGAGAAGAGAAGGCTGCTGGCGCCATTGTTGGTCGCATCATGAAAGCCAGCAAGGGCAAGGCGGACGGCAAGGTTGTCTCCGCCATCATGCAATCTCGTCGCGGTTCTTAACCCTCAGTAATTAGGGGCTCTGTTGCGGGGCGTACTGTTCGCCTATGGACTTCGCCGTACCGCAAGAGACACTCAACACGTTGACAGAAATCGACGCCTTTATCGAGGCAGAGATCAAGCCACTTCAAGCGCAGGACGACAACGAACGTTTCTTTGATCATCGTCGTGAATGGTCACGCACTGACTTTGAGAACGACGGTGTACCAACCGCTGATTGGGAAGCACTCCTTCGTGAGATGCGCCAGCGTGCCGACAAAGCCGGGTGGTTACGTCTCGCATTGCCAGAAGAGTTCGGCGGCAAGAGTGCGAGCAACCTCACCATGGCAGTGATTCGTGAACATCTTGCGGCCAAGGGTCTTGGTCTGCATAACGATCTGCAGAATGAAAGCAGCATTGTCGGCAACTTCCCAACAGTGTTGATGATGCGCGACTTCGGTACCGAAGAGCAAAAGAAGAATTGGATGCCTGGTTTCCTGAATGGAACAAAACGACTCGCGTTTGGTCTGACAGAACCTGATCACGGTAGTGACGCGACATATTTGGAAACCACTGCATATCGCGATGGCGATGAATGGGTCATTAACGGCATGAAGCGTTGGAACAGCGGACTGCACCACGCCACGCACGACATCATCTTTGCTCGCACGAGTGGAAATAAGGGAGACGCAAAGGGAATCACTGCATTCCTTGTGCCCACCGATGCACCTGGCTTCAAAGTGGAATTCTTCTGGTGGACATTCAACATGCCCACTGATCATGCAGAAGTAAGCCTGACTGATGTTCGTGTTGGCGCAGATGCAGTTTTCGGCCCCCTTGAAGAAGGTCTTGCACTCGCACAACATTTCGTTCACGAGAACCGCATTCGTCAAGCAGCAAGTTCGTTAGGTGCAGCGCAGTATTGCATTGATGAAGCAGTGCGCTATTCGAATGAGCGAATCACATGGGGCAAGAAGCTCAGCACTAATCAAGGGATTCAGTTTCCGTTGGTCGAACTACATACAGAAGCTGCCATGTTGCGACAGATGATTCGATACACCGCATGGATGCTCGACCACAAACATCACATGGAGGTCACGCATCTCGTAGCCATGTGTAATTACCGTGCTAATCGACTTGCATGCGACGCAGCCGATCGGGCGATGCAAACATGTGGTGGGGTGGGGTACAGCCGCCATATGCCCTTCGAGCACATCTATCGACATCATCGTCGATACCGCATTACGGAAGGCTCAGAAGAGATTCAGATGCGCAAAGTGGCGAGCAATCTTTTTGGTTTCGGTGGATCCAAAGATCGCCGATAGGACTACGTCGGCTGGAAAGCCAGAACGCGTCCGTTCACGATGACTCCGACTGAAGATCCGACTTCGGGAAGAAGTCGTGCATGAAGTCGAACTGTTGCGACAACTCCATCAGATAGCTGAACTTCAACAGTGCCATCATGGCCGAAGTAGCGAGTAGCAGTCACTTCGCCAACAACAGTTGCTTCCGCGCTGTCGGCAGCAACAATTTCGAACTGCTCAGGACGAATGAGAATTGTTGCTGCTCCCGGTTGATGATGCTGCAACAAACCAATGTTGCCGAATCGAGTGTCAACTGACTCGCCGTCGCTCGAAACAGTCCCATTGAAAGGAACTGTTTCTCCGATGAAACGTGCGACTTCAGGAGTTTGCGGTGTTCGATACACGCTGACTGGGTCAGATTTTTGTGCGATACGGCCATTGAGAAGGACAGCAACGGAGTCGGCAATGGAGAGAGCTTCATCTTGGTCATGGGTGACCCAAATGGCAGTGGCTGATGCAGCTCGGAGAATATCGACGACGTGATCTCGCAATGACTCACGCAATCCTGCGTCAAGTGCTGAGAACGGTTCGTCAAGAAGCACGAGAGTGGGCTGCGTTGCAAGGGCGCGAGCAAGCGCAACACGTTGTTGCATACCGCCTGATAAATCAGAAGGACGGACATTGCCAGATTGTGGAAGTCCAACAAGTTCGAGCATCTCTGCAACACGACTCTTTACGGCTGCGGAGCGTCGCTTCTTCAATCCAAACGCAACGTTTTCTGCGACCGTTAGATGTGGAAACAAAGCGCCTTCTTGCGGAACGAGAGCAACGCCTCGTTCATGCGCCGGAATCCATGTCTTCTCGTCGGCAACGACAACGTTGTTGATTTGCACAGAACCTTGTTGCGGGCGTTCAAGTCCAGCAATGATGCGAAGGAGAGTGGTCTTGCCTTCACCAGAAGGCCCGAGGAGCGCTGTGATACTTCCGTGTTGCACCTGCAGATTGATGTCATTCAACACCTGAGTACTCCCAAAGAAATGGGAGACGTGGGTGAGTTCAAGAGCTGGTGAGGTGCTCATGAAGACGCATCTTTCATAACGGACAGTGTGCCAAGAAGTGCAGTGGGAAGTGCAGCAAGAATCAGCATCGCGATTGCGTAAGGCCCCACTGCGGCGTAGTCGGAGATTGTGCTGAAGTCCCAGATCTTGGTGGACAACGTGTCCATGCCGGTGGGCCGTAAGAGGAGGGTGACGGGTAGTTCTTTCACGGCGGCCAGCATGGAAAGTGCAGAGCCGGCCAGGATTCCTGGCATTGCAATGGGAAGTGCAACGCGGAGCAATGTAGAGACATTGCCTACTCCCAAACTGTGCGCGACTTCTTCAAGTGCCACAGGCGTCTTTTCAAAGGCAGCTCGTAATGAAGCAACCATCACAGGCAAGAAGATGATGACTTGGCCGAAGATCAGAAGTGGAAATTCTTGGTACCACGGCCGGGCGACTCGAATACCCACATACACAACAGAGATTGCAACAACGATTCCGGGAAGCGCATGTGTGATGTAGGTCAGGCGTTCTGGAATCATCGCAAGTTTTCCTGTCATACGTACTGCGCTCCACGCAACTGGCAGTGCGAGTAGCAACGTAACGATTGCAGTGACACTGCCATTGAGGAACGACTGTCCGGTTGCGCCCCACACTGACGCCCAGTCAATCGATCGAGAAGAAGTACGTCCGAGCCACGATGCAATGTTCACAACGGGGACGATGACTCCGGGGATGATGACGGCCAGCGCACCAATCATGGTGAGTACTGCAAGTGGCCAGGAGGTGTTTCGTCGCCGACGCCGTGCAGTTGTTGCTTTCTTTGAAGTATCGTCACGACCGCGCGAGATGGATTCGGCATATGTCAAGGCCAGTGCTGCGAGAACTAGAACGATGGACAGCGATGCTGCTCGGGTTGGATTAAAGCCCGCACGGTATGCGCCGTAGATCACCCACGTAAACACTTCGTGTCGCATAGCGGCGACAGCTCCGAAATCACTGAAGGCGTAAAGTGCGACAAGCAGAGACCCCGATGTAATCGAGCGACGAAGCTGTGGCAACACCACTGCACCGAAGATCTCAATGGAAGAACGTCCCATTGTGCGAGCGATGTCTTCGTGAACCGGGTCTAAGCGGCTCATGGCAGCGGAAACGGGGAGCATCACATATGGGTAGCAAGCAAAAGTCAGGACAATGAAAGAACCAAGGAATCCGGACAATTCGGGTTTCCAGGAAATCCATGCAAAGGCAGACAGGTAAGAGGGGATTGCAAGGGGTAGTGAGAAAACGATTGTAAGAATCAATCGCCCGCGGATACCCGACAATGTCACAACCCACGCCGTAAATGTTCCGATGATTGCACTCATTACTGTGACGGCAGAAACAAGAACGGTGCTACGGATGATGAGAGTCAGTGTTCGCTCTTGAAACACCTCGTCAACAAACGGCTGCAACCCCTTGGAGAGCGATTGCGTCACGAGGTACCACAGTGGGACAAGCGAAATAAAAGCAGCAACAAACGCAAGACCCAATGGGATCAGAGAGCCTCGCGTTTGTCTCATACTGTGAATTCGTACTGTCTACTCACTTGGTGAGCAGACCAACGCTCTGCAGTAACTCCTGCGTGACATCAAGAGACCTTAAGTTTGAGAGGTCAATTGATGGTGCATTGAGTTCTGAGAAAGACGGAATACCTTCAGGTTGCTTGGCGCCTTTAGTCAGGATGTATTCCCATGTTTTTGTCCTGAAGTAATTGGCGGCAGTTTCGCTCTGTAAGAAATCAATGAACTTCTGCGCAGCGCCTGAGTGCTTCGCAGAAGCAAGAATTCCTACGCCTGCAACATTGACTAATCCACCAACATCACCAGCTGCCATGAACTGATTCTTGGCTGTCACTGCAGATGCACCTTCTGCAGCAATCTTTTCGAGCAAGTAATAGTGGTTCACAAGTCCGAGCGCGACTTCACCTGAGTTCACCGCATCACGCACTGCACTGTTCTTTTCGTACGGCTTTGGATTGTTTTTGGCAAATGCTGTGAGCCACTTCTTTGCTGCTGCTTCGCCTCGAATGACTCGTAACGCGGTGACAAATGATTGCCATGAAGCATTTGTTGGAGCAAAGCCGATCTTGCCTGACCACTGAGGATTAAGAAGTCCGTCAATAGTGTTTGGAGGAGTAGGAGCGAGCGAAGGGTTGTAGACCACAACGCGTACGCGGCCGGTGACGCCCACCCATTTGCCACTTGTGGCGGAGTATTGCGAGTCAACAGCAGACAACGTTTGTGCAGGAAGTTCGGCAAACATTTCCTCCACAGCGCCGAGAGCACCAGCGTCTTGTGAGAAAAAGACATCAGCTGGACTTGCTGATCCTTCAGTCATGAGGAGGGCAGCCATTTCGCCACTGTCTCCGTATCGCGCATCAACTGCAATGCCGGTCTCGGCTGTAAATGCAGTGAAGAGGTCCTTCACTAGCTCTTCACTACGACCGCTGTAGATGGTGAGTCGTGTATCTGTGGAGTCTGAACTTGATCCAGAACTGCCGCAGGCAGACGCAAGGAGAATGAGCGCCGTGACCGCTGCAATTTTCTTCTGAAGAGATTTCATGAGAGCCTCCGATGTGTTAGGTCATCCTAACAAGCCACATGATAGGTACACCTAACAGAATTTGCAACCCTTGATTCTCAAGGCACGACTTGACCTCGGGAGTACCGTTGCTCTTATGTCCTTTTCTGACGGCACCCCCATCGACATCAAACCCCGCAGCCGCGACGTTACTGACGGCAACCAAAAGGCCGCAGCCCGAGCAATGCTGCGAGCAGTGGGGCTTACCGATGATGACTGGCAAAAGCCTCAGGTGGGTATCGCATCGGCCTGGAATGAAGTCACTCCTTGCAATATGTCGCTTCGTCGTTTGGCAGAGCATGCAAAGAAGGGCGTCCGTGACGCTGGTGGTGTTGCGCTTGAGTTCGGAACAATCACAGTCTCTGACGGCATCAGTATGGGTCATGAAGGGATGCGTGCATCTCTTGTTTCTCGTGAAGTGATTACGGACTCGGTTGAGACGGTTGTTCACGGAGAACGCTTTGATGGATTTGTTGGACTCGCTGGTTGTGACAAGAGCATTCCTGCAATGTTGATGGCTGCAGCGCGTCTGAACCTTGCAAGTGTTTTCGTCTACAACGGTTCGACAATGCCCGGCCATCACGATGGTAAGAACATCGATATCACGACAGTTTTTGAGGCAATCGGTGCAGTTGCCGCCGGAACAATGACTCAAGAAGAACTTACTCAAATCGAAATGTCTGCTTGCCCCGGTGAAGGCGCATGTGGGGGAATGTTTACTGCAAACACAATGTCTTCCATCGCAGAAGCTCTGGGCATGAGTTTGCCTGGTACTGCGTCAGCGCCTGCGATTGATCGCTCGCGTGAAGATGATGCGCGTCGCGCAGGTGAAGCAGTTGTCAACATGTTGCGACTTGGTATTCGTCCCCGAGACATTATGACGAAGAAGGCATTCGAAAATGCCATCGCGATTACGAATGCTTTGGGTGGAAGCACAAATGCTGTCTTGCATCTTCTTGCAATTGCAAATGAAGCTGGTGTTGAATTGAAGTTGGAAGACTTCAATCGCATCGCTGACAAAGTGCCCCACATTGCAGATACCAAGCCAGGCGGCAAGTACCACATGTCCGACATGCATCGCATTGGTGGAGTTCCTGTTGTGTTGAAGCACCTTCTAGATGCAGGTCTCTTGCACGGTGATGTTCTCACATGCACCGGCAAGACAATGGCTGAGAACTTGGCCGATATCAATCCTCCACAGCCAGATGGTGATGTGGTGCATCCACTCAGTGATCCGATTCACGCAGAGGGCGGCATCAACATCCTCACTGGTTCACTTGCGCCAAAGGGCAGTGTGGTGAAAGTTGCCGGACTCACAAAAGACCAGATGCAGTTCGAAGGTCCTGCACGAGTTTTTGATGGCGAAGATGGCGCAATGGATGCAATCATGACTGGAAAAATCAATCATGGTGACGTGATTGTAATTCGGTATGAAGGCCCGAAGGGTGGCCCGGGAATGCGTGAAATGCTCGCAATTACAGGTGCTTTGAAGGGTGCTGGAATGGGTTCTACCGTTGCACTCATCACAGATGGTCGTTTCTCGGGTGGCACATGGGGCTTCTGTATTGGTCACGTTGCACCAGAAGCAGTTGATGGTGGGCCGATTGCATTTGTGAATGAAGGTGATGTCATTCGTATTGACGTGCCATCGAAGTCTCTTGACGTTTTGGTTGATGCTTCAGTTATGGAAAAGCGCAAGGCTGGATGGAAGCCAAACCCTCCGCGTTACACCACGGGCGTGCTTGCGAAGTTCGCAAAGCTTGTGCAGGGTGCCGAAACTGGCGCCATCACAAACCCCACCGCATAAATACTTTTACGAGCTAATTCACGGGACATCTCTCCCAACATTTCGTATTCAGGGGCAACGCCATGTGCAGTGTTCCTACCCTGACTACATGAAGAAGAATTTTTCACTGAAGACATCTCGATTCAGATGGGGAATTCCCATTGCCGCTGTAGCAATACATATGTTGTTTACGCCGGTGATGACTTCTGCTGCAGGCCCAACGATTCGTCCGGGAACAACTACGACTTATGGCGTGTTGGCGGGAAGCACGATCACCAATACGGGAGCCACCACAATTTCTGGAACAGCGGGCGGAGATGTCGGTTTGTTTCCAGGAACCTCCTACACCGGCAGTGGCAGCGTCACTATCTCCGGAACAAATCACATCACCGATAGCGCGGCATCAATTGCGCAAACTGATTTAGTGACCGCATATAACGACCTTGGCGTTCCATCTCCAACAATTCTGAGTTCACCAGATCTTGCAGGTCGCACACTTTTGGCCGGCACGTATGCGGCGACAGCGGGCACTCTCGCGAATTCGGGCAATGTGATTCTTGATGCGCAAGGCGATCCCACTGCAGTCTTTGTATTTCAGGCCGATTCAACTGCAATCACATCAGTAGGCAGCACCATGACGTTGGCCAATGGTGCACAAGCTTGCAATGTGTACTGGCGAGTGGGGAGTTCCGCCACGATTGGGGTGAACTCCACCTTCATCGGGCATGTGTATGCATTGACAAGCATCACGGCAAACACAGGCGCGTCCATCACGGGGCAATTACTCGCACGTAATGGTGCGGTCACACTTGACAACAACACCATTAGAAACAATGTGTGTACTGCTGCTGGCACGACGTCGACAGCTGCGGGAGCAACAACAGTGGCGCCTGGTTCCACTGGAACAACAATCCCGGGCGAAGGTGGACTTTTGCCACGAACAGGTGCGTACACAGAGACCCTGATCTTCTTGGCGGTCGTGCTGGTCATCCTCGGAATTGTCAAGATTGTGGTCGACCGCCGTCGTTTCTAGATAGGCATCGCGCCGATCCAGGATTGTGGGTCTTTGAGTAGAAAGGGGTCTTCCCATTGTGGTAACAATTGGGTATGAAATCACTCAAAAATGTTGTCCTAGCCATTGGATTGTCTGCATCCCTTTTTGCTCTTGTTGCCAGTGGGGAAACATCGGGCACAACTGATTCTGGTAGTTCTGATACGGAACAATCGAGTGGTTCAGATTCTGGGAAGAAGAACGCGCCAGAAGATGACGTCGAGATCGCTAAGTGCACATCGAACGAATACGGCTGGCCTGTGGCTGAATTGAAGATCACAAACAATTCCTCCAAAGCGTCGACGTACATGATCGATGTAGCTTTCGAATCGACAGACGGTTCAACTCAACTTGATACCTCGATGGCAACTGTGAATAACCTTGCACCGGGACAATCTGCATTAGAAGAAGCAACTTCGCTTAAAGAAGTTTCTGGCGATTTTGTTTGCAAAGTAACTGACGTCACTCGATTTGCGTCCTGAGTCGACTACTCCATCGAATTGAGTCGATTGTTGGCCCCATCTTTTTGGGTTCAATAGGATTAGTCGTTGTCAACGACTGGTGGCTGAAAGGTTCGAATTATTCAGGTTGGTGGTCAGGGAAGGTCTCTGACCTGTTTGGATTATTCGCTCTGTCTGCTGTGTTGATAGGGCTGTTTTGTACAGCCTCTCTCACCTCCCGTTCCTTGTCTCAGTCATTGGTGGTGGTGTCTGTTGTTTCTGTTGTCTTCATTCTTATGAAGACAACAGAAGTGGGCCGCGCAAACGTAGAAAGTGTGTGGGGTTTTGTCCTTGCGCCGCTGCGATCAATTTTCGGTGAGTGGGATACTCGGCCAATCAAGATCGTGAAGGATGGCTCAGATGTGATTGCCGTCCCCATGGCATTCCTGGCCATTGTTTACATGCGGCGGCGTTGGACAAAGCTGGCCTCAAGTTCTTCCTCTACCGAAGAGTTCTCGGGCAGTTAGATAAAGGTCCGCTGACGTCAGCGGAGTGATTTACTTAGCTGTTGAGCGGCGAGCCATCAGGCCACGCCAACCGAGCATTGTTGTTCCTAAGAACACAGTTGCGACAATCACAAACGCTGTTGCAGTTCCACGATCAAATGCAACCCGGCGCAAGATCATGCCAATCGCCACAGTGAATAAAACCACGGTGACACCATCGGTGACAGTCGATTCATCCTTTTTCGTTGCACGCATTAACACTCGCGAGAGTGTCGTGGCAATGAGAAATGGTGCAGCAACAAACAAGATGCCAGAGATGCCGGTATCTGTTTCGTGATTATTGGTGCCAATGATGGCCATGGCCAATACGCACACCCAGTCAAACGCCAAGGCGCGAAGAGCGACACGATTCATGACTGAATCAGGAAGGGTCGTCGTAGTACTCGCGACCGAGATGCGTGATCTGGTCTTCGTTCATGATCCAGCGCAAAGTGTTGTGCAACTTCTCAAGCTGTACAAACAAATCGTGTTCTGCATGAAGACCAGGTGCAACCTGCGGGCTCTTGTAATAGAAAGACAACCATTCCTGGATGCCGCCAAGGCCTGCACGCTGTGCAAGGTCGGAGTAGAGAATGAGGTCCAGCGCTAGTGGTGCAGCAAGGATGCTGTCACGGCACAGGAAGTCAACCTTGATCTGCATGGGGTAACCCATCCAGCCAAAGATGTCGATGTTGTCCCAACCTTCTTTGTTGTCTCCGCGTGGTGGGTAGTAGTTGATACTCACCTTGTGGAACACATTGCCGTAGAGGTCAGGGTTATTGGCAGGGTCAAGAATGTCTTCGAGAACGCCAAGCTTTGACTCTTCTTTTGTCTTGAAGTTTTCAGGAGCATCAAGAACTTCACCGTCGCGGTTGCCCAAGATATTGGTCGAGTACCAACCTGCAAGACCCAATTGACGAGCCTTCAACATTGGTGCAAGAACAGTCTTCATGAGTGTCTGACCGGTCTTGAAGTCCTTGCCTGAAATAGCAACACCCTTCTCGGTTGCCATGTCGCGAAGGAATGGCATGTCAACTGCAAGGTTGGGAGAACCATTTGCGAAAGGCACACCTTCAAGGATTGCTGCATATGCGTACAGCATCGATGGTGCCACAACATCAGAGTTGGCATCGATGGCCTTTTCAAATGCTTCGACTGTTTCGTGTTCGGCGCCGGGCTCAATGAAGATCTCTGTGCTTGCGCACCAAATCATCACAACACGGTCGACCTTCTTCTCATCGCGGAAGCGGTTGATGTCGGCACGGATGCCGTTCAACATCGCGCGCTTGCCAGATGCTTCCATGATGTGCTCGCCATCGAGGTTGCGTGCGTACTTGCGCTCAAACGCAGCTTTCATCGGTCGAATCTCGCGAAGCACATCAGAGATTGCTTCGATGTGTTTGCCCTGTTCGAGCACACCGGCACGTGACGCTGCAACGTAGGCATCATCAGGGAAGACGTCCCATGCGCCCCAGACAATGTCCTCAAGGCGAGTAAGGGGAACGAAGTCCTTGACGAGGGGGGTGCGCTTCTCGGTGCGCTTGCCCAATCGGATGGTGCCCATCTGGGTCATGGAGCCAATGGGTTGACCTTGTCCACGCTTTGCGAGTTCAACGCCAGCGATGAGGGTGGATGCCACTGCGCCGAGGCCAACGGTGAGAACACCGAGCTTTCCATCGGCGGGGGCAATAGTGCGGGTTTCAGACATGGCTCCCACGCTAGTTGGGCTAGTACGGGGTAGAGGCGATGAACTCGTTGATGATGTCCGTGAGTTCTGGTGCTTTGTCCTCTTGAACGAAGTGTCCACCGTCAATAACCGTCGTATGGGGCTGATTTTGGGCCCCAGGGACACTTCTTTGGAAGATTCGGTGACCTCCCGCCGTCACAGGGTCCCCATCGCTGAATGCAGTAAGGAGTGGCTTGGTCCATGCTTCGAGAACTTTCCACGCTTCGCGATTTGCGGTTGATGTGGGGTCATCGGGGGCAGTCGGAACAAGAGACGGCAAGATGCGGGTACCCGCAGTGAATTCATCGCTGGGGAATGGGGCGTCGTATGCAGCGACGACATCTGTACCAAGTGGTTTGGAATTTGAGGAAGATTCGACCATGCGGCCGATGTGCCATTCCGGTGATGTCTGGCTGTACTTCTGCCAATTCAAGAAGGCCTCGGTGGGTTGGCGATCGCCGGTGGGAAGGCCAGTGTTCGATACAACGATGCGACGGAAACGATCAGGGAAGGCCGTGACTACTCGCAGACCGATGAGGCCACCCCAGTCCTGTCCAAAGAACGTCATATTGGTGAAGTCGTTTTTCACTAACCATTCCGACATCCACGCGACCATGCGCTCGTATGTGTAGTCGCCCATGTTGGTGGGCTTATCACTGCGACCAAAACCAATGAGGTCAGGAACAATCACGCGATGACCTGCGGCAACTAAGCCTGGAATCATCTTGCGATACAAGTAGCCCCACGTTGGTTCGCCGTGCATGAGAAGAATGGTGTTTGCCGCATCACGCGGTCCTTCATCAATGTGATGGACGCGTAGTGAGACGCCACTTCCATCGCCCGCAGAAACCTCTGTATATATAGGGCTATATGGCCAGTCGGGAAGATTGTTGAATCTGTCATCAGGAGTGCGGACGAACTGCATAACTGCAACTTAGAGGAATGACTTGGATTGAGCCCGAGTGGTGTCTATTCATGCTCAGGTTTGGATGTAACGTTTCCTTGGTTTTATACAAATAGGGGGAACCATGGAATCCATCAAGAGTCTTTATGACTTCAAGTTCGACACATTGATTGCGTCGAAGATCATTCGCACGCTTTATGCAGTGTTAGCAATATTGATCACGGGAATTATGGGGATCTTCACACTCGTGCTTATCCCCGGCTCACGGGGACTGTCTCTGATTTTCATGCCAATTGTGACAGTGATCTATTTGGTCATTCTCAGGGTTTCTATTGAGTCCGTGATTGTTAAGTTCCAGATGGCACAGGACATCCGAGACATTAAAAACAAGTACCTAGCTTCCTGAGGTAATTCGCTTTGAACGGACCATTGCCACCACCTAATTTTCCACCTCCGCCCCCGCCGTATGTGGCTGGATCCCAAGGGGGAGACAAGGAAAAGATTGTTGCTGGTCTACTTGCGATCTTTCTAGGTGCACTTGGTATTCACAAGTTCTACTTAGGCGGTAAGGAGCAGAGACAAGCGGGTCTCATTCAATTACTAGTTTCAGTGATCGGAATATGTTTTCTCTTTGCTGGCCCGGCTATCGCAGGTCTCATCGGATTTATTGAGGGCATCATCTACCTCACCAAAGACGATGCAGAGTTCAAAGCCACTTATGGTGACGGCGATAAGGCGTGGTTCTAAAAGGAGCACTGACGAGGACCGAGTTGGGTCTGGCGGGCATGGTGCTCGCCAGCCCTCTCGCTCTCCGATTCGCCCAATATCTAGAGCATCAGCCCAACTTGTGCCCATTGCAGCAATTCGCTGGCATGGCGTGCCCCAGTTGCGGCGGCACTCGCGCGGTCTTTTATATATGGGGTGCTGATCCACTCCAGGCCATGAGGTCAAACATTGGAGTCACCTTGTTCATCCTGGGATTAGTGGGTCTGCTTGTGGCTGGGAAAGTGGAAGTGCCATGGCTTGCTCGGAGCCCGGGGCCTGTGAATCCAAAAAATCCGTGAGAATTGGTCGTTTTTTCGCTTTTTGAGGCATTTTTTGCTCAAAAAACCAATTCAATAGGTAGTCGTCCACGGATTCAGGAGACACCCGATGTCAGCCAAAGAGATACTCACTGGAGCTGAAGCGCTCATCCGTTCGCTTGAAATGGAAAATGTGGAGACCATGTTCGGTCTTCCTGGTGGCTGCATTCTTCCTGCGTATGACCCTTTGCTGAAGTCCAGCATCCGTCACGTCCTCGTTCGACATGAACAAGGAGCTGGCCACATGGCTCAGGGCTATGCCCATGTCACGGGTCGCCCTGGTGTTGCCATGGTGACTAGTGGTCCGGCCGCAACGAACATGGTGACGCCTCTGTGCGACGCATTCATGGACAGCATCCCGATGGTCTGTATCACTGGTCAAGTTGCGACGACTGCAATTGGTACCGACGCATTCCAAGAGTGCGACACCATCGGCATCACACGCAGCGTGACCAAGCACAACGAACTCATTATGCGCGCTGAAGATATTCCGATGGCTGTTCGTCAGGCGTTCCACATCGCGACAACGGGTCGTCCTGGTCCGGTGCTGCTCGATGTTCCCAAGGACATTCTCATCAACACGATGGAATGGAATTGGCCGACAGACGAAGAAGTTCTCGCTGCGTTGCCTGGCTATCGCACAATCATCGAAGGTGATGCACAGCAAATCACAGCTGCAGCAAAGTTGTTGCTGTCTTCAGAGCGCCCAGTTTTGTACTTAGGTGGCGGTGTGTTGAAGGCACGCGCTGCAGAAGCAGTGAAGGAACTCGCAGAGATGTTGCAGGCGCCTGTGGTGACAACGTTGATGGCACGTGGAGCTTTCCCCGATAATCATCCGTTGTGTTACGGCATGCCAGGTATGCACGGAACCGCCACTGCAATTACCGCAATGCAAAAAGCAGATCTCTTGTGCGCGCTTGGCGCTCGTTTCGACGACCGCGTGACAGGTAAGGTCGCCAGCTTTGCTCCTGAGGCAAAGATCATTCACGTCGACATTGACCCTGCCGAGCAAGGAAAAGTTCGCAAGCCAGATGTGCCATTGACTGGTGATTGTCGCGTGATCGTTGAAGGAATCATCAAGGCCATTAAGGAATTGCAGGCTGCAGGCACTGCTCAAGTCGACATCACGCCATGGCGCAGTCGTGTCAATGGATGGCGTGAACAGTTCCCACTTGTATACGAACCAGCAGAACCTGGTGCTCGTTTAAAGCCGCAGTTCTGTCTTGAACGTTTGCGTGATCTCGCACCTGAAGGCACCATCGTGTGCGCAGGCGTTGGTCAACATCAGATGTGGACAAGCTTGTATTGGGAATTCAACGAGCCATATACATGGGTGAACTCAGGTGGTCTCGGAACAATGGGCTTCTCGGTCCCTGCAGCAATTGGCGCAAAAGCTGGTCAACCTAACAAAACCGTGTGGGCGATTGACGGTGACGGTTGTTTCCAGATGACCGCACAAGAGCTGGTGACTGCAACGACTGAAGGCATTCACGTGAAGATTGCAATTCTGAACAACACGTATCTCGGCATGGTGCGTCAGTGGCAAGAGATGTTCTACGGCGAGCGTTATTCCGAAGTTGATCTGGCCGGATGCCCCGACTTCGTGAAGTGGGCTGAAGCGATGGGTTGCGTCGGCATTCGTGTTGAGTCACCAGAAGAGATCGATGCTGCGATCGAGCGCGCGAACAGCATTAATGATCGCAGTGTTGTCATTGAGTTCCGTGTTGAAGAATTCGAAAAGGTTTTCCCCATGGTCCCTGCAGGCGCAGCGAACGACGATGTGCTTCTTCACCCAATGCAAGAGAGTCGTCGGGAGTTCCTCAAGTGAGCACACTGAATACGAACAATCCGTACGGTGATTCGCACAAGCACCACATCGTGTCCGTCATCGTGCAGAACCGTCCCGGAGTTCTTGCGCGCGTATCGGGTCTCTTTGCACGCCGCGGTTACAACATCTATTCGCTTGCTGTTGCGCCGTCGTACGATCCCGATTTCAGTCGCATCACCATGGTGGTCGACATCTCTGCAACACCACTCGAGCAAATTGTGCAGCAGTTGTTCAAGCTCATTGATGTTGTTGAAATCACCGAACTTGATCCCCGTCATTCCGTTGAGCGCGAGATGCTCATGGCTTCCATTCAGGTGGAAGGGGATCGCCGTGCACAGGTCGTTGACCTCGCCGGCATATATGAGGCGAAGG
>JBILBZ010000073.1:0-7383 GCA_044353425.1 Ilumatobacteraceae bacterium | reverse complement strand
TACCGCTGATGCCACCGTTGCGCGCAGTGATTGCGGCACCGACAGTTCCGGAGTGATACACCGAGCGACCAACGTTTGCTCCCGGATTGATTCCCGAAACTACGAGATCAAATGGAGCACCAAAGACACCGAGTCGGGCAAAGAACACGCACAATGCTGGCGGTCCTGAAATCGCCCACGAGGTATCGATACCTTCGACGTGGCGTTCATGCACCTCGGGCTGGATGATGTGCAGTGCCCCAATTGCTGCACCTGCACCCGAGTACTCCTGGTCGGGAGCTGCAATGACCACTTCTCCGAAGGGGCGCATGGCCCGAGCAAGAACATGAAGTCCTACAGAGTCGATTCCATCGTCGTTCGTAACCAAAATGCGCATATAGACAGTTTGCCCGATGTAGGTGAACAGTGGCTTACGGGGCTACTGCCAAGAGATGATGCCTGGCTATGGAAGTTGCCAAATCCTGGTGGTACGGTTCGTTTCTGTTGGCCCTGTTGCCAACAAATAGTGGAGGGGGAACCACATGACGTACGCAGGCGATCGCATTCTGTATGACGCAGATACTCACATCATGGAGCTTCCAGATTTCTTACGGAAGTACGCAGACCCAGACATTCGTGAAGAACTGCCCCTTGTCGATTACGGCCGTTCATTGGTGACTGATGAAGAAGTCGCTGTCATCACAGCGAATGGATCGCGCCATTCTGATGAGCATAGAAATTCGTTAGTTGCACTTGGTGATCGCATGATCACTGAGGTCAAAGAGATTCAGGCACTCGGTGCATTCGACAAGCATGACCGAGTCATTGCGAACGACATGTTGGGCTTCATGAAGCAGATTGTGTTCGCAACACACAGTTTGCACATGCCGTTCTCTCCTTCGAAAAAGATTGACGATCGTTTGCGATACGGCGGCGCTCGTGCTCACAACCGCCACATGGCAGATTTCTGTTCCATTGATGACCGCCTGATGGGTGTTGCTGCAATTCCTTTGGAGAACCCAGAGCTTGCTCTTGAAGAGGTGAAGTTTTCTTTAGAGAACGGTTTGGAAGCAATGTGGATTCCACATCGTCTTGCGGGGGATCGTTCACCGACGCATGTTGACTACAACCCCATCTGGGCATTGTTGCAAGAAGCGCAAGTTCCGTTGGTGTTCCATGTTGGCGGTAACCCATTGCAGTTGCATCCAGGGTGGAGCAATAACGGCCGTGCAGCGACCAAGGACTGGATGGGTGGCGGAGAGAATGTTCGCGCGCGCGACGCGGTTGTTCTGCATCAAGGCATTGAAACCTTCATCGGCATGATGGTGATGGACGGAATTCTTGAAGAGTTCCCACGTCTCAAGATGGCATCGGTGGAACTTGGTGCTGGTTGGGTCCCAGAGACCTTGGTACGTCTCGACCAAACCCACAAGGCGTATTCCCGAGTCGATGAACGCTTGAAGAGTTTCACTCGTCGTCCCTCGGAACAGATCACTGAGCAGATGGCGTTCACACCCTTCGTCTTTGAAGATGTGGCTCGTTTGATAGATCATTCAAACGATGAGCTGTATTTGTTCTCGAGTGATTATCCGCACACCGAAGGTGGCCGTGATCCGATTGCTCGTTTTGAATCGTGCATGCAAGATGTGCCGCAAGTGTCAGTCGACAAATTTAATTCGGGGAACTTCCTTCGGGTTTTTCCTCGAGCCAGCGCGACCTCACGCGGTTAACGCCTGAAATACACACCATTGCGATTCCGCCGACAATGGCAGAGTTTGCTGTCAATGTGACATCGTGAGTGAATCCAAAGAAGTTGGAGCCCAACGGCGTCACATATGCCGTCACGGCAAGTCCGATCATGGAGAGCAATAATCCCATCTTCCAGCCCTTCAGTGGGCGGGACAAAATGAACAAGATGGCGAAGAAACTCATCAGTGCGGCCATTGTGGCGCCAGTGCCTGAATTGTCATCGGACACTGCATTGGCTGCAACTACGGCGATGCCTGCAATCGCTCCTGCCGGTACTGCGAAGGAGAGCACTCGCTTTAAGAGACCGGGAACATAGCGACGGGGGTTCGGACCCAGCGCAAGAATGAAT
The DNA here is from genome assembly GCA_044353425.1 of Ilumatobacteraceae bacterium. GTDB lineage: Bacteria > Actinomycetota > Acidimicrobiia > Acidimicrobiales > Ilumatobacteraceae > UBA2093. The sequence continues at coordinate 5,306 of JBILBZ010000073.1, read as the reverse complement.
GCAGGAATACCAATCGTCACCGTGGAGATCAATGTCATGTGTCGGGGGAGAATGGGGAACTGAATTCCTGCAACTGCGGCTCCGATAATTGCCACAAGACTCATGGCGTTCTTTGCAAGAAAAAGGTTTGCAACACGTTCTACGTTGCCAATCACGCGACGTCCTTCTGCAAGAACAGATGGCAAGTGTGAGAATCGACCATCAAGGAGAATCAACTGGGCAACGGCTTTCGTGGCTGGTGCTCCGTTATTCATTGCAATTCCGATGTCTGCACGCTTGAGTGCCAATGCATCGTTGACGCCGTCGCCGGTCATTGCAACGACTTCGCCTTGCTCTTGCAACGCTTGCACGACTGTTCGTTTCTGCTCTGGAGAAACACGGCCAAAGACATTTCCCCGCTTCAATGATTCAGAAATTTCTTCAACTGTTGTGCCCATTGTGCGCGCGTCGATTGGTTCATGGCCTTCGAGACCGACGACTCGTGCGATTGCACCAACTGTGTGTGGATTATCACCGGAGATCACAATGACGCGTACGCCTTGTTGGCGGAAGTACGCAAGAGTTTCCGCTGCATCGTCGCGGACTTCTTCGCGCAGAAGAACGATTGCAACAGGAGAAAGATCAGGCGGTAGATCTGTGGTGGGGGTTGTGATGGAGGAATGCGCAACAAGCATGACTCGACGACCTGTATCTGCATGCGTTGCTACCTGTGCGAGAAGCGTTTCATTGTTTGACGCCAACATTTCTGGCGCACCGAGATACCAGGTGCCGCGACCTTCGTAAGCGTTTGCCTTCCACTTGCGAGAAGAATCAAAAGGTACGAGTGCCCCTGCAGTCCAATCTTTTGGTGGATGCACTGCATCACCAATTGTGGCCAGGGTGTTGTTCGCGGCAGGGTCGTCGGCCAAAGCACCAAGAGCTGCACGAACTGTTGGCTCATCGGTGCCATCAAGAATCTCTATGCCTTCAAAGACGATATTGCCGGTGGTGATGGTTCCTGTTTTGTCGATGCAGACAACACTGACTCGCGCGAGTCCTTCTACTGCGGGTAGTTCTTGCACGAGTACTTGCTCTCGGGTCAACTTCAATGCTGCACTCAAGAATGCGAGTGTTGTTAAGAGGACTAAACCTTCCGGGACCAGGCCGACCAGACCACCCACCGCACGAATTGCTGAATCACGCCAGTTGTCGACTTCATTGAGTCGGAACTGTGACCAGATTTGTAGTGGAGCAGCAAAGACAAGAATCCAAGTGATGTACTTCAACAGTTTGTTGATGGAGTCCTGAATCTCAGATGGTGCGCGAGTAAAGACTTTTGCTTCTGCAGAGATGCGATGTACATATGCATCGGTGCCGACAGACTCTGCGATGAATCGACCAACTCCAGCGGTCACAATTGTTCCGGACATCACTTGATCGTCTGTGTCTTTGGGAACCGCATCCATCTCACCGGTGAGGTTCGCTTCATTCACTTCAAGACCAGTGCCATCGACAACCGTGCCATCAGCCGGAATCTGATCTCCAGCGCGCAAGACGATGAGGTCACCGAGCACTACATCGTTTGTATGGATGTCAATAGGTGCGCCATCACGAATCACTGTTGCTGTTGGCGCGTGCATAAAAGCGAGGCGGTCGAGTTTTCGTTTCGCAATCCATTCTTGGATGATTCCGATAGCTGAGTTAGCGATGAGAGGAAAACCAAAAAGACCATCGGCGATGGAGCCAGCGAAGATGACTACAACGAAGAGAGCGCCAAGGACCGCATTAAACCGCGTGAGCACATTTGCTCGAAAGATTTCGCTGAAACTGCGAGATGTTTTGGTTTCAGCAATGTTTGTTTGTCCCGCGGCAACCCGCTCGGCGACTTCAGCGGATGACAAACCGTTGGTATTCATTAGGTGCCAACAGTAGTAGTGCTTGGTGAAGAATTTACGTAGGTCTCTTGATCGACGAGTTATGCAGCGGGGGACTGGCGAGCAAGTCGAGCTGAGATGTCACTGCACTCGACACACACGCTTTCAGGGATGATCCCCGCACGCATTAAGAGGTTAAACATCTTGCAACCGACGCAGTATCCGAAGGCAGCTTCGAGGAGTGCGGGACCAGCGAGGGCGGCGGCAACAAGTCGAGACGCGGTATTGAGTTCGAAAAGAAAGAGCACTGATGCTGTGGCGCTGAAGAGGGCACCGATCCCTTGGGCGAAACGTTTTGGCGGACCAGGCAAGATGCGGTGGTTGATTTTGGTCAAACGTGGAGTCAGAACCTTGGTTGCAAAAAGGCCAAGAGGGCTGAATCGTGGTCCGGTGGCAACTCGGGCGATGAAGCCATAAGTAAGAGGTATGAGTACCCAGCCCCAGCCGGTCAAGGCGTAAGTAACGGCAAGGACGACAGCCCCTGAGGCCACGATTCGAGCAGACGTGTCGTTGATTTCTTCTGGAAAGCCGAGCAACTTGGTCACTTTTTCAGCCTAGGGAGGCCATGACGGGCTTCCACGGTGGAAAGGCCAGATGCTCGCTTCCAAGGAATGACGCGAGACCCTTGTGACATAAGGTGACGACATGGATTTTGAGTACCCAGAACAAGCCACCCCGTACCGCGCCAAGGTGCGCGCTTTCCTCGATGCCAATCTTCCAAAAGATTGGAAAGGCATCGGCGCATTGAATCATGTTGATGCTGCTGCTTGGACAGAAGAGTGGCGCCAGAAGCTTTCCGCCGAAGGCCTCTTGGCAATCACATGGCCAAAGGAATACGGCGGCGCTGGACTTTCTCATATTGAGTCACTCGTTGTTGCCGAAGAGTTCGCACGTGCTGGTGTTCCAGCCGGTGGTCCGAACGACGGATTCGGCATTGGCATGTTGGGCAACACCATCATCGCTGTTGGTACAGAAGAGCAGAAGCGTCACTTCTTGCCTCGCGTTCTTTCCGGTGAAGATCGTTGGTGTCAGGGTTACTCAGAACCTGCTGCTGGTTCAGACTTGGGCAACCTTGGCTGCCGCGCAGTTCTTGACGGTGATGAGTGGATCATCAACGGTCAAAAGATTTGGACATCTGCAGGACATCTCGCAAACCACATTTTCGTTCTCGCACGTACCGCTCCTGATGAAGTGAAGCACCGCGGCATCACGTTCTTGTTGGTTGACATGCGTCAGCCTGGTGTTGAAATCCGCCCCATCAAGATGATGTCTGGTGACTCCGAGTTCAACGAAGTGTTCTTCACTGATGCACGTTGTCCGAAAGAGAACGTTGTTGGTGAAGTGAATGGCGGCTGGATGGTTGCAATGACACTTCTTGGTAACGAGCGTGGTGCAGCAGCAGCGGTTAGCAGCATTTCGTTCCGCGGAGAACTCGACAAGCTCACAGGCCTCGCAAAAGAAAAGGGTATGACGAGTGATCCATACATTCGTCAGCGTCTTGCTAAGGCTCACACCAAAGTAGAAATCATGCGCTTCCTCGGATACCGAGCATTGACATCTTTCATGAATGGTCGTCAGCCAGGTTCTGAAGCGTCTATCGGCAAGTTGTGGTGGAGTGAATATCACAAGGAAGTCACTGAACTTGCTGTTGACATTCTTGGTGCAGATGCGATGGTGCCAGTTGGTCAAGGACCACACACTGCATTCACCACCGACTCTCCTGGTTCACCAAATGACAGCGCCAACTGGGTGGGTGTGTTCTTGAATGCACGTGCCGGAACTATTTACGCAGGAACAAGCCAAGTGCAACGTGGCATTGTGGGTGAACAAGTTCTTGGTCTTCCAAAAGAGCCTCGTGCAGACGGTGGCCCATGGAAGACAATTCCTGGCCACGGATGATCGCCTGTTCCTAGCGAACAGTCAAAATACATTTTCGTAAAGTACAAACCATTTATTTGCCATTAACAAATAGCGAGTTACCCGATAGTAAATTGGGAGCATGTCCACGGTTCTTGACACTCGCTCACGACTAATCGAAGCAACGATTGAAGCAATTGCTGATGGTGGTGAAGCCTCAGTTCGAGTACACAACATTGCAGCGAAGGCTGAAGTCCGTGAACCATCGGTGTATCACTTCTTCAAGAATCGCAAAGAGCTTGTCGATGTTGCGCAAGCTGAGCGATATCGCCGGAGCTATCTCGAAATGTTTCTCCCCTTTAGAGCAATGGTCGAGTTAGCAACAAACAAAGATGATTTTGAGAAGGCGATTCGACAGTTGTCCGCAGGAATCTCCAGGCCAGAGCGCAATTCAGCAAGGTCTGTGCGTATCAACGTATGGGGCAGTGCCCAATCAAGTGAGAATCTCGCCAAGGTTGTGAACCAGGTGAACCAAGAAGTCGCAGCTCAATTTGGTGAACTACTGGCTGAATGTCAGCAGAAGGGCTGGGTTCGCACGGACCTGGACCCTGTGATGCTGGGGTTATGGGCAATGGGGCAAATCAACTCACGCAACATGGCAGAAATGAATCAAGACGCTTTTGATTTAGCCGCGTGGGACAAAGTCCTAGTGGAATCAATTCTCGGAACTTTTCGACCGATTTAGATCTACTTCATCTTCTCGAGCATTGCGCCCATTTGCTGATGTACGAGATTCACTGCTTGTAGTGGGCGAATCATCACTCGGAACTCAATGATCTTTCCGGCGTCGTTGCATGTGATGATGTCGACACCATTCACGTACTTGCCTTCAACGTACGTCTCGAATTCGAGCACTGCTGTGTTTCCTGACATCACTTCTTTGGTGTAGCGGAACTTCTTTGAATCATCCTTCGGAGCGCTGGCATCGGCTGATCCGTTCTTCTCGCCGGGCAAGGTCTGACCTGCAGCCATGAGGTAGAGCTTCGTGAGGTCTTTGCCTTTTTGAGGGGAGAAGACAATGGGGGACAGGAAGACACAGTCGTCATCCAGCAGGATGTCGAGGCCGTTTTTCAATTCCCCGCGCATATGGGCGTGCCACTGTTCAATTACGTGCTCAATCATGAATTCACCCTATTCCAGCAAATGTCTCTGAGTGACAGTTGAGGTGCAGAATGGTGCAATATTGATGAACGTTCATAGGGGGAAATGCCATGACAGAAAAGCAATTGCACAGTGGCAATCAAGAGCACGCCACAATCGTTAATGAGCGTCGCAGTATTCGTGGATACAAGAAGCAGCCAGTGCCAAAGGCTCTTATTGAAGAAGTCATCGAGATCGCGAAGCGCGCGCCGTCATCGATGAATACTCAGCCGTGGCATTTCCATGTGGTGACTGGTGATCCTCTTGAGAAGATTCGTGAAGGTAACACCGAGCGCATGATGGCCGGCGCCGGAATTGATCGCGAGATCAAGTTGA
>JBILBZ010000072.1:0-7510 GCA_044353425.1 Ilumatobacteraceae bacterium | reverse complement strand
ATGGGATGTTTCTGGGGTGCAGAGCGCAAGTTCTGGCAAACACCGGGCGTGTATTCAACGGCTGTTGGTTACGCAGGTGGCTTCACGCCGAACCCTTCATATGAAGAGGTGTGTTCTGGTCTCACTGGTCACAACGAAGTGGTGTTGGTGGCGTACGACAAGTTCAATCTCTCACTCGCAGATGTGTTGCGCGTGTTTTGGGAAAACCACGACCCCACACAAGGGATGCGTCAAGGTGGAGACATTGGCACGCAGTATCGCAGCGCCATTTATTTCGCAGATGACGAACAACGTGCGTATGCAGAGTCAACGCAAGAGGGCTATCAGTCTTTGTTGACGAAGGCAGGCTTCGGCGAGATCACAACAGAGGTTGCACCACTGGGCGACTTCTTTTATGCAGAGCCGTATCACCAGCAGTACTTGGGCAAGAACCCGAATGGCTACTGCGGCATCGGCGGGACAGGCGTCGCCTGCTCTATCGGAATCCTTTAGTCGACGAATTCGACTTGGTTTGCCGCGGCCATCTGTTCATCAGTGGGCTTGCGGAACAGCACAATCATGATGATGCCTGCGAACAAGTACACCGCGGCCATGAAGCGCCAGGCGTTGTAGAACGATGACAACATTCCATCGGTGAGCATAACTCCCGTCTCCTTAGTCATCTTGAAGTTCTTCATCGCTGGTCTAGCCAATGATGCTGCTAGTGCAGCACCCAATGCAGAACCAATCTGACGCGCAGTGGTGTTCAACGCTGAACCCATTGCAAACCTCGCTGGCGGCAAGAAGGCATTTGCCGAACTGGACAATGTTGAAATACTGCAACCAACACCTGCGCCCGTGATGATCATCCATGGCAGATAATCACCGAGATAGTTCGGCGTGGACGTCATCGTAATGGTCAACATAAACGTGCCAAAACTCAAGAGGGCCGAGCCAAGAAGAAGTACTCGCGCATGGCCCCATCGCACTGCGAGGCGTCCCATTGGCGCAGCAAGAACAGCCGCCATGATTGGCCCTGGTGCAGTAGCAAGACCAGAACGTGTGGGACTGTACTGCCAAATCTCTTGGATCCATTGAGTGTTAAGAATCCACATGCCTAGGAAACCGATGGAGAAAAACAAACCGGAAATGTTGGATGCAACAACGAATGGCAACTTGAACAATGACAAATCCAATAGCGGATTCGACACGGTGCGGCAGCGCTGAACAAACAGCGCCAACAACACAAGACCAAGTGCAAGAGCAATCATGGTGCGATCATCGCCCCAACCCCAGTCACTGCTTTGAGTAATTGCGAGAGTTACAAGAGCAACACCTGGGAAACCTAAGGCAGTACCGATCATGTCGACGCTCTTTGTTGCGTTTGGATCCTTGCTTTCATGAAGTAGGCGATTGCCGACGATGATTGTGAAAACGCAGAATGGAACGTTGATGAAGAACAGTGCGCGCCAATTCAACCAGTCAACAAGAAGACCTCCGAACGTGGGGCCAGCAGCTGCAGCGAGTCCACCCACTGCGCCCCAGATGCCGATTGCAACAGTGCGCTTTTCTGCGGGGAACTCGGGAAGAACAAGTGCGATAGAAGCAGGAGTGAGTTGTGCGCCGCCAAGCGCTTGAATGATGCGAGCAGCAACGAGGAATGGTGTGGAGGGTGCAAGACCACAGAGGACTGAACCGATGCTGAACAAGATGAGGCCACGCATGAATGAGCGCTTACGGCCATTCACGTCAGCAAAGCGGCCAGCAGTGAGGAGACCAGCCGCATACGCGATGTTGTATCCGGAAAACACCCATGTCATCAGGGTGGGGTGGCCAAGGTCTTTCTCAATGGTTCCCTGTGCGACGACGACAATGCTGGTGTCGAGCGAGACCAGGAAAGTGGCGATGGCGGTAAGGCTGAGAACCTTGTAGGCGCGCGACATCTGCGTAAACGGAATCTTCATGTTGGCCCCCTGACGAACGGGTGAACAATACTCTCCACCCTGATGAACAGGCGGGTTAGAGCATCTGAGGCTTACGAACCCCAGACATTGGCACGAATATCGTCACCATCTGCATTGCGTTCTTTGCCACGCCAGTTGAGGACACCGGGTGTCTCGCTCAGTTTGGCGATGAGGCCTTGCATTGGCGTTCCATCAAGTTCCACGATTGCTTCGCGATGCGCATAGTGCGGATCATTCGCAATGTCTTCCATCGACATGATGGGTCCGGCAGCTGCATCGGCATCGGACATTTCTTGCAGTGCCTGTACTTGAGTGCGTTGTGAACACCAAGCGCGCATTGCTTCATCGAGTGCAACACGATTCTCGACGCGCGAATTAAATGTGGTGAAACGTTCGTCACCTTCGAAGCCCAACAACTTCACAACACGGCCGGCAACTGAATCACTGCTGGCAGAGATGCCGATGTACTTGTCGTCGCTGCATCGATAGACGCCACGAGGAACCGTGTACGGGATGCCAGAACCCATTCGCTCTTGCATTTCGCCGCGTGTCTTCCACACACTGATGAGTGGTCCCATGATGTGGAAGATGCTTTCCAACAACGAGACATCAACAACTTGACCCTTCTCGCTGCGTAATGCGACCATCGTTGCGAATGCACCAACAAGGCCAGTGATTTCATCTGTCATTGCAAATGCAGGAAGCATTGGTTCGCCGCCGGGCTGACCACTGATGCCGGCGACGCCCCCCATTGATTCAGCGATTGATGCAAAACCTGGACGCGATGCATATGGACCTGTTTGTCCGAACCCCGTGATGCGTGTGATAACGAGTTTTGGATTACGAGCGTGCAACACCTCGGGTGCGAAACCGAGACGCTCAAGAATTCCTGGACGAAGATTCTCCACCAGAACATCTGCTTCGTCGATGAGACGCAGAAACACCGCGACATCATCGGCATTCTTCAGATCAAGATCAATGGTGCGCTTATTGCGATTGACGAATCGCCACCACAAACCTTCACCATCTTCAGGGTCGCGCCATGCCATGTTGCGCAAACTGTCGCCTGTATCGGGTCGCTCGATCTTGATGACATCGGCACCAAAGTCGGCGAGGTATCGCGCACAATTCGGTCCAGCAAGAACGGTGGAAAGGTCAATGACCTTCAGGCCTTTCAGTGCGGGATCTGAACTCATCGAATAGGAAGGATAAGGCAACGATCAGTGAGTTCACCCATTGCATACTCCTGATAGTTCACACCAAAGTCTTGATAGAGAAAACGACAGCGCTCGCTCCAACTCAGTGCGTCTGGTGTTGAGATGCGATGAACAATTTGCATCACACCGCCTTCGTATACGCGATATTCAGCCCAGGTGCCGGGAAAATCCTTAATGCAGCCAATTTCGATAGTTGGGATTCGTGATTCATTCATACTCCGCACACGATGTCTGTGTGTGTGGCCCGCTGTATATGCGATGACGTTTGTGTGACGAGCACAAAGCATGTCGAGCTCATCACTGCAGTCTGGATGAAGACCGAAGTAGTCATCGCTGCGACCGCCATCTGTCCACTGCTGATGGTGACCCATGACGATGACAGGCGTCGTTGCCTGGTGAAGTTGTGCATCGAGCCATTCGAACTGATGCGGATCAATGCGTCCTGTTGTTTGAGTAGGAATCGTGGTGTCGATAAGGGCTATCGCAATACCAGGAAGTTCTATCCACGTATCACCAGTGAAAACTTCTTGACCTTGATATGCGTCGTGATTTCCGCGCGCAACAAATAGTTTTTCGCCAAATGTTCCGTAGTACATCTCGCGAAACGCATCGAACTCTTCTTCGAGTCCAGCATTGGTGATGTCGCCCTTGACGATGACCGCATCGGGGTGCAAGGCATGCATTTCTGCAACGGCACCGGCGTTCATTGTGACGGGGTATGGCCTTTCGCCTGGAAGAGGACGCTGAATGGGGCCATCAAGTCGATCATCAATGCGACCACATTCAGTTTCACCAAAGTGAACATCGTTGACGGTGGTGAAAGTGCTCAGCAGTTTCCCAGCGGGACGAGGCAAGGTTCGAAAGTCAATGCCGTGTTCTGTGTATGAAGTGTCGGGCTGAAGGTTCTCATGGCGAATGACATGAGAACCATGATGAAAGACCGCAAGATTGTCAGCGACTGTTGTGAGTTCAGTTGCGCCGACGCTGCTCATCATTACGAGCCGGGGCGAATGCGACGTGCGATGGAGTTGTCTGACCACCAGCGACCGCTGAAACGCCACGACTCATTTGTCTTCGCAGTGTTCTGCTGCGCAAGTACTGGTTGTGGCCACATCATTGTGACGGCTGCAGCAATTGCTGCCGCTTCTTCATCTGATGGGTTTGGAGTAATTGAACCAACATTGACGTTCATCGTTTCACCACCACTGATTTTGCAACTTTGTCGTGCCATGTCTGCTTGTTGGGATCCCAGAGCATCCACAGATACCCAAGTAGAAGGACCCTGAGCGAAATGAAACCCATGAGTCCTCGATATACAGCTCGCTTTGTACCGATGAAAGAACCATCGTTCTGGTCCAACACAAGAACTCCGAGACGAACGCGCAATGGCGAACCACCACGAGTACCAATCCAGTATGCAAGAAGAAATAGAGACGAAACCCAAGCGAGAATTGACCACACGTCTGTTGAGCCCATGCCGTAACTAGACAACCGTGCAAAACCATCGGCATCAGAAGCAGTGGATGTACCAGACGAGAGCGTCCCAATAATCAAAAATGGAATTGCAACGATCAGGGTGTTGAGCCCATCGCAAAGATGCGCAAGAAAACGCCACCAGAAACCCGCACGCTGCTCTTGGTGGATTGGGGCATTGAACTCAACTCCCAAATTTGGTGGTGTTGGCGGCTGCCAGTTTTCTGATTCGCTCATGATGTTTCTTTACAACGGCATGTTGCCGTGCTTGCGGCGTGGCAACTCTTCGCGCTTTGTCTGCAACATGCGCAAGCCGGCGATGACCTTCTTGCGTGTGTCTGCTGGATCGATGACGTCGTCCACATAGCCGCGCTCTGCAGCTGCATAAGGGTTTGCGTACTTCTCTGTGTATTCAGAAACAAGCTCTGCACGACGTGCAACAGGATCCGCTGCTTGTTGCAGCTCGCGCTTGTACACAATCTCAACAGCGCCTTGTGGTCCCATCACTGCAAGTTCAGCTGTTGGCCATGCGTATGCGAGGTCTGCACCAATCGACTTGGAGTTCATCACCACGTATGCGCCGCCGTAGGCCTTGCGCGTGATGATCTGAATGCGAGGAACTGTTGCTTCGCAGAACGCGTACAACAACTTTGCGCCGTGACGAATGATTCCTTCATGCTCTTGGTTCACGCCAGGAAGGAATCCGGGAACGTCCACGAAAGTAATGAGCGGAATGTTGAACGCATCGCACGTCCGAACAAAACGTGCAGCCTTTTCGCTGGATTCAATATCGAGAACACCAGCGAAGGCCATGGGCTGGTTGCCAACTACACCGACTGTCATTCCGTCAAGACGTGCAAAACCGCACGTAATGCTGGTTGCCCAGTGCTGGAAGTATTCGAAGTACTCACCGTCATCACACACTTCGCGAATGACTTTCTTCATGTCATACGGCTGGTTTGGTGAGACAGGAAGAATGTCGCGCAACATGTCGCATGAACGCTCTGGGTCATCAGTTGGTTCTTCGCGTGGTGCTTCTTCCAAGTTGTTCTGTGGAAGGAACGACATAAGGAAACGCACGTCATCGAGGCATGCCTGCTCATCTGCGGAAACGAAAGTTGCAACACCACTCTTCGAAGCGTGGCTCATTGCGCCACCGAGTTCTTCGAGTGTCACATCTTCGCCGGTCACTGTCTTCACAACGTCTGGGCCAGTGATGAACATGTGGCTTGATTCGCGCACCATGAAAATGAAGTCGGTCATCGCTGGTGAATACACAGCGCCACCAGCACATGGTCCGAGAATCACGGAGATCTGCGGGATAACACCCGATGCCTGCACGTTGCGATGGAAGATGCCGCCGTAGGAAGCGAGTGACACAACACCTTCTTGAATACGCGCACCAGCGCCGTCATTCAAACCAACAACCGGAGCACCCACCTTGAGGGCGAGGTCCATGAGCTTGTGGATCTTCTCGGCGAACACTTCACCAAGTGCTCCACCAAACACGGTGAAGTCTTGAGAGAAGAGGAAAACCTTGCGGCCTTCGATGGTGCCCCAGCCGGTGATAACGCCGTCGGTGTATGGGCGCTCTTCAAGACCTGCTGCTTGTGCGCGGTGGCGAGCAAGCATGTCGAGTTCATGGAATGAGCCTGGATCGCAGAGGTATTCGATGCGCTCACGAGCGAGGAGTTTGCCCTTGCCCTTATGGCGTTCGACAGACCGAGCGCTACCCGCATTGCGGGCCTGCTCTTGACGGTCGCGGAGGTCGTTGATCTTGTCCTGCATAGAGGCGCCAGCGGTATCAGTCACGGCGGAAACGCTAGTGCCGAAAGGGGCATATCGGCTCTATCCACGTCGCTCAGGGGGGAGATTTTGGACCCCCGAGGGGGATTAACCAGCAGGGGGGACAGTGGTGGCGACGGTCGGTGGAACCGTTGGGGCAATCGTGGGAGGCACTGTGGGCGCGATGGTGGGGGCAATTGTGGGTGCCACGGTGGTTGCAGGAACCGTGGTCGTGCTGGCGACAGACAGACCTTGTTTCGGAGTCGTGATAACGGTCACTCCATCTGCGATGACGAACTGAGAGGTCAGCGTCTTGAGTTCTCCGATGGTGGTCAGGCCATTGATCTCCATCTTCCAGTTGCCAGGGGCGCGCAACAAGAGACCGGCATCTTCGGCAACCAGTGCAGCGCCTGGGCGAGTGATGGGCACGTTGATGGTGAAACCGGAGTAGTTCGGATTTTCCGGAGTGAACTTCACTGTGAACTTCTGAATGCGTGAGGGTCCGAAGAGTTCAATCAAAACTCTGTTGGCTCCAATGTTGCCGGGCGTGATGGAAACACGGACATGGAAATTGTCTTCACCTTCAAGGTCTTGGACGATGGCGTAGTCAACGCGTGGGCCTTTATCAACTTGCAAGACATACGGAGGGCGCATGGAAAGAAGCCATGACGATGTCGCGAGAATCACAATGGTGAGTGATAACTGAAAACCAACGGGACGCTTCAGTCGGTACACAACTTTTTCATTGAGTGACTTTGCGCGTTGCATTCCGCGTAACACGAATTGACGAACAGTGCTGTCGACAAAAATAAGTGCCGCAACTATCAGTGACTTTAAGAGAATGACACGACCATGTCCGCTGTTGATGAGACTGAAATTGTCAATGCGATACACCTGTATTGCGCCTGTGACGATGATGCCAACCATCACAAGATTCGCAATGCGACTCCATCCTCGCAGCGCTTGAACAAGGTCACTACTGCCGGGTCCGTACAGAACAACGCGCCAGATAATTGCAATTGCGCCGACCCACGTTGCAACTAGTGCCATGTGCGAGACAGAAAGCAATACGCCGAGTGCGGCGTATCGGCC
>JBILBZ010000071.1:0-7522 GCA_044353425.1 Ilumatobacteraceae bacterium | reverse complement strand
CGCCCAAACACCATCGAAAGAGGTTGGTGTGAAGATGGAACTGATGTTTCGAATATCGCCTTGTATGACATCACCATGTCGGCCAGCCATTTCGATGAACGCAGGATTCAGCTCAATACCTATGGGCTTGTGCCCACTTTCGCTGAATATTCGAATATCACGTCCAGGTCCACAGCCAAGGTCGAGGATGTGAGAACCAGGGGAGAGGAGTGAAGCGAAACGAGTGGGTCGATCAAGCAGATGGGTTGCGTACTTCTCTTCATAGGCAATCGGATTCGCACTGTATGCCGCAACAGAAATGATGACTGGGTCATTATCGGGGCTTTCACTCATGCGTCAATAGTGTCATGTAGATTGGGCATTTGATTATGGGTTTCCTAAACCAACGACGGCGTGCCTCCGTTTGGTCACAGCACTCAACTTCGTGTGTTCGTGGACCCCGACTTATTGCAGTACGACGAAGTGTGGGCCGCAGCGGGAACATGGAACGACAACTTCGGTGCGGCACCTGCGGACATCGTGCGCGTCGCCGGTGGCGTGGTCACCGATCTCAAGCGGATGTGAACTCATAAACTGGAACAGTGAGTTCTCCCGGTGCCTCAGAGTTTGAGATCTACGAGCACCAGCTTTTCACCGCATCAGATCTGTTGCAACTGAACGACTTTGCGAAGTCGGAGAACATTCAAGTGGTATCGAAGCTCATCAGTTCTTGGAGCGACAACAAATCGTTTTTCGGTGAGCAAGGTGAGGGCCTCTGGATTGCACGCGTCACTGAATCAGGTGAAGTGATCGGTGTAGGGGGAATCACAATCTGTCCAACATTCACGGAGGGCAGACGCGTTCGACGCTTCTACATTGCGCCGCACTGGAGGCGTCATGGTGTCGCGACAGCTTTGGCCCACCAGTGCATCGAGCGAGCGAAATTTGCTGGCGTGTCGACCGTGACGTGTCATGCCGCAGCGTCCGCGATGGCGCCAAGGTTCTGGGAATCCATCGGTTTTGAACCTGTCGCAGATTCTGATGTCACCCACGTGATGCACCTCGCGAATCAATAGGTTGCCTAAACCAATAGCGGCGTTTTTCCGTTCGGTCACAGCACGCAGTTGCGCGTGTTCGTTGATTCCTATGTTGGTTATCGAGCCCAGCAAGTTGTTCCCCATGGGAGTCATCTAACCTGAGGTTCTAAAAGAAGGACACAGGTCATGGGTGCACCAACCGATTACATCGAAGTAGAGACAGTCATAGCTGCTGATATTGCAAAGGTGTGGTCGTTTGTGAGCGACATCAATGTTCCTTCACAGTTCTCCCGGGAATTTCAGGGAGCCGAATGGCTCGACACGCCGGGTCTCGGCGGTACGTTTCGTGGCGACAACGCCGTAGGGGACTACAAATGGTCAACCACGTCGATCGTCACCGACTACGCCGAAAACAAATCATTCGCTTGGACGGTCGGGTCGGTGGAAGAACCAGTCGCAGTGTGGGGATTTACGCTCTCTGGCCACGACGGTGGGGTGCTGTTGAAGATGCATGCAGCGATGGGCCCGGCGATGAGCCCTCCGCGTGCGTCTGCTGCAAAGGATCCGGAGAACGCAGAGATCATTATCTCGAAGCGACTTCACCAATGGTCGAAGAACATGACAGCCACAGTCGAAGGCATCAAGTCGCTCAGCGAGCAATAGACGAGAAACAGTGAGGACACATGTCGAAGAGTGAAGAAACAAGTCGAGTCCTACAGGCCTATGCGAAGGCATGGCTTGCGGCAGATCTTGAAAAAGTATTGGCCTCGTACCATGACGACATCGAACTGCACTACATGGGGGAGAGCCCGCTCGCAGGCACTCATCGTGGGCGTGATGATGCGTTCGCTGTTCTTGCCCAGGCTTCAACACGAACTGGTCGCAAGTTGATTGATGTGGAAGACGTTCTCGTTGGCGAATCTCTTGGTGCATTGATAGCGGTCGAAGACCTGGGGGAACCGGCTCAACGAGTGCGTCGGGTACTGCTGTATCGAGTGCAAGATGAAAAACTGAGAGAGTGCTGGCTGTTTGATGAGAATCAGCGGTTTATCGATGCAATGTGGTCAAAAGGAGACTGAAATGCTTGAGATGAAATCACAATGTGAAAAGTGCAATGTTGATTTACCCAAAGAAGGTGAAGCAGCTATATGCAGCTTTGAATGCACGTTCTGTGCGCCTTGTGCTGATTCCATGCAGCGAGTGTGTCCGAACTGTGCAGGGGAACTCGTAAGACGTCCTCCACGGACACTGTGATGGCGGATACATCTTCGGAGAGTTCTCCATCAAGTGATCGCACCACCGTGAGACGCGGTGCAAAGCGAGCTGAGTATGGCCAAGAGAAGATCCTTGAGATCTTGCGAGCTGGTTCAGTTGCCCATGTTGGTGTGAACACAAACGACGGTCCATTGGTTCTGCCAATGGTGTACGGATTGACTGATGACACGCTGTATTTGCATGGTGCGTTAGCAAATTCGTTGTTGAAGTCAGGCGCAGACACGGATATCTGCGTCACAGTGACAATTGTTGATGGTCTTGTCTTCGCAAAAACACCATTCAATCATTCAATGAATTACCGGTCCGTTGTCGTGCGAGGTACAGCTCGAGTTGTTGTAGACGATAAAGAGGTCATGTGTGCTCTTCGATTGATGACCGATCACATTGTTCCAACATGGGACGTGACGAGAGATCCATCGCCGAGCGAAATCCGAGCGACTCGCATCATTGCACTGCCGTTGGATGAAAAGTCAGCAAAAGTACGTGCGGGTGGAGCGATCAACGATGATTCTGATCAGGACCTTGCCGTGTGGTCGGGATACATTCCAGTCACTTCAATTTTTGGTTCCCCAATTTCGAATAGCGACGCTGGTGCAGAGATTCCAGCTGAAGTACTCCAAGTTGTTGGGCGAGACATACACGGAACGAATGAGGGTTATTCCTCCAAGAAGTAATAACTATTCCGCCTGAGTGGCAGGGATAGTTATTCGGAGAGTTATTGTCTGCTCATGAGCATGACCTTTCCAGATCCGGACAAGTTGGACGAGTACCTGTTGGATCCGACTCATGAAGCAGAGCTGAGTCGAGTGCAAGCTCGTCGTGACTCAGTGAAGGCCGAAGGCGTGATCGCTTCTAAATACTGGGGCGGCATTCAGTGGCGCATCGTGGTGACATTCAGTGTCTACGCAGTGTTGTGGACCAGTGTTCTTGTTCTTGGTGTGAACGGAGTACTTCCGCTGTGGGCCGGACTTATTCTCAACACCATGTTGGCAGCAACCTTCTATATGCCAATGCACGAAGCGGTTCATAAGAACATATGGGGCAAGGTGTCGAGTGGGCGAGTGGTGGAAGAAATCATCGGCACCCTCTGCAGCATTCCGCTGTTGATGCCATTCCGCAACCATCGCGCATCACACATGCGTCACCATGCGTACACAAATGATCCAGATCGCGATCCTGACTATTTCTCACAAGGCAACCTTCGTGATTTACCAATCAAGTTCCTCTCGGTCACTTGCATCAATGCGTTGTTGCCACTCTTTGCATTCATTCCGCCGATACGCAAACTGCTTCATCCAGCAATGGTGCGCGCCAATCAGGCAAGCGCCAATAAGACTGAAGGCTTAATGCAGCTGCGCTTCTGGCTCATCACGCATGGTGTGCTGTTGACTGCAGTTCTCACTGGCTTCGGATGGCAAGCATTCCTGTTGTGGTATCTCCCCGCACGACTGCAGTTGTTCTGGCTGGCATTTGTGTTTGCGTGGTATCCACACCATCCCGGCAATAAACAGGGCCGATACGTCGATACTCGCGTTGCAGTTTTCCCTGGCTCAACATTCTTGATTCGTGGTCACGACCATCATGCGTTGCACCACTTATTCCCTCGCGTTGCCCACTATCGCTTGCCTGCAATGTGGCAAGAGATGGCGACAGATCTTGTGGCAAAGGGTGTTCGCGCCGAAGGACGTGCTCTCGAGGCAACTGGCCCCGTCGTTTGGTGATCCGACAAAAATCCCGATGACGGCGTGCGCCAGTTGGTCGCAGCGCTTCACCGACTACGGTCATTAACGCACGTTTGTTGCAGCAACGCTGGGCGTTGAGACTCGAGAAGGAACACGAAAATGGCTATGAAGACTTTGACTGACATCATGGGATGGCGCTACGCCACAAAGAAGATGAACCCATCAGCTCCTGTTCCGCAGGAAAAGGTGGAAGCAATTATCGACGCTGTTCGCATGGCTCCAACGTCAAGTGGACTGCAGCCGTTCGAGCTTTTGGTGATTACCAACAACGACCTCCGCGCTCAGATTGCTCAGGCGGCAAATGGCCAGGCTCAGATCACCGACGGATCTCACCTTCTTGTTTTCGCGGCATGGGACAACTACACCGAGGAGCGAATTGACGAAGTTGTTCAATTGACCGTTGATGCTCGTGGTGATTTGCCCACATTGCGTGGGTACTTCGACTTCTTGAAAGCCAACTATCTCAAGCGTGATGCAGAGGTCAACTATGCGCATGCTGCACGTCAGACATACATTGCGCTGGGATTTGCAATGGTCGCAGCGGCTGAGCAAGAGGTCGACTGCACACCTATGGAGGGCTTTAACCCAGATGCGGTTGATGCAATTCTCGGATTGAGAGAGCGCGGTTTGCGCTCAGTGGTGTTGTTGCCATTGGGCTATCGCGACACCGAAGGCGATTGGCTGTTTCCAATGCCGAAAGTTCGTAAGTCACGTGCCGCCATGGTGACAGACCTGGCATGACCTCAAGCGAGCCGACTGCCGTCATTACATCTTTGTGACCTTTAGCAGAGTTGGTATGTATGCCTGACTCATTCAAGACACAACGACTCATACTTCGACGTTGGACCGATACTGACCGAGCACCGTTTGCTGAACTGAATGCAGACCCGGAAGTGATGCGCTACTTCCCGACTGTCATGACTAAGCAGGAATCTGATGCCATGGTTGATCGCATTGAACAAGGATTCGAGAACAATGGTTTTGGATTGTGGGCTGTGGAGATCGATGGTCGTTTTGCGGGGTTGACAGGGCTCAACAGAACTTCCTTTGAAACCCCAATGGGACCACACGTTGAGATTGGCTGGAGATTCGCAGCGTGGGCATGGGGGCACGGGTATGCAAGCGAGGCAGCCGCTCGGGTTTTGACTGCAGCTTTCAACGACTTCGGACTTTCTGAGGTCTATTCCTTCACGACTGAAACCAATGTGAAAAGCGAAGCAGTGATGAAACGAATTGGAATGTCTCGTCGTGCTGACCTTGACTTCGATCATCCGAACACGACGGGATGGTGGGGTTCGCGGCACATCGTCTATCAGGTTCAATCTCCCAAGAGTTGAGATGAACGATTCACTCAGACCAATCTGGCTCGTCTCTTGGCCGGGGCTACTCTGATTCCTATGACGCTGGAATTCAATCTCGATCCTGTTGGAGTTGTGCGCAGCACGCGTGTTGAAGCAGAAGACGATCAATGGGACTCTGAGAGTTCAAGTATTGAAATGTTGCCACCCTTCGGCGACCGCGCACTCCAAGGGCTCACAGACTTCAGTCATTGCATCGTTGTCTATGTTTTCGACAAGGCGTCATGGGACGAGTCACGAATTGCGCGTCATCCAAGAGGGAATAAGGATTGGCCTGAAGTTGGAATCTTTGCGCAACGGGCAAAGGATCGCCCGAACCGCCTCGGTGTCACGGTCTGTCGAGTACTTGACGTCGATGGGTCAACGATTCGTCTCAGTGGCCTTGATGCAATCGACGGAACACCAGTCGTTGATATCAAACCGTGGATGGTTGAGTTCGGACCACGCGGTGAGGTTGTTCAGCCTGCCTGGTCAAGCGAACTGATGAAGGATTACTGGTAATTCATGAGCGAGCTCATTGTCCCTGATGACAAGAACTGGACGTGGGTTCTTGAGCAGCGATGCGAAGACTGTGGTTTTGACGCCTCGAAGTTTGATGTTGCAAAGACTGGCTTTGCGATTCGTGATCAAGGCTCTCGATGGGGGATGGTTCTCCAAGGAGACAGTGTGACAGTGAGGCCAATGCCGGCTGTGTGGTCACCCCTGGAATACGGGTGTCATATTCGAGATGTCTTTCGTAAGTTCGATGAACGATTGCAGTTGATGATTGAAGAAGTTGATCCGCAATTCGAAAACTGGGACCAGAACAAGACCGCGATTGAGGATGAGTACGGAAGTCAGAATCCCGCAGTCGTCGCATCTGAGATAACGACTGCTGCAGAGAAACTGGCCGACCGATTTGATGCTGTGGGGCATGAACAATGGACTCGACGTGGATTCCGCAGCGATGGCTCCGTATTCACTGTCGAATCGATTGCTCGCTATCTCATGCATGATCCCGTTCATCACTTATGGGACGTGGGTACAGAAGTTCCTCAGTACTGATAGCGCCTAAGGTTCTTGCATGAAGCAAAAGTTGTCACTGGTGACACTTGGGGTGTCAGATCTTGAGAGGTCAATTCGTTTCTACGAATCTCTTGGTTGGGAGCCACTCAATCGTCAGCCAGGCGAGGAAGTTGCCTTTTTCGAAATGGGCGGAGTTCATCTCTCGTTGTTTGGCCGCGAAGATTTAGCAGCTGACATCGGTGTCCCGTTTGATGCATCCACTCGTAGATCCACATTCACGCTCGCACACAATGAACCGTCAGAAGCAGACGTTGACCGAGCCTTCGAGGAGTTTCTTGCAGCAGGTGCGACCGAAGTAAAACGCCCTGCAATCACGGCGTGGGGCGGATACTCGGGGTATGTCGCTGATCCCGATGGTCATTTGTGGGAAGTTGCGTTCAACCCATATAGCGATTGGACGTAGTCGCCCTGTTTATCGGCACGCGAATGCGATAGTTGCCCATTACCGCTCCGAGAACGGTCTCTAACAGCGAACTGAGTTACTTTGCTTTGCCAGCTGCTGTTGCGGCCGGAACTTCAACGAGGCGGCCGGAGCGCACGTCGTAGATGTAGCCATACACCGGAATGTTCTTTGGCACGAGTGGGTGATTGCGAATACGTGCAACGTCTTCCACAACGCTTCCTTCGGCATCGGCGATGGTGAGCCAGTTGATGTAGCGACCTTCGGTTGAGCCAGGTCCCTTGCCGATGTCAGTGAATCCACCTGCACCAAGTTGTGCAGTCTCGAGGCTGGAAGCGAGAAGTCCGCTCATCACGTCATTTGTGAAGAATTCCATTCCGCAATCGGTGTGGTGAATAACGAACCACTCCTTTGTGCCAAGAAGTTTGTAGGAGATGACAAGTGAACGAATCGCGTCATCGCTTGCGCGGCCACCAGCGTTACGGATGACGTGTGCGTCGCCCTCGGCGAGGCCTGCGTACTTGGCCGGGTCGAGGCGTGCATCCATGCAGGTGAGGATCGCGAAGCCGCGAGCTGGTGGGAGGGCAAGTGAGCCACGGTCGCCAAACGAGGCAACGTATTCAGCGTTTGCTGCAAGGACTTCAGGGAGGATGGACATGGTGGTCT
>JBILBZ010000070.1:0-7590 GCA_044353425.1 Ilumatobacteraceae bacterium | reverse complement strand
TACCAACGCAAAAGCAGCAGACCGTAACAAGGCCGTCAAGAGCGAGCTGAAGACACGTATCCGCACTGCTACCGACAACGCTGGCACCCCAGAGGGTGAGGAAAGCCTTCGTGCTGCTGTCAAGCGCATCGACATGGCCGCTGCCAAGGGAATCATTCACCCGAACTCAGCTGCTCGTCGCAAGAGCCGCTTGATGAAGCGTTTCAACCTCGCTTCCAAGTAATCAGAGCTTCCAAGTAATTGCTTCACAGCAATTAAAGCTTCCAAGTAATCAGACTTTCTGATCGCGTCGACTCGACGCACTTCTCACTTAGTTTTTAACGCTTGTATGCGCGCGCCCGCTGTGGGGCTGTGCCACCAAGTCGAGCAAGGCGTGCCACCAGCACTTCCATCACAAGTTCTGGTTCCCAGTCTTTTCCACCACGAAGGTCGAGGTCTGCTGTGGCGATCAGCGAGATAGCACGCGAGATGCCAGCACTTCCGAGACGTTGATACTGCTCGAGAACTTTGCGCGCTGTGAACTCTTTGCCGCCAAGGATCTCCACTGCATCGGCTGCAGTGCGAACACCACGACCATCGATCTTCATCATCTGGGCATAGCGGTTAGCAAGTAACGCCAGGATCTGCAGAGGGTGCGAGTCCCCCATCATGCGATGCAACATCAGAAGTGCTTTAGTCGAGTCACCGGCATCAACAGCGTCGGTGAGGTCCCACGGAGCCACACTGCCTGCTTCACCAAGGAAGACTTCGATGTCGGAACGAGAAAGCTTTGCGCCTTCGCCATAGGCCGACGTGAGAGTGGCCAACAAACCAGCGATACGAGCGTGGTCGCCACCAAACCAAGAAGCGATGAGTCGACCAGCATCGGCGGAATACGTGAAGCCTGCTTCCACCAACTTGGTTTCCACCCATTTGATGCGCTCGTTTTGATTGCTGACGACTGCGGCACCAATTGTCTCTGCTTTGGCACGCTTACACGCATCGGAGACCGCCTTGACCACACGTCCAGTAGAGGTAATGACAAGATCAACCTCTTCGATACACGCATCGATTGCCGCAACAAATGTGTCGACATCTTCGGTCAGAAGATCTTGAAGGTGTCTCAGAACAACGACTTTGCGCTCCATGAAAAGAGACATGGTGGTGAGTGCATCCGCTACTCCACCAATTGCAAAAGTACTGTCGGAACAATCGAAGTCGTCAACCATCATGGACCGGTCGCTATCGCCTACAAGACGATCGACCAATGTGGTGAGCTCAAGACTGATGAGGCTCTCATCGCCAGAAATCAGATACACGCTCACGCCCTCTACCCTGCCACAGCGGTGTGCCTCTTCGCATTTTTCATGGAGCGATAGAACAACAGAAGTCCCACGAACACCCATATTCCCCCGTTCCACCATCCGCGCGGCGAGAGAAATGAGGCGAATCTCGATACCCCATCCACCCATGCCACAGGAACCATTAGTAGCCAGGACACGAGGGGAACCAAGGCGGGAATAGCAGAAGCGAGCAATGCAACAGGGATACCAATTGTCATCACTACTCCTGCGACTGGAATTGCGAGTGGGTTTGCAAGAAGCGATACAACCGGCACGAAACCAAAGACAAGAAGAGAGATCGGTGCTGTTCCTACTTGTGCAGCCAAGGTTGCCGCAAAGACTCCGCGAGACCCCGTCATTCGCCCGATGCCTGCTGATGCCCACGCAAGTCCAGCGGTTGCGCCAACACTTAATGCGAATCCCACACTCCACGCCAACATCGGATCAATCAGCAACAGCACGATGACCGCACGCGATAAAACGATTCGTGCATTTGCAGGTGAATTCAACACGGCATTGCTTGCCACCATGCCGGCCATAAACGCTGCACGAAGAACTGAAGGCTCACCACGTGTGAGAGCGACGAACCACACAAGTAGCAACATCGTGAGAATCCACTTCAGCAAACTTCCTCGTCGTCTCAATAACGGTGATGCGATAATGAGCAAGTACGCCACGTTCTGTCCCGAGACGGCGCACAGATGAGAAAGGCCACTGTCTCGAAACCGTTGTACCATCGCCGATGATTGGTCGCGGTCATCGCCGATGACTAGCCCTGTGAACAATGCACGATGTTCGGAAGACATGTGCTCGACTCCGCGCACAAGGGAACGCCTCATTCGATTCGCTGTTCTCACGAAGAGAGAACCTTCAGAAAATGTCTCCGATACTGACGTAACAGCGAGACGTCCCACCACATGATTGATGCGATCAAATCGCGAGAACTCTCCGTCGTTACGAGAACACTCCCCTTCAATCCGCACTGATTCACCGACTAGCCGTTGTGCAAGAGTCCGACCCGATGCTCCAAACGCCAATACCTTGTATCTCTTGTTTTGTAGTTCAAGAACAGTGGCAGTGCCGTACGAACGAAATGATGGGTCCACCCTGATCGTCGCACGACCTTCGCACGGCCCTTCAAGAATGTGAAGCGGTTGATGCCATGCAGCTGAGCCGCTTGCGAGCCCCACAGCAAACAACGAGACGATGACAGCAAACAATGCGACCTTTGAGAATCGAAAGAGAATGCAGGCAGTGATTAACAAAACCGAAGCAAAAACTCGTCCATCAGAGAGACGTGGCCACCACTCGCCCACCCAGATACCAATCCACAAAACACCAGCAAGGAGGAGCCAACTTGTTGATGAATCCACACGATGCACGTGGGGCACAGCGCTGCCCACGTACAGTTGGGATGTGGGCAGAAACTCAATAGCAACCAGAGCGTCACGCCCACTGCTTCCTGGCGGTGTCGCTGCAACTCGGCGCGCTGTTCGTCGTCGTGGTGGATTCATGGCGATTGGTGTTGCAGCCTCCATGTGGCTGGTGGGAATTTTGCTTTCGTGGATACTGCCCGGCGTCATGGGCGGAGTGATCTCGTTCGTGCTGATGGTGATGGCCCTTCCTGTCATGCCGATTCTGGGGATGCCTGCATCGGGCGGCGGTCAGCGATTACTGATTGCCGTCATTTCAAGTGCTGTGATCTGGTGGTTCATCGGCCAGACGGTTGCAGCACGAGTGTCGAAAAGACCAGTCGTGGGTTGGCGAGAATGGGCTCGCGAGTTTGTATTACTCGGCCTTGGCTTATGGGTCGGTGCTGCCGGGGCACTCATCATCGGCGCACTTGCGCTCGGTGCTCTTTAACTGACCGTCACCCGATCACGTAAAGCTGCAAGCTTTGCTGGTCCAATGCCTGAAACGTTCAACAGGTCTTCCACTTTGCTGAACAATCCCTTCTTTGTGCGATAGGCAATGATGGCTTTGGCGGTGCTTGGGCCAACGCCAGTTAATGAATCCAGTTCACTCGCTGTTGCAGTATTCAGATTGATCAGACGAGCAGGCTGCGCACCATTGCCACCCCCCACATTCACTGGCACTGTTGTTGGCGTTGTGCGTTGAGGACGCAAGCGAGGTGCAGTGGTGACACGTGGTCGCGAAACCATTTTGATTGGGATGTAGATCTGCTCTGTATCAGCAATGGTTTGCGCCAAGTTGATGGACTCAAGATCTGCGCTGCGCAATGCCCCACCTGCAGAAGCCACTGCATCAACAACACGCGCAGAAGATGACATGCGGTACACACCCGGATTCTTCACCGCACCAGCGACATGCACCGTGATAACGGATGGCGAGGCGGTTGATGCCACTACAGACACTGTGGTGACCCGTGGAACGTATGCATCGATCGGAACTGGTGATGGCTTGAGAACGAACCAAGCAAGACCGCCAAGCACGACTGCAGTACCGCATCCGGCAAGAACGCGCTGGGGTCCGATGAAAGCGAACCACTGGCGAATGCGGCTCATCAACTTCTCAATGTCAATGTTTTCCATGCCCTCCATGTGCACACGAACATGGCTTTGAGGCAGGTCAATTAGAACAAGCGAGCAGTGAGCTGCTTTCGATACTTCGCCGTACGCGGGTCTTCTGATCCCATCGTTTGGAGAATGTCGAGGTATTCCTGACGCGCTGCTTCATCGTCTCTCACTCGCTCCAGCAACGATTGCAATTGATCATCAAAATCGTCCACAG
Organism: Ilumatobacteraceae bacterium; assembly: GCA_044353425.1. Classification (GTDB taxonomy): domain Bacteria; phylum Actinomycetota; class Acidimicrobiia; order Acidimicrobiales; family Ilumatobacteraceae; genus UBA2093. The sequence continues at coordinate 3,517 of JBILBZ010000070.1, read as the reverse complement.
GATTCAACGACAATCGTGCCGCCGCTGCAATGCGCCGCACACGTTCTGTCTCGGGAATACGCGGCAACAAGGTCAAGGCCTCTTCGGCACTTCCCGTACGCACCAGGAACTCTGCAAGAGAACACACCGCATCTTCATTCCCAGGAACAAGTGCCACCGCATCTCGCAAGGCCTGTTCTGTTCCCTGTTCAAGCAGTTCATGAACTCGCACTTGTGTGGGGTCGGGAAGGAGGGATGTCACCAAGTTCTGAATCATGTGTTCTGGTTGGCCACCCATGAACGCATCAAGTGGTTGCCCATCTTTAAAAATGACAACAGTTGGCACTGATTTAATGCCGAAGGCTTGCATGAGACCAGGGTTTTCATCGATATTGACCTTGGCGAGCACAACCTGACCACCCGTGGCATCGGTGGTGCGCTCCAGGATCGGGGTCAAGGTCTTGCAGGGCTCACACCATGGTGCCCAGAAGTCGACCAACACCGGAGTCGTCTTCGACTTCTCCACTACATCGGTCTGAAAACTGGCGTCGGTGACGTCTACTGCCATCAGGGCACGATACAGGTAGTTTCAGAGGCGTGACTCTTCCTCATGGCATCAGCGACAAGGTGGAAAATTGGCTCACCGCCAACATCCCCGGAGCAACTGCTCCGTTCACATATACGCAGATTGCAGGTGGACATTCCAATCTCACCTTCAAGGTCGACGATGCTGCTGGACATTCCTACGTATTGCGTCGCCCGCCACTTGGACATCGCTTGGCCAGTGCACACGACATGTCCCGCGAACATCGCATCATCGCTGGGCTTGCCAATAGCAATGTTCCTGTTGCGCCCGCACTTGGTTTGTGCACAGACGAATCCGTCAATGATGCACCGTTCTATGTGATGTCCTTTGTTGACGGCTACGTCGTGCGTGAAAAGGCATCTGCTGAGACACTCCTGGGACCAGACGGTTGCCGTCGTGCGAGTGAATCAATCGTGGACACGATGGCCGCGATTCACGCCGTTGATTTGAAGGCTGCAGGCCTTGATGAATTGGGTCGTCACGATGGATACATCGGTCGCCAACTCAAGCGTTGGCACGGCAACATTCTCGAACAACGCACGCGCGAGCTTCCTCTCGTTGACCAAGTGTACGAAGGTCTTCTCGCACGTATTCCTGAACAAGGACCTGCGACTTTGGTGCATGGCGACTACCGCCTCGACAATTGCATGGTGGATGCACAAGGAAATGTCATCGCTGTTCTCGACTGGGAAATCTGCACGCTCGGAGACCCAATGGCCGATCTGGGATTGTTAATGGTCTATTGGACGGGCCCGAACGATGAAGCAAGCGCGTGGGCGAACAGTGTGAACACCGCGCCTGGTTTCCTCAATCGCTCAGACCTTGCGGGACGCTATGCACAAGTGTCCGGGCGCGACATCTCTCAACTTGACTTCTATGTTGCTTTTGCCTACTGGAAACTCGCATGCATTCTCGAAGGCGTCTACGCGCGCTACCTCGGGGGTGCAATGGGACAAAAAGACCCAGCAGAACTTGAGCCTTTCCGGCTACAAGTAGAGGGTGCATCACAAAAAGCAGCCGCAACACTTGAGCGCCTGACATGAGTACGAACGGACTCCCCTTCAGTGTCAAAGGTGTCTTGCCTGAACTCACCGACCCCACCCTGATTGTCATGCTCACCGGATGGATTGATGCGAGCGGCGCTGCATCATCTGCGATGTCTCATCTGATCAATGAATCTGCCGCACGATCTCTCATTGAATTCGACGCCGACACGTTCATTGATTTCCGTGCACGTCGACCATTCATGGAATTGCGCGAAGGCGTGAATACGCGGATCGCTTGGAATCTTCCCGAGATGCAAGTAGGCACCGACGGCAACGAGCGAGACGTTCTGTTTCTCACTGGTCCTGAGCCCGACATGTCGTGGAATGCATTCGCTGAAGCAGTTGCCGCACTCGCGAAGCAACTGAATGTTTCGAAGTGCATTGGCCTCGGCGCGTATCCATACGGGGCTCCACACACGCGCTCTGTGGGTCTCACCGCAACGTCGCCAGACCCTTCCATCATTGAACGTCTCACTTTGTCTAAGAATTCATTAGACGCACCGGCCGGAGTTGAGGCAATCATCGAGCACACCATGCATCGCATTGGGATTCCGGCTTTCTGCCTCTGGGCTCAGATACCTCATTACGTGGCTTCGATGGCCTACCCCGCCGCCAGTGCCGCCCTAATTGATGCCCTCTGTCTTGAGACAGGCTTGGCATACGACACCGCCACATTGCGTCAGGAAGCAGTCGTGCAACGCGAGCGTCTCGATCAGTTAGTTAGCAATAACCCTGATCATTCAGAGATGCTGGGCAAGCTTGAAGAGGCCTATGACTCGATGCACGGTGCCACTTCTGGCGACCAGGACACGCCAATCGAGATCCCAAGCGTGGAAGACTTGGCAGCAGAAGTTGAGCAGTTCCTGCGCGACCAGCAACCCGGAGGGTGACATGAAGGTAGACGGCGGACTCGGATCAGATCTGAGCAAAGTTCCACAATCAGCCAAAGAACTAGAAGCAGCTGGCTATGCCGGCGCATGGACAGCGGAAACGTCACATGACCCGTTCTTTCCTCTCTTGCTCGGTGCAGAACACACAAGCACTTTGGAGCTCGGCACATCAATCGCCGTTGCGTTTGCTCGCAACCCAATGACACTTGCCAACATCGGCTGGGACTTGCAGGCGTACTCAAAAGGTCGCTTCATGTTGGGTCTTGGTAGCCAGATCAAGCCTCACATCACAAAGCGCTTCTCGATGGAGTGGAGTCACCCCGCTGCACGTATGCGCGAAATGATTCTTGCGATGCGTGCAATCTGGGATTGCTGGGAGAACGGCACGAAGCTTGACTTCCGTGGCGACTTCTACACGCACACGTTGATGACACCGTTCTTCACACCTGATGCAAAAGAGATTTCTCCTTTTGGTCCGCCAAAGATTTTCCTTGCAGGCGTGGGTGAACTGATGACCGAAGTTGCTGGCGAAGTGTGCGACGGATTCTTGTGCCACGGTTTCACCACTGAGAAGTACCTCCGCGAAGTCACGATTCCTGCGCTCGCACGTGGTCGTGCAAAGGCTGGCAAGACAATGGAAGGCTTCGAGATTGTTGGGCCTTCATTTGTTGTCACCGGAACCACAGAGGAACAAATGAAGACAGCGGCAGATGGCACGCGCCAACAGATTGCGTTCTACGGTTCGACACCTGCGTATCGCGGAGTTCTCGAGGCACATGGCTGGGGTGGATTGCAGGACGAACTCAACACATTGTCGAAGACAGGCAAATGGGTCGAGATGGGCAACCTCATCACCGATGAAATTCTCAACACATTCGCTGTTGTGGGTGAGCCAGACAAGGTCGCACCAGAACTTGGCCGTCGCTACAGCGACGTCATTGACCGCATCAGCTTCTATGCGCCATACAAGGCAGACCCAGAAACCTGGATGCCAGTGATTGACGCGCTGAAGAAGC